>DAHUYK010000038.1 GCA_027315245.1 Vulcanimicrobiota bacterium | reverse complement strand
ATAGAACGTCAACGCGATGACGAACAGCGCGCAGACCGCGGCACTGATCGCTGCCAGCGGCGCAGATACCTTCGGATCGTATGCATGGTGCGGATCTCGCGCGTACATGAGGCGTACGATCCGCGCGTAGGCGTAGAGCGATATCGCCGTGCCCGCGACGAGCAATAGGCCCAACCACACGTAGCCCGTCTGCACGCTGCTGCGCAGGATGAAGACTTTGCCGAGGAATCCCGCCGTCGGCGGCAGCCCCGCCATGGCCAGCAGAAACACCGTCATCGCACCCGCGAGCCACGGACGCCGGTAGGCGAGTCCCGCGTAGTTTGCCAGCACCGCGCCCTCCTCGCGGTCGCTCGAGAGCGCAGCCGCGACTGCAAACGCGCCGAGGTTCATGAAAGCGTACGCAGCAAAGTAATACAGGGCCGCACCCAGACCGGCGTTCGTTCCACCCGCCAGCGCCGCGAGCACGTAACCGATCTGCGCAATGCCGGAGTACGCGAGCATGCGCTTGAGGTCAGTCTGCGCAAGCATTCCCACGTTGCCCGCGATCATCGAGATGCCTGCGACGACCCACATCGGCAAAAGCAGTGCGGCCGCGTCGTGTGCCGGCAGCGTTGCAACCGCCACGCGCGCAAGCACCGCGAGCACGCCCGCCTTCGTCGCAACGCTCATGAACGCGGTCACGGGAAGCGGCGCGCCGGCGTAGACGTCGGGCGCCCACGTGTGGAACGGCACGAGGCTGAGTTTGAACGCCAGGCCGACGAAAAAGAGCCCAATTCCGATCCAGAACAACGGGCTTGCGGAAAGACCCGGGCTCGCGAGCGCCGCGAGCGACACGGACCCCGTTGCGCCGAAGAGCAAGGCCATGCCGTAGAGCAGAAATCCCGAGGCCGTCGAGCTCAAGATGAGATACTTGAGCGCCGACTCGCGGGCGCCCGCGCGATCCGCCATGCCGCAGAGCGTGTAGAGCGCAAGCGACAGGAGCTCCAGTCCCAAGAAGATCGTCATCAAGCTGCCCGCGCCCGCCATGAGCATCGCGCCGCACGCGCTCCAGAGCATGAGCGTCACCGCGGCGCCTGCGTGGCGCGCTTCTCCGATCGTGCCATAGAGCACGACCGATCCCAGGGTCGCGAGGAGGACGACGAGTTCGAAGACGACGGTCGAGGAATCCAGCATGAAGGCGCCGCCGAAGGCTGCCACGTGCAGGCCGTACTGTCCGAAGGAGACCGCTCCCGCGGCGACGGTTCCGGCGCATGCGATAGCGATTGCGACGTAACGCGGAACGTACGCGCGCGCAACGAGATCGGCGAACAGCACGGCGATGCCGGTAACGGCGAGCACGAAGATCGGGAGCAGCGCGCCCCAGTCTGCAGCGGTGAGGTGCGGAATCACGGGTGCAGCCATCCCGAAGCGAGCAGCGCATGGGGATAGACGCCGAAATAGAGCAGCGCGAGGAGCAACGGCGCCAATGCGATGGCCTCTTTCCACGTCAGATCCGCGCGCTGCGGGAGATCTTCAACCGGCGGTCCTTGCGTCGTACCTTGAAGCAGCCGCAGCGCGTACGCCGCCGCCGTCACGATCGCGACGAGCGCGAGCACAGCCGCCCATGCGTGCCCGCTGTGGTAGACGCCGATGAGAACGATCAGCTCGCCGGCAAATCCCGCGAGCCCA
>DAHUYK010000033.1 GCA_027315245.1 Vulcanimicrobiota bacterium | reverse complement strand
AGTTCGGCCACGCGCTCAACGCGTTTTTCGCCGACCAAGAGTATGCGTCGCTCGCCGGCACGAACACCGCGCGCGACTTCGTCGAGTATCCGTCACAGTTCAACCAGCACTGGGCGTTCTACCCAGCGGTACTGCGTCATTACGCCTTCGACTATCGCACCGGGAAGCCCATTCCTCAAGCACTCGTCGCGAAGATCGAAGCATCGTCGAAGTCCAACGTCGGATACGACTACGGCGAGCTGCTCGCCGCGGACGAACTCGACATGGCGTGGCACGATCTGCCCGCGAGCGCGCCAAAGCAGAATGCCGATACCTTCGAGCGGCACGCGCTCGCAGCGGCGGGCGTCAACTTCCCCAGCATTCCGCCGCGGTACCGCTCGAGTTACTTCGCGCATATCTGGTCGAACGGGTACGCGGCCGGCTACTACTCGTACACCTGGACGGCAATGCTCGACGACGACACGTACCAGTGGTTCCTAGAGCACGGCGGCATGACGCGCGCAAACGGTCAGCGCTTCCGCGATCTCATTCTCTCGAAAGGCCACTCGGAGGGTTATCTGCAGATGTTCCGCGCCTTCTACGGCAGCGATCCAAAGGTTGGTCCACTCCTCAAAGACCTCGGCTTGGGCCGCTAAGAGCATGATGCAGTACCGTAGATTCCTTTGGCTGGGCATGCCGGTTGCGCTCGCGCTCGTGGCGCTTGCGGTTGCAGCCCGCGGCGGTGTGACGCATAACGGGCATGATGCGACGGACGCCGGCATACACCGTATACGGCACATCATTATCATCATGCAAGAGAATCGCTCTTTCGACTCCTACTTCGGCACGTATCCCGGCGCCGACGGCATTCCCCGCGATGCTCACGGCCACTTTGCTGTCTGCGTTCCGGACCCGCGAAGGCATTCGTGCCAGAAGCCATACCATGACTCGTCCGACGACAACGCGGGCGGCCAGCACCTCGCCAAACAGGCCATCGCGGACGTCGACGGCGGTAAGATGGACGGCTTCATTCGCGAGGCCGAAGCCTCCGAGCGCGGCTGCATGTGGAACTACAACGATCCGAAGTGCGCCGCAGCTGCACCGCCCGACGTCATGGGCTACCACGACGGCCGCGACATCCCCAACTACTGGGCGTACGCGAAGCACTTCACGCTTCAGGACCACATGTTCGAATCCGTGGAGTCATGGAGTCTGCCGGCGCACTACTACGAGGTCTCCGCGTGGTCGGCAACGTGTCCGCAACCGTCGCCGTTAACGGATCTCCAGGATATGTTCCACGTCAACCCAATGTCATGCAGAAACGATCCAGCGCTCGTTCCTGCTCCGAAGTCGGCCCAACTTCGTCAAGCGGCAAACCAACGTCCCCGCGGGCCCGAAGACGAGGTTCGCAACTCCGCGAGCATGGTGCACGTCGTCGCGTGGACCGATCTGACGTACCTGCTCTCCAAACACGGTGTCAGCTGGAGATACTACGTCGCGAACGGGACGCCGACAGGATGCAAGACGGTCGCTCAAGTCGAGGCCTGCATCAACGCACAGAACAATCACCGCACGACGCCGTACATTTGGAGCCCGCTGCTCACGGCAACGGACGTCCGCGAAGATGGACAGGTCCGCAATATTCAAGACGTACGTCACTTTTATGCAGCCGTGGCCAGCGGAAATCTTCCCGCGGTGTCGTGGATCTCACCGGGAGGGTTGCAGAGCGAGCATCCGCCCGCGCTCGTGAGCGTCGGCCAGAGTTATGTGACGCGGCTCATCAACGCCATCATGAGCGGGCCTGACTGGAACTCGACCGCGATCTTCCTCGTCTGGGACGACTGGGGCGGATTTTACGATCACGTCGTTCCTCCGCGCGTCGACGGCGACGGTTACGGACTGCGGGTGCCGGCTCTCGTCATCAGCCCGTATGCACGACGCGGGTATATCGACCATCAAACGCTGAGTTTCGATGCGTACCTGCGCTTCATCGAGGACGACTTTCTGAACGGCGAGCGCATCGATCCCAGGACCGACGGTCGTCCCGATCGCCGGCCGGACGTTCGGGAGAATGCGCCGATTCTCGGAAACCTTATCCGTGACTTCGATTTCAACCAGCGGCCGCTACCCGCGATGCTCTTGCCCGTCTACCCAAAAACGACGTTGAAGACGAACCTGACGTTCCACTAACGGTCCGGCGCCGGGTTCGGAATATCGCCGCACGAGACGGACGTTCCGAGATCGCCGGCACTCTTGTGCACGTTGATCGCTAACGGGGCCGAAAGCAGATCCGACATCGTCACGCCGCGAAGGGCGGTTACCGACGTGCCGTTGACGACGTCGGCAAGGGCGTTCTGAACGCCGCCGAGATCCGAACAAACGCCGAAGTGAATGTGCGCCGGTTCCCGCGTCGTCGTGGGACTCGCAAGCGAGATAACGACTTCAACGCCATCGGTCGTTCGCGTGATCGTGGCCGTTCCGGTCTGTCCCGATCCGCTTTGCGCATGCATCGTGACGTCGACCGTCAACGGCGTTTGCGCCGAGACATGCGGGATCGTGACGAGGAACGGCAGCGCTGCGGCGGCCAGCGTGAAACGGCAAAGGTTCATGGCAGGAGCGTATCATGAAAAGCGCTCTAAGTCGAATGGTGCGAGATCGATCGCCGGTTTCGTGTGCGTCACCAGCTCGGCGATGCACCGTGCGGAGATCGCCGCCTGCGTGAAGCCGAGATGCCCATGGCCGAAACAGTAGTAGAGGTTGTCGTGACGCGATGCTTTCCCAATCGCGGGCAGCGAGTCGGGCATCGAGGGCCGTATTCCAGCCCACGTCGTCGCAGTATCGTTCTGCAACGATGGAACGTACCGTCGTATGATGGGATAGAGCATCTCGGCGCGCCGAAAATCGGGCCGCGCGTCGGGTGACGCGAACTCCATCGTTCCCGCAAGGCGTAGTCCACTGCGCATCGGCGTCGCACCGACGTGGGGCTCGTGAAAGATCATCGGATGCCCTAGCTCGATTCCGGGATGCTCGATCATGAGATGGTATCCCCGCGCCGCGGCGAGCGGTGCTCGATACCCGAGCGGCCGCAAGAGCGCAGGCGACGCGTAGCCCGCAGTCACGACGACGCGTTGCACGTCCACCCTGGACGCCGAGCCGTTCAGACTCACCGACCACGATCCGTCTCGCTGCGGCAGCAAGGCGCTTGCGCGCGCGCGCACGATCGTTCCGCGGGCGCGCACGCGCGCCGCAAGACGCTTGCCGAAAGCGGAAGGATCGATGCAGTGCGCCGAGTTCGGAAAAAGGATAGCTCCTGCGTTGTCGCCTCCGAGCGCCGGCTCCATGGCGTGCAGTGCGTCTGCTCCGACGATCCGCGCGGGGATGCCCGCACGCTGCAGCAGCTCGACCTCGTGCGCGAAGCCCTCGAACGTGCGCGCGGCGTGCGCAATCTTCAGGCCACCGCGATGCACGAGCAGGTCCTGCGCTTGGGCGGCGTTCGCGACGGCGAAGAGCGCGTCGATCGCGAGGCGGTTGAGGCTCGCAAGCGCGGCGATGCCGTGCGCGATCGCGGGCGCGCGCATCGATCCCAAGAAACGGGCGCTCCATCCGAGCATCTGTGGCAGATACGACAGCCGAAACACGAGCGGGCCGAACGGATCGAAGAAGAGGCGTGGAAGATCTGCCAGCAGGCGCGGCTGCGCGACGGGAAATATTTCGCCGTCGTGCACGTACCCGGCACTTCCTGCGGCCGTTCCCGCGCCGGGTTCGTCGGCTTCGATCGCCAGCACGCAGGAGCCCGCGTCCTGCAGTGCCAGAGCAGTCATCGTCCCAACGATGCCGCTCCCCACGACGGCGACATCGGCATCAAAGGTCTGGCTCATGCTGTTGGGACGAAATATTGCTTTTCTGTCCTAAATATCCTATAATCGACCGATACCTGCGCGCATCGGCCGGTCGATGCGCTCTGCGCGAAAGAGAGGCAGGATGATGGGTTCTACGAATTTCCGGCTGGCGCGGTTATCAGCCGTGCTGGCAGCGCTTATATTCGGGTGCGCCTTGGCGCCGATCGCGGCAAACGCTGCGGGGGCGACTGCAGCCGTGAGCGGCGTCGTGCGCGCTTCGAGTGGAGCGCCGCTCGGCGGCGCGCAAGTGGAGCTCATCGGCGCCACCCACCTTTCGATCGCGACGGACGCGCACGGTGCATTTACGTTTCCCGCCGTTCCGGCGGGGCTCTACACGTTGCAGGTCACCAAGGCTGGCTATCGCGTCTATCGCGACGACTCCGTTGCGGCCGTCGCTGGCGAAACGGTAATGGCGAACGTGACGCTCAGCGAGTCATCGTTTTCTTCATTGCGAACGATTGCCTCGGTCTCCACGATCGCAGCGGGCGTCGCGCAGATCAACACGTCGACTGCGGCGATCGACACGGTTAGCGCGCAGACGTTTGCGAATCAGGGCAGCGAGCAAGTGACGAAGGTGCTCAACGAGATACCGGGCATCTTCACGACGCCGTATTCACCGGGAAACGGGAATCCGAGCAACGGTGCCTCGCCCGGCTCAGAGCAGACGCCGCAGATCCGCGGTGCGCTGCCATACGAGACGGAGTCGCTCATCGACGGTCACCCTGTCTCGGTCGGTTCCGAGGGAACATTCTCACCGAACCTCATCAACCCGTTCCTCCTAGACGACGTCGAGCTTGTCAAAGGCCCCGGCTCGATGCCCGCGGAGATCAACTACGCGATCAACGGAACGATCAACTATCGGACGCTCGAACCCACCGCGCAGAATAGAGAGTCCGGAATGTTCAGCGCAGACAGGTGGGGCGGGATCTCGACGGGGTTCCGGGCGACGGGTACCACGGCGAACCACAAGATCGGGTATGCAGCCGGCTATGTGACCGACGGCGCACCGGGGCCGCTGCAGAACTTCCGCTTCCTCGGCTCGCAGATTCAACTCGACGGCGGGCCGCCCGGCGGCCCATATTACGTGAACGGCCAGCAACTCGCAATGCTCGGCACCCCGGTCGGTGAAGGTCTCGGACCGCCCGCGTTCGCTCCGTACGACGGCATGGGAATCGTCTTTACGGAGCCGCTCATCGGCTGCTGCTACACGATGAACACGGGCTACCACTCTGCCTCGGAACTCGGGAAGCTCGTCTTCAACTTTTCGAATAACACGTCGCTGAAGCTCTCGTTCCTAGGCGGACAGTCCGTCACGGGAAACGGCGATGTGAACGCGTATGACACTTCGCAGGTCGGCAACACGGGCTTGCCCGCATTCTCTTTTGAACCGTGCGGCACCGCGAACGCCGGGCTGACGTGCAATCCGTTTGCGACGGGAACGCCCTACAACTGCGCGAGCACGGGCCGCGGGCCCGCCTGCGGCACGGCGATTCCCTTCGACCTCAGCTCATTTAACGGCCTCGGCTACACATGGGAACGGCAGAATCTCTTCCAAGGTGAGTTCCGCACGACGGTCGGCCAGACGGGCACGCTGCTCGCGCGCTACTACACCGGTGCGTTGAACACGTATGCCGTTGAGGGATCCTCGTCGCCTGTGAACGTATCGCTGAACGCATTCGGTACGGTTCCGCTTTGCCCGGTCGGCGCAACGTTTGATCTCGCGACGTTTATGTGCAACACCGCAGGCGGCGGCAGCGTCGCGCCTACGAACACGACGTTCAGCGGCCAGAAGGTCACCCTTGCAACGGCCAGCCAGGCAAATCTGTTTCTCACGAACGACACGATGAGCGGCGAGACGCTAGAACTGCAGGAACAGCTCGGCGAGAATACGTTCACGCTCTCGTACGACCGCTCGGAACAGGGATCATCCTCAACCACCGATGAGCCGTCCGTTGGCATTATCGTCAACAGCCCCGTTGCCGGCTCAAAGCAGACCTTTCAAACCCTCGCCCTGCGCGGGAACATCATCCTCACGCCGGACCTTTTGCTGAACCTCGGCGATTACGTGGTCAACTATCTGAGTCACTATTCGATTAACGGCGGCGCAGCGTGGAAGGACTCTTCGCACTCCTACAACGAGCCGCGCGCAGCGCTCACGTGGCATCCGTCGAGTGACACGATCTACCGGCTCTCGGCCGGCGGATCGGTCGCGCCGCCTTACATCAGCCTGGTCTCCTCCGGCGGTCCGACGTGGAGTCAAATCATCGGCGGCGTGCCGGCTGCCGGATGGCTGCAGAATGCAAATAACGGCGACATCAACGCGGAGACGGCCTTCGGCTATGACCTCGGCATGGACCACCGCATCGCGCGCGCAACTGCGTTCTCCGTCGACTTCTACTTCACGCAGTTGCACAACTTATTCCTGACGCAGACGTCGGTCGTCACTGGGGCGGCGGCCACAGGCTGCCCGAACGTGCCGTGCGAGGTGTCGGAGACCGCGAACCTTGGTCAGGCGCGCTATGAAGGCATCGAGCTCGCGATCAAACACGTGCCGCAATACGGCTTTGGCTGGAGGGTGCAAGGGTCGTTGCAGCGTGCCTTCACGTACAACTTGCCGCCGTACTTCTACTGCGCCGGTTCGACGAATCCGACGACCGGCGTAACCACTCCGCCGGGACCGGGCTGCATATACAACACGAACCTCGCGGTTCTTCCGAACGTAAACTTCGGCGGTCAGCCCACGGCAATAGCCGGAGCTCCGAACGGTGTCGCCGGCGCTCGCGTGCCGTACGCGTTGGGCTACGGTGAGGCGAGCTGGAGCGGGCACTTCGGCCAGTACTACAGCATCGGCCTGATGTACTTCGGCAACAACAACAGCTTCAACGAGGCGCCGTTCACGGTGCTCTCGGCCAACGGTCGCTTCAATATCAACGACCACGGCACGGCGCTGCAGCTCTCCGCCGACAACCTTACGGGCGCGTATGCGAACCCGTACGCGGGCTTCTTCAACGGCATTCCCCTGCCACTCGTCAAGGGAGCAACGCAGACCAGTCTTCTCACGGGCCAGCCGGTGCCGGTCTCGCTCGCTGCGACGCCGGCCGGCAACTATGGGCCCGTGACGTTCCGTGTCATTCTCACGCAAGACCTCTGACATCGAACTCGCGAGAAAAAGCAGGCGCGTAAACCGGCCCGACGCTTGCGCCAGCAAGCGTTCGAGCCCCTCGCTCTCGACGCGTAGGCGCTACGTCGTGATGGATGCCGTGGACGAGGTTCTCTTCGAGGTGCGCCATACTTCGCTGGCGACCCGGCGGAAGTTTTCACCGAGGACCCCGCGGATGGCAGCATCCGGATACCCTGCGGAGCGCATGCGTTCGGCAAGTGCCGGAAACGCCTGCGGTCCGAGGATGACGACCGAACCGGTGTCGTACCCAAACCCTCCAGGCCAGTACGTCTTGTCGGAAATATATGCCATGAAATCAGACCCGGCGTCGATCGCATAATCGAGCCCGATTCCGACGTGTTCGGGTCCGATGAGATCGACGGCATAGTCGACGTGCGCGAAGAGATCGTCGACGTCCGGTGTTGCCGTTCCAAGGAAGATGCCGACGCCGGTGATTCCCATTACGCCTCGGGTCTGCGCGAGCGCTTTCATGAGATCGTCGGGGACGTTGCGTGGGTGATCGACAAGCGCTCGAGGATTAGAGTGTGAGAGGATGCATGGCTTGCGGCTGCGCTCGAATACGTCGCGCGCCGTGCGGTAACCCGTATGGGAACAGCACTTGATCATGCCGATCTCATCCATCGTCTCGACGAGTTCCCGGCCAAGCGGCGTTAGGCCGTCGTCACGCTGCTCGTGGCACCCCGCGCCGAACGGGTTCGCGCGATTATATGCAAAGGCCATCCATCGGACGCCGAGATCGTAGAGCAGACGCGCGACATCGACTTGATTGCCAAGCAAAAGCGCACCTTCGACGTCGAAGCAGATGCCGAGTCGCCCGCTCGCTTGAGCCTCCGCCATGTCTTCGGCGTGGTCGACCAAGATAAATGCATCGGGCCGCGCCGCGATGTGTGCGCGATAGGACGAGATCGTGCGAACGGCGTCCTCGAGCGTGTAGCCGGCATCCGAGACGTTGACGGCGACCATCGAAACACCCGCGTCGCGATGTTCTTGCAATGCTTTTATGAGATCGGTGCCTGGGTTTCGCGGTGCACAGACGTGCATGTCCCATAGAAAGTCCGAGTTCATGGCGCTCGCCGTGCATCTTCGCCGGGCGTGCTGCGACATCCGTTGCGTCGAGCATACCAAATCTTCACATGATGCGTACGCCGCTCTCTGGGAATCCGCGCCTGAAGTCGGGTAGGATGTTGGCATGCGTGTGCGCACCCTCGGGGCGGTGGCCTTCGCACTCCTCGTCTCAGGGTGCAACAATAATTATTTGCCGCCAACGCCGTCGACGAGTTTTGGCCAGGGTGCGCTGCTGACGCTCGTAAGCCAAGCTGCGAGCGACAATCGCGTCCCGGCGGCGTTGCTCTACGCCGTCGTACAGGCCGAATCGGGCGGTGACCCCAACGCGATTTCAGCCCACGGCGCGATGGGACTCATGCAGCTCATGCCGGCAACGGCCACGCAGTGCGGGCTCACGCGTCCGTTCGATCCGCACGGCAATCTAGAATGCGGAGCATCATATCTCTCGCAGATGCTCGCGCGTTTCCACGACGACCTCACGCTTGCGGTTGCCGCCTACAACGCCGGCCCCGAGGCGGTGACGCGGGCGCACGGGATTCCACCGAAGTCGCAAGGGTACGTGCAGCGCGTGATGACACTCTACCAGACCGCATCCGCCGCGGCAGGGCCAGCGGAACCGAAACGCTAGGCCGGCGTTTCGCCGACGTCCCAGAGAACCGCGAGACCGGGGCCTTGAACCACGAGGCGCGCGACGTTTGCCATGCGTACGGCGTCGCCAGCCCGTAGATCCTCGCCCCCGATGGTCCCGGCTGCGGCCTCCGCGCGCGTCGACACGCTTCCGCTTGCGACGAAGAGAAAGCCGAGCCGATTCGGCTCAAAAACGTACTGAATCTCTTTGCCGGCCTCAATGCGGCTCACCATGAACGACGCATCCTGCGTCAAGCGCACCGGTGCGCCAGCGCTGCGCGGTCCGCCGGCGATGGCAAGCCAGCGATTGAGACGGTCGCTGTCTGCGAACGCGACCTGTCCGTATGACGGGCGCGTATCGCGTTCTCCCGGGAGAACCCACATCTGCAGCAAGTGCAATGGCTCCGTCTTGGAATGGTTGTACTCGGAGTGCCGTATGCCGGTTCCGGCACTGAGATACTGTACGCCGCCCGGACCGACGACGCCGGCGTTCCCCATGCTATCCTCGTGCTCGAGCTCTCCCTCCAGCACGTACGTGAGGATCTCCATGTCACGATGCGGATGCGTGCCGAAACCTTGGCCGGGTGCGATGCGGTCGTCGTTGAGCACGCGCAGCGTTCCCCAGTTCTCGTTCTGCGGATCGTAATAGTCGGCAAAGCTGAAGGAGTGGTACGTCCGCAGCCAGCCGTGATCGGCATACGCGCGGCTCGCCGCGCGCTGTACGAGGAAGAGCGGAATCGCATTCATCGCCCGGAGCCTTATTCGCGCCACGCGTCTTGCCTTCTCGTCCTTCTCTCGAGACGCGAGGTGTGCGCCGCAGCGGCAGGCAAATAGCCCCCATGAGGCTCGCTTCCTTTCGCTTCGCCGGGATGCTCGCGTTGACGCTCTTCGGCGGCACGGCCTTTGCAGCCGGCGCACCGCCGGCGCCGCCGACGCCCCTTCCGAGAGTTTTCGGGCGCGGCCACGCATACTTCCATCCGACCGCGTTCGCACCGTATCGCTTTGCGAATACGATCGTCCGCGTGCACTTCGACTTCGCGCGCGGCATCGTCTACGGCGACGAAACCGCGATCGTCGAGCCGAAACGCGACGGGTTGCGAACGCTCCCCTTCAATACGCTCGGAATCCACTACGAGCGCGTTACCGTCAACGGCGCACCTGTCACCTACTCGTTTGACGCGGAACACCAACTCGTCGAGGTACATCTGCACGCGCCGGCTCGCGCGGGTGCGCGGCTTGCCGTTCACTTCCGCTACTGGGCGCAGCCGCAGCGCGGCGTCTACTTCATTCGTCCGGATCGCGGATATCCGAATCTGACGCCGGAGATCTGGTCGCAGGGCGAGATGATCGACAACCGGCGCTGGTTTCCGACGTGGGACGAGCCGAACCAAAAGACGCCCAGCGAGCTCGTCGTCACCGTGCCGCGTGGTTGGACCGTCGTCGCCAACGGATATCTGCGCTCGCACCGGGTCGCGCAAACGACGGAGACGTGGGACTGGAACGCGCCCCATCCCAAATCAACGTATCTCATCGCGTTCGCCGCCGGTCCGCTGGCGCGCCACCACACGACGCTCGGTCAAGCGAACGACGGGAACGTCGATGTGTACGGTAACGGCGAGATGAACGTCGATTCCTACGTGCAACCGCGTTACGCCGATCTCAACGCGCTCTGCTTCGGGCACACGAACAACATCGTCGCGTACTTCCAGCAAATCATCGGCATCAAGTTTCCGTGGGAGAAGTACGATCAGACGACGGCGGAGCGCTTTACGTACGGCGGCATGGAGAACGCTTCCGCAACGATTCAGACCGCCCTCGCGCTGCATCCGGCGGTCGAAAACTTCGAGCGGCCGTGCGACGGTCTCGTCGCACACGAGCTCGCGCACCAGTGGTTTGGCGACGACGTCTCGCTCTCGGACTGGTCGAACACGTGGATCAATGAAGGCTTCGCAACGTACTTCCAGGAGCTCTGGTTCGAGAAGCGCTTCGGCGAGGCGGAGTTTCAATACCAGCGTTACAACGCGCAGCAGCGTTACTTCGCCGAAACGAAGCAGTATTACCGGCCCATCGTCGATTACGTCTACGACACGCCACTCGACCTTTTCGACGCAAGCGGCTACGAGCGCCCCGGAGAAGTCTTGCATATGTTGCGCTATATGTTCGGGGATAAGCGCTTCTTTGCGGCGCTGCACGACTATCTTGCCGCGTATCAGTACAAGAATGCCGACACGCACCAGTTCTTTGCAGCCATCGGTGCATCGCTGCGGACGAACTTGACATGGTTCGAGCGCGAGTGGTTCTATCGCGCTGGGTACCCGCATTACTACGTAACGCAGCGATACGATGCCGCAGCGCAGCGTCTGACGCTCGACGTGCGACAGAAGAACTACGGTGGCCGGCCGTTCCGGATGCCGATCGTGGTCGAGGCGTTTGCGAACGGCAAGACGTACACGCAGGAGCCGACAATCGATGCAAACGCGCAGATCGTGACGATCGACCACGTACCCGTGGCTCCGCAGATGGTACTTTTCGATCCCAACAACAACGTCATTCGCAAGCTGACCTTTCACAAAACCGTAGCGCAGCTCGCCTATCAGGCTGTCCACGCTCCCTATGTCGCCGATCGCGAGTGGGCGCTCGGCGAGCTGTCGAAGTTTGCCAAGACGCGCGGCAAGGAGCGCATCGCCGCGATGCGTGTGGTTGGAGAAGTGGCGGAGTTTGATCCGTTTTACGGGCTGCGAGCCGACGCGAGCGCAGCATCGGCGTCGTTCGACGATGCGCGAACGGTGGACGCCGCACTGCACGACCGGGACAAGCGCGTTCGTATTGCGGCCGCAGGCGCTGCCGGCGATCTGAAGGGCAGACCGGCCGCGGTCATTGACGCTCTGTACGTGCTCTCGCGCGAGGAAGACCCGAATCTTGCGGCGCCCGCGCTGACGTCGCTCGGCAAGCTCAAGGCTCCGGGAGCATACGCAGCGCTCGTTGCGGCGCTGGGGCGACCGTCGTTCCGGCAAGGCGTCGCAAGCGGCGCGCTCCTCGGCTTGGCGGCGTATGGCGACGCGCGCGCATTCCCGCTGCTCGAAGCACGCACGGCATACGGAACGCAAGAACAGGAACGCAACGCCGCCGTCATCGCGACGGCGCAGCTCGCATCGAGCCTGAAGCGACCGCAACTGGCGCTGGCAACACTGCTCGCGCTCGTCTCGCACGATCCGCTCATCAGCACGCGCATTACCGCTGCTAGGGCGCTCGGCATCCTCGGCGACACCGCCGCGATTCCGACGCTCGAGCGCGTCGAGCAGACGGACTCGCAGCAGATGGTGCAAATCGGCGCGTGGAACGCGGTGCTTGCAATTCGTGACGCGGCGGCGATGCGCGCGTACGACGCGCGGCTCGCCCGGATGAAGCGAATGAGGCCGCACAAGCTCCCATAGCGAGCGCATTTCGCTGCACGTTGGGAGGCGGGGATTCCCGGGATTCGCCGAGGAAGTGCGATGCCGATGGTGGCGCTCGTTCTCGGCGCGTTAATGGCCGGTCCGGCCGGCGCCGCATTCTATGTGCCGCCGAATCCGCTGCCTGCGCAGCGGGACGGCGCAGTCGTCTGGGTGCGCCGCTTCCAAGGTGGACCGGCGCTGCGCTCCGCGGCGATCAACTACCGCCTGCTTTACGAGACACTCGCAGCTGACGGCAAGTTCACCGCGGTCTCCGGAATGCTCGCGATTCCGCACGGTGCGCCGCCGCCGGGCGGTTGGCCGATCGTGAGTTGGGCGCACGGAACGACGGGAAACGCACCACAATGTGCACCGTCGCGCTTTGCGCACAACGATAGAGAGCAACTCGCTATGGATGCCTTCGTTCGCCGCGGCTACGCCGTCGCGCAGACCGACTACGAAGGGAACGGAACGCCGGGTATCCACCCCTACATGGTTGCAACGCCGCTCGCACGCGATCTCACCGACATCGTTCGCGCCGCTCGCATCATCGATCCGCAGATCGGCAAGAAGTGGATCGTTATGGGACACTCCGAGGGTGGTCAGGCCGCGCTCGACACGGCCGCGTACGGTCAAGAGTGGGCGCCCGAACTCGATCTCGTCGGCGCCGTTGCGTACGCGCCGGCGACGCACATGGAGGGCCTCGTGCAAGGCGCGCTCCTGAGCGACACTCCAACGGGTGCAGACGGATTCTTGGGTCTTGCGATCGAGGGCTTTTCTACGGTCGATCCGCGCTTCACCTTGACGCGAATGCTCACGCCGCAAGCACTGGCAATCGTGCCGCAGCTTCAAGAGATGTGCATCGACGAACTCGCCGCCGACTCAGGCTGGAGCCGCATCGTTCCACGCCAAATCTTCCGGGCCGATGCGGACGTTCAAGGCTTCTACGATGACGTCGCCGCGAATACCGATCCCGAAGGCTTCACGATCACCGTTCCGGTGCTGCTCTTGCAAGGCGTATCGGACCAGGTCATCGATCCGCGCGTGACGATTGAAGTGCGTAATGCGCTCTGCCGCAAAGGTACGCCGGTGACGTTCAAAGCTTATCCAAGCGCTATGCACGGGAGTGTGCTTTTGCAGGCGGCCAGCGACGCCGCGGCATGGGTCGACCAGCGCTTCGCAGGCGTTCCGTTGCGCTGCTAGCTTCGAGCTAGAACGGCGAACACGTCTGGTAGCCGTCCGCGAAGACGAGCGTGAAGCGCTGCGGCAGCGCATTGTTCGGCCAGACGTTGCGGAACGAAAAGCCGCGCTCTTCGGTCGGATAAACGACGGTCCACACGGTGTTGTCGAGCGTCGGCGCGAGGTAGCTCGTCGCAATCGCGTAGTCGCCGGTGCTTCCATTGACCGCAACGGCGACGCGGCGGAGCCCCGCATTGAAGATGTCGTACGCATAGATCGCGCGTCCTCCGCCAGGTGCTTCGCTCCCAACACCTTGCCACCAGTGCGGGCCGAGCGGCACGATGCTCGCGTAACTCTCGAATGCGGTCGCGCTACCCGTGGCTCGCGTCGAACATTGCAGCGTTGGCGGTGGTGGCGGAGCTGGGGGCTGCGCGATCTTGTTGCATACCTGGCGCAGGCCGACGAAGTCGATCGTGAACTGCGTCGGTGTCTCCGAAAACGAGTAGGCGTCTCGCCCTTGCGGGAAGACGACGCGCCACCGGGAGCCGTTGAGCGCACCGTGCGGTCCGCCGGTGCTCGTGCCAACGAAGTACGAGCCCTGCAACGCAGAGACTTGAATGTAGATCCAGTGTCCGTGCGCGTAACCCAGGTAATAGTCGTAGAGAGGGCCCGTTCCATCTCGGGCCATGCCGCGCAGCCAGTGGCCCATCGGCTCGATGGTGTCGGTTTCCTCGTGCACGGTCCCGTTTGCTTGTGTCGTTTCGCAGTTCCACGTCGAGAGCAGGGCTGCCGCTTGTGCTCGGGCGGCGTGTACCGGCGCGCGCGGTACCGCCGAGGCGCGTCCCGGGGCGAGCGTGCAAACGGCGGCTGCGATGAAAATCGTGGAGAGAATGTGTTTCGTCATGGGTGCTCCGAAACGCTCACGGCTTTGACGTGTGCGGCAGCATGAGGTGAATGGATGCGTGCCCCGTAGGCTCGACGCAGAACGGCGCCGACGGCCGCCCTGCGGTATAGGCGCCGAGGCCGGGAGGCGGATTGTACGCAGGCAGTGACCGCGCGGCGCCGACGATGTCTTGCGCGCGTGGGGCGTGGATCGTCTCCGGAGCGGGCTGCCAGCAGTTCATGTCCGCGATCAGGTGCATGGCGAGCGTTTGGAGCGTGTTCCAGCTCTGAAGATCGACGGCGGTCGACGTCAGCGGTACCGCGCTGTTCGTGTACGCGATTGAACTCGAAAGGAAACCGCCTGCGACGGAGCCGAGCTGCGCCGAGTTGATCGACGACGTGTTCGTCGTGTCGGTCTCGCTGACGTAGCCCGACGGCGGCGTCGGATGGGGAGCGGGGAAGAGTCGCTTCGACGTCGTGCTCGTCGAGCGCGCGGGGACGAACTCCTCGTACATTGCGCCGAGCGTGAGAAGCATCGCGAGGGGCATGAGCGGCGTGAAGGTACTCTTCTGGCTCTGCGCTTGTTGGATGTTCGAGACCCAGACGTATGCCGGCGCGCCGCCCGACGAGGTCTGCGAACACTGCGCGTAGAGTGCCGTCGCCTCGATGGCATCCCAACTGCGCCGGCTGATGAACTCGTCGTTCGAGCCGCTTCCGCTCGCGGTGAGGTCGACGACGATCGCGCCTGCCACGCTTGCCGAGTTCTCGCAGGCGTCCGCAAAGACCGAAGGCGTCCACGTCGGCTCCGGGATGAGGACTGCGTCGTCGAGGAAGCGGTATCCGGCTTCGTCGTGCCCGGCGTTGAGGTAGACCGTCAACGTCGAAACGAGCTTGGAAACGATCCCCGGATCGGCACCCGTACCGAGGACGAAGATGATCGGACGCGTGCCTTGCGTGGCGGGGAGCTGCCACGCTATTCCCGCCGTGCGCGTGTGGGACGGCGGCTTCGCCAACAGCTCGCAGAAGCGCAGGTGCGTCCAGAGCAGACGCGGGTCATTTTGCTCGCGTCCTGTCGGCACACACGCCGTCATCCGTCCCTTCCCAAGCGCACGCCGGCACGCCTGCAGACGCAGGCGCAAGAGCTTGCTCAAGTATGATGCGGCGCCGGCCGGGACCGGCATGGGCGTTGCGTGCGGATGCGGTGCGCTAAAGTAGACGGCCATGACGTCGGTGAGTTGCGCGGTGCTGCACGTTGCGCTCGAGAGCCCTTCGGGCGCGGCGATCGCAGGTGCGCCGAGTGCGCTCGCAACGAGCGCGAGCACGATCGTCTGCGCGACGAAACCCCGAACGATCACGAGCCTCATGTTGCGTGCCTCCGCTCTACCCTGAAGATGACGCGTTCCTTCCCCGAGCGGGCGCCTCCTCGCTCGAAGCACGTGCTGGAAGGAAGAGCGCGACGAGCGCGGCTGCTGCGGCCATGAGCGCCGCGGCAAACATCGCGTTTGCAAAGCCGTGAGGATGCGAGGCTTGCGGCAGCGGGCCGCCGCCGCGCAGCGCGATGATGAGGCCGAGCGTGGCAATCGCGACCAAGTTTCCCACGCGCGAGATTGCGTTGTTGATGCCTGAAGCGGCGCCGACATCGTCGGAATCGGCAGCACCCATGACGGCTGCGACGAGCGGCGCCACGAGGATGGAAAGGCCGATCCCCACGAGCATCGTCGGAGGAAAGACGTTTTCGAGATACGCTGCGCCTGCGTGCAGCCGCGCGAAGAGCGCAAAGCCGAGCGCCGCCGTGGCGCCGCCGGCCACGAGCGGAAGGCGCGCGCCGATGCGGCCGGAGAGCTTTCCGGCGCCCGGCGAGAAGAGCGCGACGAGGGCGATCGTCGGAAGCAGCGCGAGCCCGGAACTCAGCGGCGTGTAGTTCATGACGTGTTGCAGTTCGAACGGCACGTAAAAAAGGGCGCCGCCGAGCGCAGCATAGAGGAGCAGCGTATAGAGGTTGGCGAGCGAGAACGCGCGCGAGGTGAAGAGGCGAAGCGGCGCAACCGGAGCCGATGCAATGCGTTCGATGAAAACGAACGCGACGAGCAACGCGATGCCGCCGGCAGCGAGCCACACGGCAAACGGATGCCGCGCCTCTTGGAGCTGCATCATCGCGACGACGACGAGCCCGAGGCCTGCGGCGGCGCACGCGCTTCCAACGACGTCGGGGCGTCCTCGAACGTCGCGTGCGCGGCTCTCGGGGACGCGGGTCGCACAGAGAACGAGCACGGCGATTGCGAGCGGCACGTTGATCCAAAAGACGAACCGCCACGACATGCTTTGCGTCAGCCATCCTCCCACGAGTGGTCCGACTGCCATCGTGAGCGCCGATGCGGCGGCCCATACGCCGATCGCGCCCCCGCGCGCTTTAGGATCGTATACCGCAGTGATGAGCGCAAGGCTCTCCGGAATCATGAGCGCTGCTCCGATGCCTTGCACGCATCGCGCCGCGACGAGCAGCGATGCGCTGCTCGCCAAGGCGCACGCGATGGAGGCGAGGGCAAACGTCCAAATACCTAGCGTGAAAAGGCGCCGCCGTCCGTAGCGATCGCCCAAACCGCCGCCCACGAGAATGAGTGCCGAAAGGAAAAGCAGGTATCCCTCGACGGTCCACTGCGCTTGCGCGTCCGAAGCGGGCAGACGCGCTTTGATGACCGGCAGAGCTACGGTGATCGCGGTGCCGTCGATGTAGCTCATGCTCGAGGCGATGATGGCAGCGACGAGCACGGCGGTGCGCGTCGCCCGGGCCTCGCCGGCGCTCCTCGTCATCGTGGGCCGCGTTCCCGTCGCCGGTAATGTGCCCCTGGCCCGCGAACGATGCAGCGGATGCCCCAGATGCAAGCGGACCGCGTCGCGCTCGTCGTGGGCGTGACGGGTCATCGCGACGTCGCGCCGGCCGACGAAGCGCCGCTGCGCGCTGCCTTTGCGGGAATCTTGGACGACCTGTCGCGATCGTGCCCGCACACGCCGCTGCTCGTGCTCTCGGGCCTGGCCGCCGGCGCGGACAGCCTCGCGGCCGAGGAGGCTCTGGCACGAAACGTTGCGATCGTCGCGTGCCTCCCGATGCCGGTGGAGGAGTACGAGCGAGACTTCGCGCCCGCAGAGTTGGAGCGCTTTCACGTGCTGCTCGCGCAGGCGGCACGCGTCATCGTCACGTCGCCGCAGCGTGAGAGCGGCTACGTCGCTGCGGGACGGTTCATCACGCAGTACAGTCACGTCGTCGTCGCCTTTTGGGACGGCGAGGCGGGGCGGGGCGCGGGCGGCACCGCGGATGTCGTGTCCATGCGCCTCACTGGCGAGGCGCATGGCGACATCGAGAGCGTTCGGTATCTGCCCGATGTGGGCCCGGTCGATCAGATCGTCACTCCGCGCGCGGAGGGTGGACGCTCGGCGGACGCATTCGTCGTGCGGCGACGTTACCCGCGGCTCTTCCTGCGCGAGAGCGATGCCGGCGACGCCTTTCGCAGAGCCGTCGCGGCGATCGATCTCTACAACGCCGATCTCGCGCACGTTGCCGTCGTTGCGCGCGGCTCCGAGCTGCACGCGCTCGTCGAGCGAACGGACGTCGCGGCAAATCGGCTGCAGCGAAGCGCCAATCGCTTTCAAACGGCCCTGCTCTCCTGTGCGTTCGTCGTAGCCGGCGTGCAGTTCGTCACGCACTTCCCGGCGATATGGAAGGTTGCCGGACTGCTCGTCGCTTTTCTCGTGTACGAGTGGGCGAAGACGCATGATTACGAGAACCGCTACCAAGATTATCGCGCCGTCGCCGAAGGCTTGCGCGTGCAGAACGCCTGGCACTGCGCAGGCCTTACCGGCAGGCTCGTTGACAACGAGTACCTCAAGATGCAGGAAGGCGAGCTGCAGTGGATACGTATGGCGCTGCGCTACTTCTATCTCGCCTGTTGCGAAGGGCGCCCTTGCGCGCAGGCCGGCGCGGAGCACCCCGACTGCGCGACCTGGGTGCGCTCGCAGTGGCGCTACTACTACAAGGCCGGCCGCAGGGAGGCGCGCTCCAAGACACTTCTCGATCGCATCGGGCGTGTAGCGATTGTCGTCGCCATGGCGTGCACGGCCGCTTCGTTCGCGGCGCTGGTCGTGGACGGGCAATGGTACTGCGCACTCTTTGGCGCGCGCTGCCCGTCGCCGGCGGTTCTTGCGATCACGCACTTCGATCTGTACGTGAACTTTCTCACCGTTCCGATCGCGATGGTTGCAGTGCTCGTCGCGCTCTTCGGCGTCTACGCAGAGAAGCAGAACCTCGGTGCGAACGCACGCCGTTACGCGCGCATGTTTCGGGTCTTCGACCGTGCGCGGCGTTCGCTGCTCGACATCCGCCGTGGAAAGCCCGGCGCGCCGTCTCAGATTCTGTACGAACTTGGGCGCGCGGCATTGGTCGAACACGCAGACTGGCTCATCGCCCGGCGCGAGCGTCCGATGAAGGTTATCGTCGTATGAGCCACCTCGACGCACTCATCGATGCTCCGGGTCCGAAGAAGCTGCTCTCGATCGACGGCGGCGGGATCCGAGGGCTCATCGCCATCGAGATGCTGGCGCGCGTCGAAGCGTTGCTGCGCGACGAACTGAAGCGGCCCGAGTTGCGTCTCTGCGAGTACTTCGATTACGTTGGAGGAACGAGCACCGGCGCCATCATTGCGATGCTCGTCGCACTCGGCTACACGATGAACGAGATCCGCGCTCAGTATCGCGTGGGCGCGCACACGATGTTCGACCCAAACGTTCTCCAGCGCGTCGCACGGCATCTGCCGGCACCGCTCTCGGTGGTGGTGGGAGTCCTCGGCATGCTGCTGTATCGTGCGATGTACGACGCAAAGCCCTTGGAGCGGCAGATCAAACGAATCGCCGGTGACGACACGACGCTCGGCGCGCAGCGTCTTGCGACGCTGCTCATGGTGGTAATGCGCAATGAGAGCACCGATTCCCCGTGGACGCTTTCCAACAATCCGCGCGCGATGTACAATCGCCGCGGCGCGGACGGCGGCCCGTCTAATCTGGACCTGCCGCTCTGGCAACTCGTTCGAGCGAGCACCGCGGCACCGGTCTATTTTCCCTCCGAACGTATCGAGATTCCCGGCGTTGCAAAGCCGTTCGTCTTCATGGACGGCGGGATTACCGTGTACAACAATCCTGCGTTTCAGCTCTTCCTCATGGCGACGATGCCCGAGTATGAAGTCAAATGGAAGGCCGGCGCGCAGGACGTACTCTTGCTCTCCGTCGGAACAGGCTTCTGCGAAAGCGCGAACCTCGATCTGCGTCTGCGCGACATGAGCTTGCTCTACAGTGCGCGATCGACGCCGGCTGCGCTCATTCGGGGCGCGACCGTCGAGCAGGACATGCTCTGTCGCTTGTTCGGCAAGACCGTGGCCGACTGCGGGCTCTCGCCTATCGACTCCGAGATCGGAACGCTCGTCGAAAACGCTTCGCCGTTAAGCGAGAAGCTCTTCACCTATGCGCGGTACAACGTGGAGCTCTCCGCGACGTCGCTCGCGCAGCTCGGCCTCTACGATCCGAATGCTTCGCCACCCGGAATCGACCCGCGTACCCTACAGCCGCTCGACAGCGTCGAATACCTGGACGAGCTGGAACGAGTGGGCCGGGCAGCGGCGGAGCGGTGTGTCCGGCCGGAGCACTTCGGCGGCTTTCTCTTCGCGCGCCAGCCTGGCCGCCCGCCGAGCGAAGGGGGCGTTCCCCGGCCGCAAGAAGGCGTACCGTGATGCCGTTCCAGTTCTTCATTTCGTATGCGCGAGATGACGATACCATACCGCCGTCCGCGCAAGGCGCGAAAGGCTTCGCCACCGCGCTTCGCGAGAATCTCGCCTTCGAGTTTCGCGACAAAGGCGGCGTCGTTCCGGAGATGTGGTGGGATCGCCGCAAAATCGCACCGCATGAGCAGTTCGACCCCGTCATTCAAGAAGGCATTGAGAGATCGGATCTCCTGCTCGTCATCCTTTCGAGAAACTGGCTCGCGAGCGCCTACTGCAAGCACGAACTGGAACTCTTCGCAGACCGCTGGAAGACGGCCGGCCAGCGCGCGCTCAAAGAGCGCATCTGGATCGTCTCCAAGCAGTACATCGATTTCGACCGGCGGCCCGCGACACTGCAAGGCCAGTCGTCGTACGAGTTCTATTCGCGTGAAAAGACCGACGCGGAGGGAGAGGAGCTCGAGTACTTTCGCTACGGCAAGCCGCAAGCAGGATACGACGACGTGATTCGAACGCTTGCTCAGAACCTGTGGAAACGGGCGCAGTCGACCGGCTCGGCATCCAACGTCGAGGCGCCCCCGGCGTCCGCGCCATGCGCTGCGCCGGCTCCCGCGAGCGGGAAACGCCGCGCCATCTACGTGGCAAAGCCCGCTGCCGACATGCGCTCGGCGTATGCGCGCGTCGTCGAAGAGCTTGCGCGGCGCGACTATGACGTGAGGCCTTCGCTCGCCCAGAGCATTCCCGTCGAGGACGCGCGCGCGTTTGCGCAGGACGCATTGCGGGACGCTGAAGTGTCGATCCATCTCCTCGGTGAGTCGCCGGGTGGCCAACCCGACGGGTGCCCTCCAATCGTGCAGTTCCAGCTCGAGCTCGCGGCAGAGCGGGCGAAGACGAATGCCGACTTCAAGCGGATGGTATGGGCTCCCAAGGTACTCGTCGGCGACGACGGCACGGCGGTGCGCGAAACCGAGCGCGATCCTCTCGACGTGCTCAAGAGGTTTGGTGAGCAACTGCCAAGCGACAAAATCGATGGCAGTGAGCTCAGCGCCTTCGTCGAGTTCGTCGTGGAGCACCTCGAGCGTATTGCGGCGTTGCCGGACGTCTCCGGCAAGCAGCTCGTCGCGGGCGACAGCGTCTACCTCGATTTTTCGGAGAAAGATTGGGAGTACGCGGAGCAGTGCATCGATGTGCTCGAAGAGCGTAAGATATACGCGTCCATTCCCGCCTTCGACAAAGAGGAGCCGCGCAAGACCGAGGCCGTCAACCGCAAGAAGATGCAGAGCTGCGATGCCGTCGTGCTCTGCTGGGCGAAAGCGCCCGACAACTGGGTCGACGCAAAGGAAGAGACGCTCAAGGACGTTTCCAAACTCGGGCGTCCGAAGCCGTTCACCCTACGCGCGCTCGTCGCGGGGCCACCGCCAAATCTTCCTGCAAAGAAGGTGCGCCTCAAGCGCAAGCAGAGCAAAGGCATCGACGTCACGCTCGATCTCACCGAGTATGCCACCCTTCCGCCGGACGGCCTCGACCCGATCATCACGAAAATATGAAGGCACGCTCCGGAACGGCACTCTCGGTCGACCGGCCGTTCCCGGGCCTGCGTCCGTTCGAGTTCGCGGATCGCGCGTTCTTCTTCGGCCGGCGCCGCCACGTCTTGGAGATATATCGGCTCTTGGATCTGAGCCGGTTCATCGCCGTCATCGGCAGCTCCGGCAGCGGGAAATCGTCGCTCGTGCGCGCTGGGCTGCTGCCGCTACTCGAAGACGAGAAGACGTGGAAGACGGTAACGCTCCATCCCGGCGACCATCCGTTGGTGGAGCTCACCGAGGCGTTCTCCGATTTGGCAGCGCGCGTCGAAGAGGACGACGACGAGACGCATCGCGAGATCCGCCGGCGCCGCATCGAGCTCGCTCTCGGACGCTCCAGCTTCGGCATTTCGGCCGCGCTCGGCGAGATGCCGAAGCTTGCGGACGCGTCGGTGCTGCTGCTCGTCGATCAGTTCGAGGAGCTCTTTCGCTATGCCGGCCTCGGCGCCGGCGAGAAACAGCGTGTCGAAGATACGCTCTCACGCGACGAAGCCGCATTCTTCGTGCAGTCGCTCTTGGAGGCGACGCGCAGCGCCGATCGCCAGATCTGCGTCCTCATCACGATGCGCTCCGACTTCATCGGCGATTGTGCGCGTTACAACGGCCTTCCTGAGGCCGTGAGCGCGGCGCAGTTTCTCGTTCCCTCGCTGACGCGCGATCAACGCGAAGAAGTCATACGCGAGCCGATCGTCAAGGCAGGCGCGACGATCGAGCCGGAGCTCGTTGAGCGGTTGCTCAATGACATCGGTCCGGAACTCGATCAGCTGCCCGTGCTCTCGCATTGTCTCGCGCGCTTGTGGAGCCGCGCAAAAGAGCGGCATCTGACGCTGCAGGCGTACGCGTCCGTCGGCGGCATCGACGGTGCGCTTTCGAAGCACGCGAACGACGTGCTCGCATCGAGAACGCTGGCGGGGCTCGAAGACGGCGTCGAGCTCGTCTTTCGTGCGCTCAGCGAACGTGACAAAGAGGGCCGGGCGACGCGGCGCGCGCTGCTCTTCGAACGACTACTCGCGGAGACTGGCCTACAGCGCGAGCAGCTCGTGCGAATTCTCGATCGGTTTCGGTCCGAAGACTGTTCCTTCATCGTTCCGTCGACGTCCGCGGTGCCGATGCTGCGTGACGACACGCGCATCGACGTCGTGCACGAAGCGCTCCTGCGCCGTTGGAGTAAAATCAGCGCGCAAGACACCGGCTGGCTTGCGCGGGAGGAAGCGGACGGGCGATTCTATCGCGGTCTACTGGCAATGCTCGAGGGCGTCTCGCTCGCGGCGACGGTGACGCTGCCGCTCGATCAGGTGGAGGAACGGTGGGAGCGCTGGACGTCGCGACCGCGCACGGCCGCCTGGGCCGAACGCTACGGCGGATCGTTCGAACGCGTCGAGCAGCTGCTCAACGACAGCCGGCTCGCGCTCACGCAATCGCGGGAAGCCGAGAGCCGGCGCATCGAGGCCGAAGAGACGCAGCGGCGCGAGCGTCTGGTGCTCGAAACGAAACTCGCACAAGAACAGGCGAACGCGGCGCGGCTGCTCGCGCAGCGCACGCGCCTGCTGGCGGCAGTCATGAGCGTCATCGCCGTGCTCGCTCTCGGAGCTGCGATGACCGCTATCGTGCTGGGCGCTCGATCGCGGGTTGCTGAAGCGAAAGCGCGCGTCTCCGAGCAGGGAGCCCGGCGGGAGGCCGCGATTGCGCAGACCGCGCTGAAGAGTCTCGTCGTCGCGCAAGGCGTGGCGGTCGCGCGGGCGCGCAGCGCACGGAGTGCGGCTCGTCGTGCGAACGAGCAAGCGGCGATCGCTCGGCGAGAGAGCGCGGTTGCGCGGCGGTCGGAGGCGAAGGCCTCGACGATCGCAGCACGAGAGTCGAACGTGGAGCATTCGCTCTCGCTCGTCGACATGGATTACGGCATGTACCAAGCGGGTGTCGACAATCGCGTTGCCGGGCTCTTTGGCGCCGATGCCTACGCCTCCGACAGCGCTGGCGGAAGTCGCGACATTTTGCTCACCGCTGCGTGGACCCCGTATGCAATCGGCCGCGTCGCGTTGCCGCCCTGGACGCTGGGGGCGGTGACGAATCGCGGCCGCGACGTCGCGGTGCTCGCGGGCGTGCGGCAGCAGCGCTACGGAGAGCTCGTCACGGGGTCGCTCGTGACTGTCGACGCGGCCAACCTTGCCGTACTCGGACGTCTGCCGAATGTCCGCGGTTCGCTCATGTGCGGATTTGACGACTCGTCGCGCGTCGCGATCGCGAGTGCCGGTGCAATCGCGTGGTACGACGTCTCTGCGCATCCGTTGCAGGTCGCACGTCTGCACAGCGGGTCCGTGAGTGCGCTCGGTTGCCTGCCGGATGGTCGCGTCGCATACGTCGATGATGCCGGCTCGCTGCGCATCGGCGAACCTGGCGGCTCGCATATCGTCGCACGCGTCAACGGCGAAGCGGACGGTATCGTGCTTTCACATTCGGGAAGGATCGCTGCGGTGACGATGCGAGGCGGCGACGTCGCTATCTACTCGCTCCCGACGGGACGTTTGCTCTCCAAGAGGCGGTTCTTTACCCAAGGTGACGATTGCTCGCCCATTGCCGGATGTGCGGGTGCGCTCGCGATGACGCCCGACGAGAAGATGATTGCGTGGTACGATGCCGGCAGCCTTCACGTTGGCCCGGTCGCATCGTCGGCCGACAGCGCGTACGCTTGCCCGGTTGAGATCTGCGCTTCAGCGGCGCTGCTGTACTTCGCGCGGGGCGCGTCGATGCCGTACGTCGTCGCAAAGGGCGGCACACTGTACTACGACGGGCAGACAAAGGCCTACGCCGTCGAGTACGATGACCACGCCGGCGCGCAGCGGCTGCCGATAGCAGATCCGGAGTTCAACATGTACGTCACGCCCTACGATCCGGCGCGCGCGGAGCAGCCGAATCCGTACGGAAGCGGGATTGCGTTGCAGTCGTTCTCGCGCATCGACGGCCCCATGCTGGGCACGATCCCGGATTCGCAGTGGACGGGGAGCTACGGATTACACGGGCACGATCTTCTCATGGCGACGAGGTCAGGCTACGCGCAGTTCAATCTGCGGCAGTTTCGCCGCGCTTTCCAGCGGACGTACGATGTTAGCTACCACGTGCACATGTTCGACTGCGGCGACGGTGAACACGCTATCGCATTCAACATGGTGACCGGCGAGGTGCGCGTGCTCGACATTCGGTCGGCGACGCCGGTGACGCTCGACCGCTTTATGGTTTCCCGCGTTCCCGTGAAGAACGGATACTATCAGTACTTCGTCTTGCCGGCCTACGATCCGCGCGCGAACGTCGTGACGATTCTCTCGCACGCGGCGTCGTTTGCAACCTTAAAGCGCTACAGCGCGCGCGGCCGATTGCTGAACGTCGTCGAACGCGCGCAGCTCCTGCGTGCGGCTCGGGTGTCACCGGCGTCCATCGTCAACTGGAATCTAAGCGACAGAGGCAACTACGTCTTCATCAAGGTCCGTGAGCCTGCTCCGGACGTCATCGTTCGCTGGAACGGCGCGCTCGTCGGAAAGGCCTTCTCCATCGACTACGTCTCGCCGGACGAGCGCCGAGCGATCGCGACGAGCGGTGTTTCCGGCGATTATCGCGAGGTAGCGTTTAGTCTTCCCGATTGGAAAGCAGGAGCGTTTCTTGGAATTCCGACGACGGTCCAACAGCTCGCGAGCAGTCCTGACGGACGCACCGTCGCGTACTGGAGCGCAGACGGCAACGGTAATGCGACGCTGCATCTTTACGACTGGGCGACGCACGAAACGTATCCGGCCGCGCTTCCAAATCCCCCGGATCTGGGCCGGTACGACTCTCTAGCGTTCAGCGCAGACGGTCATTACCTGCTGGCGTCGTACGATGACCAGGCCAAAGACCATCGCCTTGCGGTCTATGCCGTCGACCCCGCCATCTGGGCACGCTCGGCCTGCCTCATGGCGGGAAGGTCGCTGACCGCGACGGAGTTCCGGCAGTACGTCGGGCCGGGATTCCCGTATCGCGACGGCTGCCTGCCGTACGCGGCTCAGATGTATCGATGGTGAACTGCCACCGCAGGGTGCAGATCCACGTCGACGAGCCCCGGGTGCCGGCCTCTTGAAATTGTTCGGTATTCGCATACACGTAGGCCGTTGCGGGTAACAGAACGAGGTCACCATGAAGCTCCTGCAAACCGTCTGCCTCGCGATGGGCATTGCATTGCTCTGCGCCGGTTACGGCGCCGCGATCGAGGGTCACGGGCCGGTCTGGACGGCGCGCTACGTCGCCGCCTACGAGCCCGCGGTCGGCATTGGCTCGGCGCTGTTCTCAGGCGATCTCACCCTCCACTTCAACCGTAGTGCCATCACGGGCACCTACTGGTCGACCTCGATCCGTCCCGACCCCCTACGGGGTCACATCGTTCAGGTGCTCGGCAGCGTACAGCAGGACGGGCACGTGATGCTGCACATCGGCCCCATCTGGATACCGGATGCGACGATGCGGCGCGACGGAACGATCGCAGGCACCGCGCACTGGCACGAGCGCCTCTGGAACTTCATGGCGAAGGTGCGGCCCTAGCGAGAGCGCTAGCGCCAGTTCGGAAGCAAGAAGGACGCCGGGCAGTTCGTCTGGTTCTGGATGGCATCCATGAGCGAGCCGCTGCGTGGAAACCGCGCTAACTTCTGCGAGCGGATCGTAATCCAGAACTGCGTGAGCACCGTGCGTCCCGAAGCGTCGCGCCCGCACTGCAGCTGCAGCGACGTGCGGTCACGCGTCGTGAAGGCGCTCTCGAAGCGCGCGCCGAGCGCCGATTGCGTGACACGCTCGCCGCGGTGCGCCACGAGATAGCGTCCGAACCCGCTCGACACGACCGCGTAGCGCATGGCGAGTTCGGTTGAAAAGAAGAGCGCCGGATCGAACCCAAAACAGCGCACGTGCTTGTCGGACACGTGCGTCAGCAGACTGTGTCGGAAGTGCGGCATGACCGCGTCGAGTTCGCGCCGCAGCTGCGCCGGGATCGGCGGCGGTGCGGTGCTGTACGCGTAGTAATCGCACCCGCGCGACCACCAGACGCGCACCGGAACGCCCTTCGCGACGAGCGCGCGTGGACGCGAGGCCCAGAGTCCGTGCAGGCCGATGAGCGTCGCGTGCGGTTGGTCCGCCGTGCAGCCGCCCTCGGTGCTGCAGATACCGGGCTGCCACATGAGAGCAAACGTGTAATGGCCGAAGTCGCCGTGCTGCGAAGGCCGTAAGAGCGCCAGGATCGCGACGAGCAGAACTGGGTGCACGCCGCTGTCGTTGGCGCACGAGTCCTCGAGTGCCTGCGTGCGGCGGTGCGGAGTATTGCCGCGAAGAACGCCTGCTTCCCAGCGCCAGCGCGGGGCTACAGGCACGCTCGCGCGAACCGCGCAGTGTGAGCGCGATGCGTCGTATCGCGCGCGACCGCTCCCTGCTCTTTCTCGTGCTGGGTCGCGTTCTGCGCAGTTTTGGACAGAGTTACCTCGTCGTCATCGTCCCGCTCTACCTGCTCGCGCGCGGAGCGACGCCGGCGCAGGTCGGCATCATCGTCGCGTCTTGGGCGTTGGGCGCGGCGTTGCTCGGAACGGTGGCCGGCTTCGTCAGCGATCGCTACGGGCGTAAGAACGTGCTGCTCGCGTTCGGAGCGCTCTCGCTGGTGGGCGCGCTCGTCTTCTACGCAGGTCCGCCGCTCTGGGTTCTCGGCGTCGCCGGCGCGCTCGGCACGATCGGACGCGGTGGCGGTCCAGCGTCGGGCGGCGCCTTCGGACCGTTCTACTCCGCGGAGCAAGCGCTTATCGCCGAGCACGCGCCGAACGCGGACCGCACGCGCATTTTCTCGGCGTTCTCGCTCTACGGTGCGCTCGGGGGAGCTGCGGGTCTGCTGCTGACGGGATTGCCGCAGGTCGTCGTGCGCCTGCATCTCGGCTCGCAGATGAGCGCGTATCGCCTGCTCTTTGCGGTGACGGCCGTCGTCGCTGCGGTGCTCATTGCGGCGACATTACCGGTCGAAGAGGCGCCTCGTGCCGCCACCCCAACAGACGGCACGCGTCCGCAGTCGCGGCCTCTGGCGCCGGGTACGCGTGCGCTCATCGGACGGTTTTGGGTGACGAACTCGCTCAATGGCCTTGCGATTGGATTTCTCGGCCCGATGCTCGTGCTCTGGTTTCATCTGCGCTATGGAGCGACGAGTCACGAGATCGGCGCGGTGTATCTCGCGGTCGCATTGACGTCGGCCTTTTCGTATCTCTTCGTCGGACGCGTGGTGGCGCGTGTCGGTGGTGCGGTAAAAGCGATCGTCCTGCTGCGCATCTTTGCATGCGCGCTGCTCGCCGTCATGCCGCTCATGCCGACGCTCTGGCTGGCCGGCCTCGTGTATCTCGCGCGCATGATCTTCAATAGCATCACGATGCCCGTGCGACAGTCATACGTCATGGGAATAGCAGCGCCGCACGAACGCTCGCGCGTCGCCTCGCTTTCGAACCTGCCGTCTCAGTTCTTCTCGATGCTCGGGCCCGGCATTGCCGGCTTCTTGCTGACGGAGACCTGGATCGGAACGATGCTCGAAGCGGCTGCCGGCTTGCAGCTTTTGAATGCGTACGCGTACTGGGTACTCTTTGGCGACATGTTGCCGCCCGAAGAACGCGAGCATCTCCTGGCCTAGCTCGCTGCGCCGTTCTTCCTAACCAAGTGCGCTCACCATGACTTTAGCGCTTCGCGCCGATGCCAGCGCCGTGAAATGCGCATCCCTGCATGCGCACGATGCTCCATGGCGAACGTCCGTCCGGCGTACGATGCGAGAAGTACTGGCGGTTCCCCATGCCGGATGCGCGCCACCGAGCCGCGACGGCCAAGCAAGCGTCGGGCAGCGAGGCGCCGACATCGTGCGTCATGAGCCGGAGCAGCAGCGCACGCTGCAAGTACGAATCATCGGAGACGCCGGTGCGTGGCTGCTTCCGCAAAACGATAGCTCTCCACGATGAATAGGAGCGACGTGCGGCTCGTCGTCCATTTGTGGCAGCGGCACCGCGCATCTCGCGTCGCGGCGGCGCTTGCGTTTTATGCGGTGTTCACGCTTCCGCCGCTACTCTTCATGGTCGTTGCCGCTGCACGATTGGTACTGGGTCGTGCCCACGCGTTGCGCATCATCGACGCCGAACTCGCCCCGCTCATCGGCTCGAGGGGAGCGCACGGCGTCGACACGCTCGTGCGAGCTTCGCAGCACAACGTGACGACGTTGCCCGTCTTCGTCGGCACCGCGATCGTGCTCTTCGCCGGCTTTACGATCTTCATGCAAGTGCAGGAGGCGCTCGACGACGTTTGGGGCATTCCCGAACACGCACGCGGTGGCCCCTGGCAGATCGTCGGCTTGCGCTTGCACGCGCTACTCCTCGTCAGCGCGCTCGCGCTCGTCTCGCTCGTCACGCTCTTTATCGCTGCAACCGCAGGCCGCGTCGCGTCATTCGCTGCAGACGCAATCGCCGTCGTGATGCTCCTGACCGTCGCGTACCGCTTTCTTCCGCGCGTCCAGGTGGGATGGAAGAGCAGTGCGATCGGAGCGCTCGTCACCGGCGTTATCCTGGTGTTCGGTCAGGCCGCGCTCGCGTTCTACTTCGCACACGTTCATCCCGAAACCGCGTACGGCAGCGCCGGGTCGACGATGCTCGTGCTGCTCTGGGTCTACTATTCGGCCTTGCTCTTTCTCTTCGGTGCACTGCTCACGCACGTACTCGATAGGCACCAGCCATAAGCGTTCCCGTGCGGAAGGGAGGCTGGTTTCCCATGCGAAAGCCGCTGCGCGGAGATCATCATGCCTGACCACCGCCCTGAGTTTCCCCTCGAATCCCTGCATGCAGCTGCCGGCGAAAATGAAGCGACGCGCGCGCGAATCGACGCGCTCCATCGCGAACTGACCTGCGAGCGGCCCAGGGCAGAGAGCATCAACGAACACGTTGCCGAGCTGCGCAAACACGCACCGATTGCGGCGATCGTCGCCAACTGGTTCGACGATCCGCGCACGCAGATGTTCATCAACGAGATCGTTCAAGCCGGGCTTTAAACCCCGAACGCGGGTATAACCCGCAAAGTGTCGAGCAATGAAGCGCCCGCAGAGCAGTCGCAAGCGGCGGCACGGCAAGCCGGCCTTCGCTACGTCGACGATCGCATGCGAGGCATCACGCGGCGCCGCCGCGGCAAGAGCTTTTTTTACGTCGACACGGACGGCAGCCGGGTGAGATCGAAGGCAGTGCTGCAGCGTATCCGCGCGCTCGCGATACCTCCGGCATACCGCGACGTCTGGATCTGTCCGCTTCCGAGCGGCCATCTGCAGGCGACTGGCCGCGACGCGCGCGGGCGCAAGCAGTACCGTTACCACCCGAAGTGGCGCGAGGTGCGCGACGAGGCGAAGTTCCATCGGCTCGTCGCTTTTGGCCGCGTCCTGCCGAAGATTCGCGCCGCCGTGCGACGCGATCTCCCTGCACCGGCCCTGCCGCGTCGCAAGGTGCTCGCCGCCGTCGTCGCGCTGCTCGAAGCGACCGCCGTTCGCGTTGGAAACGAGGAGTACGCTCGGGCGAACGGTTCCTTCGGCTTGACGACGCTGCGCGCGCGGCACGTGCGCCTTCACGGAACGAAGATCGAGGTTCGCTTTCGCGGCAAGACCGGGCGGGAGCATGCCGTCGCGATCAACGACGCGCGCATCGCGCGCATCCTGCGACGCTGCCGCGACTTGCCCGGCGAAGAGCTCTTCACGTATGCCGGCGATGCCGGCGCCCGCTTGGTAAGCTCGGAAGACGTCAACGACTACCTGCGCGAGATCTCCGGTGGCGAGTTCACGGCCAAGGATTTTCGCACGTGGATCGGCACGCTCGAGTGCGCTCGTGCGCTCGCACGGCCTGCACGCGACGCGAGCGAAGCGAAAGAGAACGTGAACGCCGCGCTCGCGCGCGCTGCGGCACGTCTAGGCAACACCGTTGCGGTGTGTCGCAAAGCCTACGTGCATCCCGCCTTGCTCCAGGCGTACGCTCGCGATCTGCGACTGCCGGCGAGCCTCGCACGCGAGCGCGCAATGCTCCGCTTCATCGCGCGCTCTGCGAGGGCGTCGCCGCAGGGCTCCTAAGGGGCCCGTAGGGCTCCTTAGAGGAGCACCTTTGCGATGAGGACGCCGAGGATGATCGCTATGAGGAACCACATGCTCCCGATGGTACCCAAGTTTCCACAGTTTCAAGGCGCCCCTCGATTGGCATACCGGCTGCGACGGTGCGGCCGCTCGGTATGGAATCGGTAAACCCGGTCAGGCGGAGACACCCTTCGGTCGAAGGGTACAATTGATGATCACCGGACTGAAGAACCTTGTAAGGGACGACGCAGGCGCAACGCTGGTCGAGTACGCTGTGCTCTTGGCACTCGTTGCCTTGATGGCCATCACCGCGCTGCACAAACTCGAACTGAAGATACACCGAGAGTTTCTGCTCGCGGCGCGAGATCTTCGGCTGCGCTAGCGAAACCGCCGCGACCGCCGAGGCGGAATGAGCGAGGCGGGCACCGCTGCGACGTGCACGGCACGCCAAGCGCGCCGGGCTGCCGGCGGCAGCGCCTTCATGTGTTTGAGAAACGTCGAAACTTGCCAGCGCTGCGTATCGGAGAGTGTGCGCGCAAACGATGGCATGCCCGTAAAACGAATGCCGTGCGTGACTTTCCAGTAGATGACGCCGTCGGGGTCGTCTTCGACGCCGTACCGGCCCAGCGTCGGGCCTCTCTGATAGAGACCGTAGCCCACGAGCGTCGGTCTTCCCGTGGCGTCGCCGTGGCAGACGGCGCAGTCCGCCGCGTAGATTTTGACGCCGGCGAGGAGCACCGTGTCGTTCGCCGGCAGCGGATTGGCAAGGTTCTTCGCGTCGCGCGCGAGCGTCGCGTGCAGCGACGTTCGGGCGACCCAGCCTTCGAAACGGCTGGGCCGCGCGTCGGCGTTCGCGGGAACGAGTCCGAACTCGACGCAGAGATAGAGGGCGGCCGCCGCGACGGCGACGGTGAGGACGACGCCAATCCCAATGCCCCGCAGCAGCGACCACCTTCCACGGCTCAAGTACGGCGGGCTTCGCCGGCTCGGTAACGATAAACGATGCGCCCCTTCGTCAGATCGTAGGGCGATATTTCGACGTCGACGCGGTCTCCCGGGAGAATCTTGATACGATGACGGCGCAGCCGTCCGGCGATATGCGCCAGGATGACGTGGCCGTTATCCAGCTCGACTGAGAACGTCGTGCTCGGAAAGACCTGTTTGATCGTCCCGAAGACCTCGAGCGGGGCTTCCTTCGTATCGGCGACGGCGGCCTTGGGCGGTCGCGCTTCGGTCCGCCTGCGCCGGTTGTTGCGACCCGCTATGGTTGATGCTCCCTCAATGCAAAGTGCTCTAGTCCGGATACTATCCCATATTTCACGGGTAGAGGCAAGGCAGATGGGCGCTGCACAGGGCGTTGCCGAAGGCGCTGGCATGCCTGGATTGCCGCGTCTGGTAGCGGTCGCTACGGCCGTACCGCCCTATGTGCTCGATCAGGCCGACGTTGCCCGGCGCGTGCGTACGATGTTTGCCGACGACGCTCTTGTGCAGCGTCTCTTGCCGGTCTTCGAAAACAGCGGCATCGAGCGGCGGTACTCCTGCGTGCCCGTCGAGTGGTACTACGAGCCCCACGACTGGGCCGATCGCAATGCCATCTACGTCGAGGCGGCATTGACCCTGCTGGAGGCGGCGACGCGCGAGGCGCTCGATCGCGCGCATGCGCGGCTCGAGGACGTCGGCGCCATCGTCGCGGTCTCCACCACCGGTGTCGCAACGCCTAGCCTCGACGCTCTGCTCGTCGAGCGTATGGGTTTTCGCCGGACCGTGCGGCGTCTGCCCGTGTTCGGCCTCGGCTGCGCCGGCGGAGCGCTCGGGCTCGCGCGTGCGGCGAGCGTCGCGCGCGATCTTCCCGGGGCGCTGACGCTCTTTCTCGTCGTCGAGCTGTGCGCGCTTTCGTTTCGCCGCGATGACGTGACGAAGAGCAATGTCGTTGCGACGGCGCTCTTCGGTGACGGCGCAGCGGCAGCATTGCTCTCCGTCGAATCAGAGCGCGGCCCTGCAGTGACCGCTTCGGGCGAGCATCTCTTCGAGGACACGCTCGACGTCATGGGATGGGACGTGGCCGCCGATGGTCTGCGCGCGATCTTTTCGCGCGACATTCCCGCGCTCGTGGAACGGCAGTTTCGCCCCGTGTTGGACGATTATCTCGCGCGCAGCGGCATGACGATGGCCGACGTCGACCGCGTGCTTCCGCATCCGGGCGGCGTCAAGGTGCTCGATGCGCTCGAGCGCGCCTTCGGCCTACGGCCTGGAGCGCTCGACGATTCGCGTGCAGTACTGCGCGAGTACGGGAACATGTCGGCGGCGACGGTCATGTTCGTGCTCGAGCGAGCGCTGGCGCGCGGCGCGCTTGCCGACGGATCGTGGCGACGTGCGCTCCTCACGTCGATGGGGCCCGGCTTTACGGCGGGATTCGTGACCCTCGAGCGATGAGCGTTTCACCGGTCTACGCCGTGCTCGGGGCAGTCGCGCTGCAGCGTATCGGCGAAATCCTCTACGCACGGCGCAACACGCACGCCCTCCTGCGGCGTGGGGCGGTCGAGGCAGCACCGGAGCAGTACCCGTTCTTCGTTGCGGTGCATGCGGGCTGGCTCGCCGCGATGGCGATCGTCGTCTCATCCAGCACGCCGGTGAACTGGTATCTCATCGCGGCCTACGCGCTCGTGCAGGTTGGACGTCTCTGGATTTTCGCGTCGTTACGTGAACGCTGGACGACGCGAATCATCGTGTTGCCTGGGGCGCCGCTCGTACGGCGCGGCCCGTACCGCTTTCTACGCCACCCGAACTACGCCGTCGTCGTGCTCGAGATCGCGCTGCTCCCGTGCGCGCTGCACGCTTACTGGATCGCCGGCCTCTTCACGCTCCTGAACGCAGCCTTGCTGTGGTGGCGCGTGCGTGCCGAAGACGCTGCCCTTTCACGTTCGTACTCGACGATGTCGCCGTAGAGCGCGCGGCGCTCGGTGCGCAGGCGCACGATCTCGGCGTGCACGGCGACCGCGGCGGCACGGTCGGCGGCTGCGATGGCGGCAAAGCTGTCGCCGGTGGTCTGCTGCGCCGCAACGAGCGCACGCTGTGCCGCCGACGTGTTCGTCATCGGTGCGCGCTGCGAAGAGCGCACGACGCGTAGCGCACCGGCGATGCTCGGCTCGCGTGCCGGGGCGATGCGCTGCCGTGCGGCGAGGTTGGCCTGCGTGCGCGCTCGGATCTGAGCGATCGTATGGGCGGACTGCGTCGCCGCCGTCGCGACGAGCGCCGCACGATACGCAGCAAGCACGCGCGCATCGTGCACGCGCCGGCCAGCGAGACGCATTTGCTCTTGCGCGAGCAGCGCGCTGAGCTTGCGCTGCGCCGATCGCCGTTGCGCTGCCGAGTTATGGAGATCGTCTGCTCGCACGCGCAGGAGCATGGTGCGTATCGCGTCACGCTGCGTCAGGCGCCAGGCCAGCGTCGAGACGTCTTCGTCGAGCTGCTGCTGGCGCAACGCATCGGCCTGCGAGACACGCTCCACGGCGGCCGCGCGCGTCTGTGCGATCGCACGGCGTTCGTTCGACAGGATCTCCGACCGATAACGCGGTAGTGCTGCGCTCGAAGAGAGCGCTGCCGAAGACTGTAGCGTGCTCAACGCCGCGTTCTCCCGTCCCGAGTACGCCCGCGAGCGACGCAAGAGCGTTGCGAGCGTCGCGCGCGCGTGCGCAAAGGCCGCCGCGTCTCCGGCGCGGTCTCGCGCCAGCGTGGCTGCGCGCTCACGCTCGTTCCAGCTTCGCTCCGTTGCCTGCAGCGCAGCGATTGCACGATCGTAGTGTGTCAGTTCGGCGTAGAGCGGACGCACGTTCATCGGCGGAAGAGGTGCCGATGCCGGGCGGGCCGACACGGCGCATCCGGCTAGCAGCGAGAGCAGGAAAGGCAGTAGCGGAACAAGCCGCACGACCAGTACCTCCTTTCGAAGCTGAGCACGATGCCGGACGACGCTGAGTCGATCATCTGCGACGACGGACGTAAGCCGAGATTATCGGGGCTCTGATGGATGAGCGGCGGCACGCTGTTCAAGAAGCTCTGCTGTTGGTTGTACAGGCTCATGACGACCTCGGTGGCGTTTGGACGCACGTAGCGCAGCTTCACCAGCTCCTGCCACGGGTAACCGAAGTTCGCCGACGTCGTGATCGTTATGTGCTGCGCGATGCGCTTGACGATGCTCGCACCGATGCCGGTGCCGTAGCCCGACCCGATGTTGCTGTAGATCTGCAGGTTCTGCGTGCCGAGCGCTCCGCCGAGCGTCGTCGCAATCGGAGCGAGGATGCTCTGCGTGAAGATGTGGTTTGCTTCGCCGAAGCCCACGCTTCTGACGACCGAGGATGCAGAGAAGGGGCTTGCCGTCGGTGCCGGGATGCCCTGCACGGCCCCGAACGTCTGCATGCCTACGAGCAAGCCGAGGATCTGCGAGCGGTCGTATCGCGGCGACGACGAAAGCGCGAGGTGCATGCTCGTTGCCGGGCCCGTGACGTGAATGTGCACGGTCGTCGGCGGCTGCGCGACGATCGTCGTCGCGACGGCGTTCACGTACGGCGTGAGACCGTTGCTGGGTGTGAACACGATGTTGGCGCGCGCAACGCGAAAGAGCTGATAGAAGTTGAGCGTTCCGCCGGTGGAGTGAAAGACGCCCGCCATGACTGGCGCGCTGAGCGTTCCGGTCAAGAGCGCATTCCCAGCTCCCCCGACGTCGACGACGGAGTTCTTCACCCGAACGTCCGACGCGGCGATACGCAGGTGGAACGCAACTGCGGGCAGCTTCGGCGGCGGACCTTTCGCGCCGCTATGGTAGAGCGCGCTGACCGGAATGGTCGCGTGCGAGACCGCGACGCGGCCGCGCAGCGAAATCGGCCGTCCGTGTGCGTACGCCGTTGCAACGTGCGCGTCGACCTGTCCGCTGAAGTACTGCGGTGAGTCGACCGTCGCGTGTGTTGCGTCGAGCGTGAGCGCGACCGTCGCGTCACCTGGATTGAGAACGTTCGGAACGACGACGGTGCCGCTTCCGGCGAGCGTGCCGGAACCCGCGCGCGCGCGCAACGATTGCAGGTGAATCGTCCTGCCGGCGAACGCGACGATGCCGGTCACACGATCGAGCGGTGCTTTGTCGAGCGGGCCGTTGTACGAACCGTTCGCCAAGCGCATCGAACCGCGCAGCCGGGGATTCGTCGTCGTGCCGAGAACGGCGAGCGATCCACCGATCGTGCCGCCGAGAACCGTGCCTTGCGGCATGAGCGATGCGAAGTTCGCAAGCGCAACTGACTGCGCCGTCACGCGTGCGAAGAGCGGCGCCCCGGCGATCGACCGGCCGCGGACGCGAAGCGGTATGTGTCCACTGGCGAGCAGCCGCCCACGCACGAGATCCGCTTCGCCGTTGCGAAGGGCGACCGAGGCGCGGCTGGCGATGACCTCGCCACGAACGCGCGGCACGACGAAACGTGCGAAGCGTGCCGAGCGCAGAGCGAAGGACGCTGCGACGTGCGGGTTTGCGAGCGTGCCGCGCAGCGTCGCGCTCGCGCGCAACGCGCCGCCGAGCGCGCTCCTCTCTCCGGTCGCCGTCGTTGCGAGCAGCCCGACGTTTGGACTCGTGGCGCTTGCGTGCAACGCAAACGGCGCCGTTCTGGCCAGGCCGAACGAGCCAGACGCCGCTGCGTTGAGGTACGGCATCTGCAGCGTAAGCGAGCGGATCGTGCCGCGGTTGCCGCGCATCGTCCCGGAGAAGCGCAGCGACTCTATCGGAACGCGGCCTGCCATGGCACGATCGACCGACGCCGACGCAGCGACGGCGAGTGTGGGGTACCGTCCACGCACCGTCGCCGAGGCATTCGCGGTACCCGTCAACGGTGCGTTGAGGCTGAGCGGCGGCGCCCACGACGCGAGCGCGACGTTGCGCGCGCGCAGCGAGAGATCTAGCGCGGTCGAACGCAGGAGCGCCGGGGCTCCCTGTGAGAGCAGCGCGAGCGGTGGAGGCGCGACGTTGCCGGCGATGCGAAGGCGCCCGGTTGGACTCGTAGCATTCGCAACGAGATGGATCGACGATCCGATCGTGCTCCAGCGCGCGTTTGCCGTGCCGAGATCGTACTGGCGCAGCCGCGCGCCGGCGAGATGCGCACTGCCGCTCGTGCTGAGCGCCGAGCCGGTTGCCAGTGCGATCTGCAGGCGCCCGTGGCCGGCGAGCATGTCGCCGGCGTTGAAGAAATCGTTGAAGTCGGCGAGATTCACGTGCGGCGCCCAGAGCGCGAGGCTCGATGCGCCGCCGGCTGCCACGGAGCCGTGGAAGCCGATATGCGACGTTCCCACTGCGACGCTGCCGTTGTCGAGCGCGATATCGCTGCGGCTTCCGGCGACGTGGAACTGCAGTGCCCGAAAGCCCTCTCCGTCGAACGAGCCTTGCGCAACGGCGATGTCGCCCGCGATCGAAGGTGACGCTCCAGTTCCGGCGATGTGAAAACGCGCGTCCGCGATGCCGGCGACGTTCGATGCAAGCTTTGGATATGCGATCGCCGCTGCGCGCTGCAGGTCGAGATCACGGAGGCGCCCGTCGATCGAGTAGCGATGCGAGCCGGTCAACGCGACGTTGCCCTGACCGGTCAGCACCGATCCGCCGGCGTTCAAGAGCACGTCTTCGACGTGCGCCGTGCTGCCCGAGAGCCCGAGCGAGCCTGCGCCGCTGAGAGCGAGTCCCCCGAAACGCGCTCCTGCGAGCAGAAAGGTCAGCGCGCCGCGTCCCGCGGCGACGTGGCCCGCGATTTGTGCCTGGCCGCCAAAGATGCGTGCCGAAGCGGGCGAGACGTCCAGGCTGCCGCCGCGCATGGCGATGGTTGCATCGAGGGCGCTCACCCACGGCGTGCCGTTCTTCGCGGTGAAGGCGCCGTTACGCACGCGCACGACGACGTTGCCGCGCCGTTGCGCGCCGATGACGACGCCGTCGATGCTGCCGGCAACGAGCGGGATCTGGGAAACTCGGAAGTTTCCAAGCGGCACGCGCGGCGCTGGCGCGATGTGAAAGCGATGCGCCTGCGCGAGCGCGACGATGCTTGCGTGGGGATGATCGAGCGCAATTCGCGCGTAGAGCCAGTGCTGGGCGTTTCCGACGACGAGCGGTCCGACGGTGCCGACGCCGAGCGAACTCACCGCGAAGAGACTCGATGCGCGCTGTGTGGACGTCCGTCCGGCGACGAAGCCGGAGAGGTGGATGCGGCGCAGATCCGTAGCGGTCGCGAGGGCGGTAGCGTGCAGCGTCATTCCCGGTACGATGCCGGAGACGAACGGCAGGCTCGTCGCAGGAGCGGCTCCTGTGAAGAGCAGCTGCAGCGCGCCGGGAGCCCGCGCGAACCGAACGCTTCCCGTTGCAGCGAGCGTGACGTTTCCGTACGTGGTGCGCGCGCCGACGATGTCGACACCGGACGTCGAGGCATTGAGGAGAGCGCTCGTGTGCGCGAGCGCCACGCCGTTGTAGAGGATGCGAGGCGAGTCGACAGCGACGAGAGCAGCGGGCTTGAGCGCCGGGCCTTCGACGAGAACATGCAACGCGACGAGGCCGCTGACGTTCGGCAGATGTGCAGCGGCGTGCACCAGGCGGCGAAACTGCGAGAGGCTCGCGCGCGCGTCGAGCGAGAAGCGCGCTTGCGGATGGCGCAGGTCATATACCCCGCCTTTGAGACTCGCTGCGATGCCGCCGAGCGTTCCGCGCAGGCCGGTCGTCGTGATCGCGCTCTCGGTGATGTCAAGGGTGCCGTGAAGGCCGGTGATCGGCTGCGCCAGCGCTGCGAGGCGCACGTTGCCGTTTTCAAGCCGCACGCTTCCTGCCACGTGCGGATGCATCGTGCCGCCCTGGGGTGCGATGCCGAAGACGCGAACGTCCAACCCGGCAAGGCTTGCGGAGTCGACGTGCAGCGTACTATTGGCGACTGCGTCGTTCAGAAGACTCGCGATCGGAATGCGAGGCGCCCAAACGTGTTGCATCTCGAACGGATGCGACGCATCGATGAGGCCGCATCCGTGCAACGGATAGAGGCGGCCTTGCGCGACGTACGACGCCGTGACGGCGTACGTGGTTCGTGCAGCAGTGTCGACGTCGAAGGTCGCATTCGCGCGCTCGATGGCAATTGGCTGCATGTTCGGTCCGGCGCGTGCTGCGTCGACGAATGTCGCACTGCCCTCGCGTACCGCACCGGTGAAGACGAGCGGTGGACCGCCCGGCTTTCCCTTTGCGAGCTTTGGGATTGGGATGTTGAACGTACCGTTCCGGTTGCGAATGACGGTGAGGCGCGGGCGATCGATCGAGATGCTGCGAAGACCGTACTGGCGGCCGCCGCCGAAGAGGAACTCGTGCAGATCATAGCGCACGCGCAGCCGAGCGATCCGCGCGATTGGCTCGCCGGAACGCGAACGCACCGCGAGCCCGGTGAACGTCGCGCCGCTCGTGCTCAGCTGCATCGTCGAGAACGAGACGTTCGTCTTCGTCGCCCAGCTCAGGGCGCTGGCGACGATGCCCATTGCGATGACGTGGTGAAAGACTGCGATGAGGACTGCGAGGGCAAGAAAGCTCAGGAGCGCGGGGCGGCGGCGCATGCGCCTGTTGTTCCCAGGCGGCGGCCCGTTGCTACAGCTTACTTAAAGGGGCATCGAGGTATTCGCGCTCGCCGGTCTGCGGATTGTAGCGAACTTCCGTGAGCTTTCCCGTACTTGGATCGACGAACCGCTCGCTCGTCTTCTCCCAGCCTGCTGCGTCGGGTTCCGGCTTGGGTCGATAGCGTCGCGCTTCGAAAATCGTTCCGAGTGCGAAGAGCACGCCTATAATGAAGAGCGGCGCTGCGTTTGAGCCTTGCCCTCGCGCGAGCATGACGAGACCGCCGGCGATGCAGCCGAGGGCGAAGACGATGACGGTCGCGCGCAGCACGAGAGCCTTCCTACGCTTGTTCGAGCACGACCGCCGTGCCGTATGCGACGATCTCGCTCATGGTCTGGCCGAGTTCCGAGGAGTCGAAACGCATCATCACGACGCCGTTCGCGCCCATCGCTTGGGCGTTTGCGACCATGCGATCCGTGGCGTGACGGCGCGCGTCCTCCAGCATCTGCGTGTACTCGACGATCTCGCCGCCGACGATGGAACGCAGTCCGGCCATGATGTTGCCGCCCAAGCCGCGGCTGCGAACGACGAGGCCGAAGACCTGCCCGAGCGTCTGTGTGACGCGGTGGCCCGCCACGTTCTCCGAAGTAGCGACGATCATGCCCGTGCCTCCTTTTTCAAGGGCATACGCCGTGCCGAAGAATACTCTTGCTCGGATGGCACTCGTTCGTGCGGATGACGCAGGAGTTCGGGAGGCTGCGCGCGCGTTGCGCGGCGGAGGCATCGTTGCGTTTCCGACTGAGACGGTCTACGGTCTGGGCGCCGTCGCCGTCGATGCGCGGGCCGTCACGCGCGTGTTCGAAGCGAAGGGCCGTCCTTCGTTCGATCCGCTCATCGTGCACGTTCTCGACGACGAGATGCTCGCCGGCGTCGTGTCGGCGGTTCCAGCGAGCGCTCGCATTCTCATCGAGCGTTTTTGGCCGGGACCGCTTACGCTCGTGCTCTCGCGCGCGCGGCGCATTCCACTCGTCGTCACGGCGGGCATGGAGACCGTGGCGGTGCGCAGCCCCTCGCACGACGTCGCCCGCGCGTTGCTCGCTCAGACGCGCCTGCCGATCGCCGCGCCGAGCGCGAATGCGTTCGGTGCGCTCAGCCCGACGCGCGCAGAGCACGTCGTGCACTCGCTGGGCGATCGGGTAGCGCTCGTCCTCGACGCCGGAGCAACCACTCTCGGCCTAGAGTCGACGATCGTCCGTCTCGAACCCCAACCCGCGCTGCTTCGTCCTGGGGCGCTGCCCGTCGAGGAGATCGAAGCGGCGATCGGTCCTGTCGAACGAATCGTGCGGCACGAGTCTTCCGCCGCGCCGGGACGCCTGGAGCACCACTACGCTCCGCGTACGCGGCTTCGCATCGCGCGTGCCGCGGATGTGCCACTGGAGCAGCGAGCGGGAGCGGCCTACTTGGGTTGGGCCGAGAGCGCCGAAGGCTACGCGGCCTCGCGCGTCCTTTCGACGCAAGGAAGCCTCCGAGAAGCCGCCGCCCGGCTCTTCGAATGCTTGTACGAGCTCGATGCGCTCGAGTGCACGCGCATCGACGCCGAGCCGGTCGATGAGCGCGGTCTGGGTCTCGCCATCATGGACCGCCTGCGGCGGGCAGCCACGTAGCGCCGTCGAGGAATCGCGCGAAACGCTGCCAATACTCTAACGGTCATGCACGTACTTTCACGGCGCGTTTCCTGCGCCGCCTTCGCTTTGCTCGTTGCCGCCGCCTCGAATCCGATCTCCGCGCAAACGGAGTTGCCGGCTGCAACGGCGCAGGACGTGGGAGAGACGTTCCATCTGCTCGAGACGACGGCATACAAACAAGTCGACGCGCAGCAGATCTTCGATGCCGCACGCGCCGCGCTCGTCGACTACGCGCATCGCCACGGCTCGGCGGCGTTCTCGCCCCCTCCCGTCACCGACAACGGCGACGACGTTCGGGCGCTCAACGATCTCGACGAAGAGATCGAGTCGGCCGCGGCAAACGCTCGCGGCAACGCAACCGACTACGCGTATGCGGCGATGCGTGGCATGGCATCCGCGTTCGGCGACCGCTACACCGTCTTCATGACGCCCGATGAATACCGGCAGTTCAACGATGCGCTCGACCCGCAGCGTATCTCGGGTATCGGCGTGCTCGTCGAGCAGGATTCGCCGTACATCCGCATCTCGTACGTGCTTCCCAACACGCCGGCCGATCGCGCTGGCTTGCGTGAAGGCGATCTCATCATCGCGGTCGACGGTACGTCGGCGCGCGGTCTGACCGTCGACGGCGTCAGCACGCTGTTGCGCGGGAAAGCAGGAACGCAGGTGAGCGTGGAGCTTGCGGCGACCGCGACCTCCGCAGGGCACACGGTGACGATCACACGCTCGGAGGTACAGCCGCCGACGGTCGTCTTCAAGATGCTTCCGGGCGACATCGGCTACGTGTGGGTGATCGCATTCGGGCGCGCGACACCCGATGAGTTCGACGTCGCACTGCAGCGGCTGCGCGAGCAGGGTGCACGCGCGCTCGTGCTGGACCTGCGCAACGATACCGGCGGATACGTGGACTCCGCGCTCGACATCAGCTCGCACTTCGTTGGAAAGCAACCCATCCTCACGGTCGAGGAGCGGGGGACTCGCGACACGACCATCGACTCCGACAACGAAGGTCAAGTGGCGCTGCCGATGACCGTGCTCGTGAACGCATACACGGCATCGGCATCGGAGATCACCGCCGGGGCGCTGCAAGACGACGGCGCAGCGACGCTCATGGGAACGAAAACCTTCGGCAAGGGTGTCATGCAGACGCTCACCGAGCTGCCTGACGGTGCCGCGATCAAGATTACGACCGCCCATTACCTAACGCCGCGACACCGCGACATCAATCTGCGCGGCATCGAGCCGGACTTCGCCGTCGATGAAAATCGTGGAGCGCACTTCGGTGAGCTTAGCCACGACGCACAGCTGCGCGCAGCCGTGACGTACCTCCAGAAGAAGATCGCGGCCCTGCCTAGGAGCCTGTAGGGTTATGGCCGTTTTCGGACTTGGTGCCGCATTTTGTTCGGAGGCAAGGCGCGAAGAGGGAGTGAAGCCGTAGCTTCATGACCGATGAGCAACGAAGTATTCGGATAAAAGGCGGCCCAAAGACGGAAATGTGCCATAACCCTACAGGCTCCTAGGTAACGCGTGACGATCGACCGTTCCGAGATCGAGCGTTCGTTCGACGCGTCGACCATCGATCGGGGATACCGCTACTACAAGTTGGGGCACGTGCTTCGTGTGGGCCCGACGCACGAGGCCGACAGCGTCGCGGCGCTCGTCAGCGGTTCGCGGCAGCATCCGTACTCCGTGCTCCTTCGTAAGTCTCGCGCGCGCGGGGTAGCAGGGGTCAGCGGAACGTGCTCGTGTCCGGTGCGTCACAATTGTAAGCACGTTGCCGCTGCCGCCTTTGCCATTGCCGAAGACGACGCCGCGCCGGACGCGGAAGCCGGCAGCGGGGCGGTCGAGATGTGGATCCAAGAGCTTCGCGAGCAGTACGAGCAGACACTGATAACGCAGGCCCTGGAGTCACGGGAACACATTCGTTACGCCATCGATCTGCAGCCGGCCCCGTACACGCCGACACTGACGCTCAGCGCCTTCATCGGCGCGATCCGCAAAAGCGGCGAGCGTGGAACGCCACGCCCTTACGAGGTACGCAACGTCGCATTCGGCCATCACAACGCTACGACGCCGATCGATCGCACGATCGGCCAGCTCGCAGAAGCGGCCGGGTTGGCCGACGACCTCGGACGCGCATTTTCGCCGACCCTCGTTGGCGCGCTCCTCGAAATCCTCATGCGAACGCAGCGGCTGCACTGGCGCTTCGCCAGCGATCCGGTGCTGCGGAATCAGGCCCTCGATTCCGCCCACATAACGTGGAGCCTCGACGCCAGGGGCCGGCAGCGGCCACATCTCGACGGGCGACCCTCAACGATACTGTTGCCGAGCGTGCCGTTATGGTATGTCGATCCCGAGAACCATGTGGCCGGCATCGCGCGCGTCGAGGCGCCAGCGCCCATCGTGGCGATGATCGCACGATCGCCGGCGCTTTCTCCGGCACAGGCCGAACGCGCGTACGTGTCACTGCGTCACGTTTTCACGCCCGGCGCCATCGATGCTCCGGCTGCGAACGTGGAAGTGGAGGCTATCGATGCGAACCCGATACCACTTTTGCGGCTCTTTTCGATGAATAACCCACGTGCCAATCCGTATGATCCCCGTCGCGCGGTCGCGGAGCTTTCGTTTGTGTACGGCGATCACGTGGTGAATCCCGGCGAACCGATACAAGAGTTTCAAACGACGCAAGGCGAGCGGGTCACCGTCTGGGCACGGCGCTTTTCGTTCGAGCACGCTGCGCTTGCGCGACTGCAGAAGGAAGGCTTGACGGATTTGCGTTGGCCGTACGAAGTGGAACGGGAACGCGTCGTTCTCACCTACGCTTACGACGACGACCGCTGGCTCAAGTTTTTCCGCGGCGCGCGAGCCGCGCTCGCACTCGAAGGCTGGCGTGTGGAGGTCGACCGGTCCTTTCCGTTTGCGATCGCGCAGGCAGACGGAGAATGGTACGCGGACGTCATCGAGACCGACAGCACGCAGTGGTTCGAGTTCGAGCTTGGCATCGACGTCAACGGGCAGCGGGTCTCGCTCATTCCCTTACTGCTCGATGCGCTCGATCGCGAAGGCTACACCGTTGCCACGGACCCGCAGACGATTGCCAGGCGCACCGCGCCGCTGCTCGGAAAACTGGAGAGCGGGATGCTCGTCGAGCTTCCTGCGGCACGCGTTGCTCGCGTGCTTGCAACCATCGGCGTGCTCTTCGGTGAATCCGATGCAGAGGCCGGCGACGAGCGCATGCGCATGCCGGCGTTGCGCGCAGCGTCGCTCTGGGGGATGGACGGCATTGCCGTTCGCTGGAATAATGCGGAGCCGTTGCGCGCACTCGTCGAGGATCTCACGGCGCAGTCGCAGCAGCGCCTTGTTATCCCGAAGCGCTTCAAGGCGACGCTTCGCGGCTACCAGCGTGACGGCGTCGCATGGCTGCAAATGCTGCGGCGGCACGGATTCGGCGGCATTCTTGCCGACGACATGGGCCTTGGCAAGACCGTTCAACTGCTCGCGCACGTTGCTATAGAACGACCGCGCAACCGGCGCGGCGCACCCGTGCTCGTTGTGGCGCCGACGAGCGTCGTTCCGAACTGGCGCGCCGAGATTGCACGCTTCTTGCCGAGTGCACGCGTCGTAACGCTCACCGGGAAAGAGCGTGCCGCGCGCTTTCCCGAGATTGACGACGCCGACATCGCGTTGACGAGCTATGCGCTTCTGCAGCGCGACATCCATGAACTCGAGGAGCGCGAGTGGTCGATGTTCGTGCTGGACGAGGCGCAGGCGATCAAGAATCCTCGCTCCAAAGGCGCGGCGGCTGCGCTCCGCATCCAAGCCGGCCAGCGGATTGCGCTAACGGGTACGCCGGTCGAAAACCATCTCGAGGAGCTGTGGTCGCTCTACAACGCGACGGTGCCAGGATTGCTCTCCGATCGCACGCGCTTCGCGCGGGTCTTCCGTGCACCCATCGAAACGCGCGGCGACAACGAACGCCGGCGTGCTCTCGCCGCTCGCATCAAGCCGTTTTTCCTGCGTCGCACGAAAGAGAACGTCGCGCTGGAGCTACCCGAGAAGAGCGAGATCGTGCAACGCATCGAGCTGTCGGGAGCGCAGCGTGACCTGTATGAAACCATTCGTACCGCTATGCACAAGCGGGTTCGAGACGAGGTGTCGAAGCGAGGCTTGGCGCGCAGCCGCATCGTCGTACTCGATGCGCTTCTGAAACTGCGTCAGGTGTGCTGTGATCCGCGGCTGCTGAAGGTGGCGGCTGCGCAGAACGTCGAGGAGTCGCAGAAGCTCGAAGCTCTGCTCGAGATGCTCGACAGCTTGGTGGAAGACGGGCGGCGCATCCTGCTCTTTTCACAGTTTACGTCGATGCTCGATCTTATCAAGCCCGAGCTGCAAAAGCGCGGGCAGCCGTTCGTCGAGCTTCGCGGCGACACACGCGACCGTGAGACGCCGGTAGCGCAGTTCCAGCGTGGCGAGACGCCGCTCTTCCTCATCAGCCTCAAGGCCGGGGGAACAGGCTTGAATCTGACCGCCGCCGATACCGTCATCCACTACGATCCTTGGTGGAATCCGGCGGTGGAACGGCAAGCGACGGACAGGGCGCATCGCATCGGCCAAACACAGCGCGTGTTCGTTTACAAGCTCATTGCCGAAGGAACCGTCGAAGAACGCATCCTCGAGTTGCAGGAACGTAAAGGCGCGCTCGCAGCGGGCCTCTTTGAAGAAGCATCGAGCGGCACGCTGGACCTCGGCATGAACGATATCGAGGCGCTGTTTTCGTAACGGCAGTCGCTGCACAGGTGTGGCCGAGTTGGGGGCCGTAGCAATGCGTCATGAACAAACGCGCTGCAATAGCCTTTCTCGCGATCAGCATGCTCGCCGGCGGCGCGGCAGGCGCTGCCAATGCACCGGTCGTTCGGGCCAACAACGGGATCCCCAATCTCCATGCCGTCGAGCAGGAGATACTCTCCTACTATCAGTCGGGCCGCTACGCGCACGATGCTGCAACGGTTGACGGCAGCTTGGAGTCGTACGTCGACGGTCGTGTGCGAAGCGGCGCCCGCAAACCAGCGGTCGTTTTCGACATCGACGACACGGCGGTCTCGTCGTTCGCGTACGAACGTTCGCATCAGTTCTCGTACGACCCGGCTTCGTGGACACGATGGGAGCACGAGGATCGATTCCCGGCCATCGCGCCGACGCTAAGACTTGCAAAGCACTTGGCCGCAGAGCACGTCGCGATATTCTTTATCACCGGTCGCCGCGAGCCGGATTTAGCAGCGACGCAACGAGAACTCGCTGAGGTTGGTTATCCCAAGCCAACGGGACTCTTCTTGCGCCCGGCAACGGATCACGCGAGCTCCGTCATCCCCTTCAAGTCGCAAACACGCCGTCGCATCGAAGCGATGGGATACACCGTGCTCGCAAGCGCGGGCGATCAGTTGAGCGACCTGCGCGGCGGTTACGCAGAGCGGCTGTACAAACTTCCGAACCCGATGTACTTCATCCCGTAGTCTCAGCTCGCGCGCTCCTTCGTGGCAATGCCGTAGAGCAACCGGCTCAACGGCATCGGAAGCGCGCGGCTCTCGAGTTGCACCTTGGAGAAGCCGCCCTTGTTCAGCGTTGGTTCGAGAACGCGATTCAGGTGGCAGTTACTCGCGATCTTGCGCCAACACGGCGTTAGCCAATCTTGAAGCCGAGCCGCGCGGCTTTCGGCGCGCACGTGCTCGATCGTGACGAGCGAGCCGCCGGGCTTCAGAACGCGATGAATGCGTCTGACCGTCTGCAAGGGATTCCGAACGCTGCAGAGCACGAGCGTTGCAACGACGAAGTCAACGCTCTCGGAGGGCAGCGCGTCGAGAACCCCGTCGTCGCCGCCCGTCACCTCGATCCGTGCTCGCGAGAGCGCGGCACGCTTCCTCGCCCGGGACAGCATAGAAGCGTTCGGTTCGATAGCTTGCACGTGCGCATCTGGGCCGTAATGGGGGAACGTCAGGCCGGTTCCGGCTCCGACCTCGACGATTTCGCCGCGCAGCGACGATAGCAGCTCCGAACGAATCGCCGCCATGACGTTGCGCTCCCCGATCGACGTTACCGCGTCGTAGAACCAGCCGGTCATCAAAATGACGGTGCGCCCGTTCTATTGACGTTCTGCGTGTAGGATCGAACCACCCGAGCGGAACCGGACTTGGCGCTGACCTCGAACTTCCACTGCGTCGCAAAGTTGAGGGTCAGAGTGGCGACGTAGACGCCTACGCGCGATTGCACGGCTTTGACGATGGGGGCGCTCATCGACATTGCCGGCATGCTGGCGGCAATACTGACGCGTGCATCGCTCACAGGCTTGTGCGCGCCGTCGGTGAGGATGACCGTCACCGTTTCGGTTCCTTGGCGTGGCGGGTTCGGAGCAAACGTCACGGCCATGTTCAGCGGCTGCGCGGCGAGACCGGCGACTGGGCCGGCAAGCACAGCCGATACGGCAAGGGCGGTTGCGAGGGTGATACGCTTCATGTGGTGTGACTCTTCCTTTTTGACGATAGGGCTGTTAGTAGGGTGGCGGCGCGTAGTCGCCGACGGCACGGTGCAGCGCGGCGTCGGAGTCTGCGTAACGGGCTTGCGCTCGCACGACGTCCTCGCGCGCGCTTGCAACCGATGCGAGCGCATCGAGCGTGTCGAGTTCGATGCCTTTGCCTGCGCGAGCGCGAAGCTGCGCAATGTGAAGCGAGACCTTCGCGTTCATCAACTCGGTGTTCGCGGTCACGACGTTGCGTTGTGCAGCCTTCAGATCCCGGGCCGCATCGAGCACGTCCGCCTGCGCCTGAAGACGCGTGCGCTCCAACTCGATATGAGCGCGCTCGTAGCCTGCGAGGGCTATGCGGACGTCGGCGGATCGCGATCCCCCATTGAAGAGCGGCAGGGTCGCCGAGACGCCGACCTGCGCTCCCGCTGCGCCCAAGGGCGGATTCGAGAAGCCGTTGTACGTCTGCGCCGTGGCGGAAATCGTGGGAAGATAGGCCGAACGAGCACGCGTCACTCGTTGCTGCTCGGCGAGCAGCGAGCGCTGTGCAGCGAGCACGTCGGGACGCTGTGCGTACGCTCGCTGTTCGAGTAAGGGAACGTCGGGAGTGAACGTCAGCGACGGCGGTTCCAACGCGATGACGGGATGTGAAGACACAGCGATATCGAGCAGCACGTCGAGCGCATGGACCGTACGCGCCGCATCGGCTTTCGCGTTCTCCTCCGACTGCTGCGCGCGCGCGATCGCCGCCTCGTCGCGTGCTACGAGATAGCGCGGCGACGCACCGGCACGAACGCGCTGTTCGGTGAACGTAAGGTGCGCCTCTTGATCGTGCACGTCGATGGCCCGCTGCGCGGCGATGGCGCCGGCGAGTCCGGCGGCGTCGTACTCCTGCACCGCGAGCGTGACCACCTGATTCACAGCCATCGCGGCGGTTGCGCGCGCGGCATAGGCATCGTCTCCTGCGGCTCGCGCACCGGCCCACGCTTGCGGCGCAAAGAGTGGAACGTCCGCATTCAGCGACGCATATATCTGGCGCGCTGCCGGCATTCCGAGCTGGACCAACGTCGACTTCATGGCGGTCTCGCTGACGGAGAGTTGCGGTAACGTCTGCGCGCGCGCCGCCTGCGCCCGATCCGCTGCGGTTTGGGCATCGAGCTGCGCGAGCTGGGCATCGAACGACTCCTGCGCGCGCACAATCACCTGCGCTTGCGTGAGCCGGCCGTTCCACTGCATGGGTTGTGCCGACACGGGAACGGCTGAGACGAGCGAAGCGACGAGCGCCATCACGACTGCCCTATGCATCGACGGGCTCCGGCGACGCGTCCGGCGCTCGGCGCAGCACGTACTGCCGCCACCACTGCGGCACGCCGTCCAGTGTGTCATGCAGCACGGGAACGACGAAGAGCGTGAGAACCGTCGACATCGAAAGCCCCCCGATGATCACGGTCGCGAGCGGCGAGTACGCATCGATTCCGGTCTTCGGGAAGAACGCGACGGGAACGAGCACGATGAGGCTGACGATCGTCGTCATGAGGATCGGCTGCAGACGGATTGGCCCCGCGTAGAGAATGGCATCGCGCCGGGACATACCTTCCTTGCGCTTGCGAAGGATGAGATCGAGGAGGAGAATTGCGTTGCTTACCGCCATGCCGTTGGCGACCACGATACCGAGAATCGATACGGTGGAAAGGTTTTGGTGCGACAGCAGCAGCGCGGCGAACATGCCGAAGAGCTGCAGCGGAATCGCGAGCAGCATGACAAGCGGCTGCACGACGGAGCGGAACTGCGCCACGAGCAGCAGGAATACGAACAGAATCGCAACCTCCATCGCCCCGAGCAGCCGATTGAAGCTCTGCATCATCTCGGTCATGTCGCCGCGCATCTCCATGCCGTACCCTTGCGGGAACGGTACGGCTGCCATGCCGCGCATGAGGATGCTCATGTCGAGGTCCATCTCGCCCGGACCGCCGCGCCGGTAAAAGCCGAGCACCGATACGCTGTTGCGCAACCCGTCGTGCTCGATGAGCGATGGTCCGACGCTGCGCTTCAGGTGCGCCACCGCGCTCAGCGGTACGACCTGCCCGTCGCTGCCGACGATTTGCACGCCGGCAATGTCGCCGGTGCTGTTACGTTGATCTTGCGCGTACCGCACGAGGATCGTATCGTGCCGCACGTTCGACGGGTTGAAGTACTCCGTCGTCAAGCCGCCATGCAGCGCGTAGTACGCCTGCTGCTGCACCGCTTGCGGCGTAAGCCCCATCTCTGAGGCGCGCGTGCGATCGACGACGAGATCTTCCTCGGGCTGCGTGTATGATGAACTCGTCGCGACTTCGTACAAGCCCGGGATCTGCTTTGCTTGGCCGGCCACGACGCCGGCAAGATGGTACAGCTCCCGCCTGTCGGGCCCGTAGACGAGCATTTCGACCGGTGCGTCGTTGCTCGCCATGACGTCAGAACCCATCTCCTTGAGCGCGAGGCGCCGAATGCCGGGAATGGTCCGCATCGCTTGCGCGTACATCGCATCCATGATCTGCCAGATCGAGCGCCTGCGCGCTTCTTTGGGCTTGAACGTGATCATATACGAGGCGTCGTTGACGCCGTTCATCGGCTCTCCGGTGAAGTAGTCGCTGCCGTTCTCCTCACCGATCGACGCCGAGACTCTTTCGACGTCGCGATCTTGGAGAAGCAGCGCTTCGAAGTGCCGGCTCGCGCCGTTCGTCGCTGCGAACGACGTGCCCGGATCCATCTCGAGCAGTCCGTACGCTTGTCCGGTATCGGCCAGCGGCATCATCTCCTGACCGATGAACGGCAAGAGCGAGATGCCGGCGTACGTCAAGAGCGCTGCGCCGGCGAGCACCGTACCGCGGTGGTCCAGACTCCAGGAGAGGGCGCGCCGGTACCCGCCGTCCAGCGTTCGCAGGGCCCTGCGCGAAGGGCGCAACATCCGCTCGACCGCGCGGTCCACGCGCGTGCGTGCCGGTGAGCGCAGCTCTTTGTCTTTGAACAAGAAGGCGGCGAGTAGCGGGGTGAGCGTGACGGAAACGAGCAGTGACGCAACGAGGGCGAAGATAATCGGCCACACGAGGCCGACGAACATGATCTGTGTAATGCCGCCGCTCATGAGCAACGGCACCACGGCCAACACCATGACGCCGGTCGCCGCAGCGATGGGAACGATGACCTCCATCGTGCCGTCGATCGCGGCACGAGCCGGAGACGCACCTGCGTCGAGTTTGCGATGTACGGAGTGAATGACGACGATGGAGTCGTCCACGAGACGCCCGATGGCGAGCAGCAGTCCGATGAGCGTGCTGCTGTTGATCGAGAATCGCATCGGAACGAAGAGCAGTACAGCGAGTGCCAGGCATGTCGGGATCGACGTCAGGACGATGAACGTTGCGCTGACGTCCTCCAAAAAGATCAGCAGCACGATGCCCGCAAGGATGATGCTGACGAACAGCTCTTCGAACATGTTTCGCGTGAGATCGTTGACGAAACGAGAGTTGTCGTAGGCGCGCGCGAAATGCAAGCCCGGGTGATCGGCTTCGATCGCGTGAATGCGTTGCATGACCGCATCGATGACGCGTGGCGAACTTGCATCGGGGTTTTCGACGATTGAAAGCTCGACGGCGCTCTTGCCGTTGAAGCGGTACGTGTTGCGAACCTCGGCCGGCCCGTCGACCACCGAAGCCACGTTGCTCAGATAGATGGTGTGCCCGTCCTTCGTCGTTATCGGGTAGTCGAGCATGCTTTGCGCAGAGGACGCCCGCTGACCGCCGCGCACGAGCGTTTCGTATGAGCCTCCGGTGACCGTGCCGCCGGAACGGCTGATGTTTTGCGCGTCGATCGCGTCGCGAACGTCAAGGATCGAGAGGCGATCGGCCGCAAGAGCGTTGCGATTGACGTTCACCCGAATCTGGCGCTGCAATCCCCCGAGCGGAAATGCTACCTGCACGCCCGGCACGCTCTTCAGATCGTCGACGACGGTGTTGGCGACGAACTGGCGCAGCGCGATCGGATCCCAGCCGTCGCCCGTAACGGCAAGCTGTAGTACCGGCGCGTTCAACGGATCCACCGGAACGACGTAGCTTGGCTTGAGATTCGCGCGGTCGTACGGCAGATCGCCCTCGGCTTGCTTTGCCAACTGCTGCGTATCCACCAGGGCGCGCTGCATGTCGGCCCCGTAATGAAACTGGAGCGTGACGATCGAAACGCCTTCCTGCGAATACGAGCGGATGTATCGCACGCCTCGGAGGTTGGTCATGCGCTCTTCGATCGGCTTGGTAAAATACGTCTCGACCTCTTGCGGCGAGTAGCCGGGCGTCATCGTGATGACCGAGATCAGCGGGCTCTGCACGTAGGGCATCATGCGCGTGGGCAGCAGGAAGAGCGCCGAAGCAAGTGCGCCGGCGACGATGGCGAAGAACGCAGCGAAGATCGCGTACGGGTTGCGCAATGCCCACGCTGCGACGCTGCGCTCGGTCTCCCTGATCTGTTCGATCACGAGTTGCTCTCGGCGATTGCTTGGCCTTCTTCGAGATTGTCGGCGCCAGTCACCACGACGCGCATCCCTGGACGCAGATCGCCGGTCACCTGCGCCGTCGTGCCGTCGTCCGAGATGACGTTGACCGGAACGCGGTGCGCGACGCCGTTGAAATCGACCCAGACGCCCGTGGTCACGCCTCCGACGACGGCGCCCGAGGGAACGGAGAGGGAATGGCTCTGCGCACTGCCCTGCTCGTGCAGGATGACGTGTACGAACGCGCCTGGTTGATAGCGGTCACGCGGATTCGAAAGAATTGCTTCCGCAATGGCGGTGTGCGTCGCGGGGTCTACGACCGGTGAAACGGACGAGACGCGGCTGTGCAGCACGTTGCCGTCCCCGAAGACGACGTCGACCGGGGTTCCAACCTGCACGCCGGCGAGATCTTGCTGGGAGATCTGCGCCTGGACCCGCAAGCGGCTGACGACGGCAACTTGCAGGATCGGCGTGCCGGGCTGCACGTAGACGCCCGGATCGACCGTGCGTTTCATCACGATCGCGTCGTCGGGCGCAACAACGCTCGTGTAGCTTGCGCTGATGTCCTGCGCCTGTGCGGTCGACGCCGCTTGCGACGCTTGCGCCTGCGCAGCAATGATGCCGACCTGTGCGCCCGCGAGCTTCGCGCGTGCTGCATCGTAATCTGACTGCGCCGTAGCGGCCTGCGCCTTTTCGTTTTGATACTCTTGAACGGAGACTGCGCCCTGGCCGAGTAGCCACTTCTCGCGCGCGATCTCTGATTTCCAGTACACGCGTTGTTGCTGTTTGGCGTCGAGATCCGCTTGAGCGATCGTGGCATCATGTTGCGCTACCGTCACGCCTTCTTCTGCGGCCTGAGCTCCCGACAACGCTGCCTGAGCATTGCTCTGCAACTCCGGCTCGCTGAGACGCGCGACGATCTCGCCCGCGCTCACGCGGGCGCCGGTATACGCGTGGAAATCGGTAAGCACTCCTGGTGCGCGGGCGACGATGTTCTGGATGAGATACGGCTGTAGGCTTGCGGGTGCCGAGATCGTACTTCCGGCGTTGCCGCCGGTAACCGTCGAAAGCGTTACCGGAACAGGCGCCGATCCGCGTACGGACTGCATCGACGCCATGCCCGCGGATGACGAACCGATGCGCGACTGCGCAAGCGCGATGCTGACGACGACGAACGCTGCCACTGCAACCATCCCGATGGTCGCCGGTCGCCGGTCTCGCCAGAGCACGAGCGCGGCAACGAGGATAACGAGCAATAGTGCCAACGTCGCATTGCGCCAGGCGGTCGCGTCCCCGTCGCCGGACGACATGCTGGCGCCGGCTAGCGAACCCGACGGCTTCATTGCCGTGGCGGCGCCCGTCGCCTGACCGACCGCCAGATCGACGTTTGCCGCACCGTTCACCCCGCCCGCGAACTGTACGCGCACGGTCCACGGTGCAGCCATGGCGAGCATAGCGGTAAAACGCCACGAGCTCGTTCCCGTTCTCATCGCGGCTCCGGCAGGGCCGGCCATGTTCATCGACGGCATAAGCGTCAAGAAGTGCACCGCCGTGCGTTTGAGCATCGTGGGCGACGCACCGGTGACGCGAACGACGAAAGCATTCGAACCGGCGCGCGGCGGATCCGGCGAGACGCTGATGGTAACGCGCGCGCTGCCGATGGTCTGTACGACCGGCGCAGCCGATACGGAAACGACCGCAAGTGCCAAGAGGCTTGACACTACGCTGCATAAAAAAAGCGACCTGCGCATCACGCAGAGAGACCCGTCTTCGAGCAGTGAACGACGAGCGAGGCGACGTGGGGAATCGCCACGCCCGCCGCAACGATGCCAAGTAACGCAGCGGCTACTATTGCTCGGCGAACGTGACTCACCTTGGGAGCCTCGTGAAGAAGCAGCGCACGCAGCCGATCGTACACGACGGCGGCTTCGGCAAACGCCGCAGCATGAGCAGGCACCGCGTTCCGCGGCGCAACCATTCGTAGCAACGCTGAGGCAAGATCGAACGAAGCAACGTGCTGCGCCGCGCGGCCGTCGGCGCAGAGCTCGCGAGACCGGCGGTACGTGCGCACGAGGTCGCCTACCGGTAAGGGGAGCAGATCGGTGAGGAAGTACAAGACCGGCGCGATGCGATGATCTCCATGCGCCTGATGTGCGCGTTCGTGGTGGAGCGCCGCCAGCAGCTCGTCGTCACTGAGGTCGCGCAGCGCCTTTGTGCTCACGTACACCGCCGCTCGGCGACCGCCGTACAGCATCACAATGGCTTGTGTGTCATCCGGAAGGTGGTAAGCGCTGACGTCCGCTTGGGCGGCGAGTCGTGCCAGGCGCGATGATGCCGGCAGGGCTGCGACGACGGTACGCGCGGCGTCGCGACTCCGGCCCACGGACTGCACGATCGTGCGACCGATAGCGGCAAGCATGAGTGCGGCGAGGATGCCGAACAGCACTCGGCCCGGAACCGTCTGCAGACAAGGAGACGACGCGCTCGTGGCAAGCCCGTACGCAACGAGAAAGAGAAAAAGCGCACCAGGGATTGATGCGGCGAAGGCCGCAAGCGCAGCTTGCCCGCGCCAATCACCGTTCATCGTATGGATCGCCGGCGCAAGCGATCTCACGGCCAACCACGCGGCGGCGGGAACGACGAGTGCCGCGCAGATCGAGGCGAAGACGGCGCCGCTGGCGATGCACGCGACGAGCGCTTGGACGATGCCGCTCATGTGCTCCTCGTCGCGCGGCGCTCTTCGAGTAAGCGCCTGAACTCTTCGAGCGAGGCATCGTCGTCTGCGAGTTGTTCGGCCAGATGTGCAAGGAGCGGATTGCGGTAGTTGCGCATCAGCCCGCCCACGACGCCCTGAACGATGCGAGCGTCAAACTCGGCCCGTGAAACCCTTGCCGCGAATGCATTTGCGCGCCCGATGGAGCGCTTCTTGGCGTAACCCTTTGCGACGAGCGTGTTCAGCGTCGTCTTCGCGGACGAATAGTGCACCGCGTGCCCCTGCGATGCGAGGTGCTCCACGACGTCGCCGACCGTCGCCGCCGCGTCGACGTCCCAGAGGGCATTGAGGACGGCGCTTTCGAGCGGGCCCAGCACGGAGGCCGAGCCGCCGGCGTCGGGTCGAAAGTGGTTCATCTGCCATCGAACCGTAGCATCGGCGGTTCGAGGTGTCAACGCGCTTGGCAGTACGAAGCGTATGCGAGGAGGCGGCTATATTGACAGTAGTCGATTCAAGACATAGTATTGATTAGTGTCGATGCAAGCCTTCCAGCTGCCCGCGGCGCTCTTGAAGGCGATCGCGGATCCGCACCGGCTCACGATTCTGGCCTCGTTAGCCCGCGTCGAAGGAGAGATCTGCGTCTGCGACTTCACGGCTGGATTGCCGCTCAATCAGCCCACGGTCTCCCACCATCTCAAGGTCCTGCGCGACGCCGGACTCGTGACATGTGAGCGTCGCGGCACCTGGGTCTACTACCGTCTTGCGCCCGATGCGCTGCAGCGCTTGTATGACGCGATCAATCTTGTCTTTGGAGAGAGCGTCATCTTCTCTGGCGCGTCGTCATAGCAGGCCCCAGGGCCGTTCTCTCGTGCGTGCTTCGCGCCTGTCATTTCTGGACCGCTATCTGACCCGTTGGATTCTAC
>DAHUYK010000032.1 GCA_027315245.1 Vulcanimicrobiota bacterium | reverse complement strand
CAGCCAGCGAGAAGTACGATGAAAGCGGCGACGCGGTGCATGTGGTACGGGAGTCTTCGCGCGCACCGATGAAGGTCCCGCAGCGATGGATCGCCCACCGCGCAGCGCGCTTTACGATTGGTCGATGGCGATCGCCGCCTTATGGCTCTCGGGCGGCATCATGCTCGACGATTGGTACCACTTCCATGCGACGGTCGAAACATTCTTCGAACCGGCACACGCATTGCTCTACGCTGGGCTTTTTGCCACGTTTGCGTTTACCGGCATCGCCGCGCTTGCAGGCCACAGGCAAGGCTATGCGTGGCGAAACGCGTTGCCGCAAGGCTATGGCGTCACGGTTCTCGGCCTGGCCGTCTTCTTGGCCGGCGGGCTGGCCGATATGGTGAAACACTCGCTGTGGGGCTTCGAGCAGGCTTTCGACGCGCTCTTGAGCCCGACGCATCTCGCGATCGGCGCTGGAATGTTTCTGACGATGGCGGGTCCGATTCGCGCGTTCTTCGTACGTCGCGATCGGCCATGCACGCTGCGCGAGCAGCTCCCGCTCGTGCTCTGCGCCGCATCGATGATGGAGCTCATTCACTGGGGAATGCAGTTCATCTTCCTGAGTCAAGCGGAACGCATGGACGCGCCGGTCGTGTGGTACAGTACGGCGCACTGGACGCTCACGCTGCTGACGCTCCTGTACGATAAAGAAGGGCTCGGCTTGCTCGCGGTGATCGTGCAAAGCCTCCTCTTAGCGGGCTTCCTCATCTACTTTGCACGCCGCGTGCGGCTCGCATTCGGCTCCGTGACGGTGCTGTTCGTGGTGGGCAACGTCTTTATCGCCGCGGCGCAGTCGAACTATGTGCCGCAGTTCGCGGCCGTGGTCGTTGCGTCGGTGGCGGCAGGGCTCGCAGCCGACGCGTTCCAGTTACGGCCGGGCAATCAGAGCAGCCGCCGCTGGGCAGTCGCCGGTTTCTGCGTTCCGGCGCTCTACTGGAGCGTGCTCCTCGCGATGCTCGCTGGAACGATGGGCGGTATCTGGTGGTCACCGGACGTCATTGCGGGTTCGATTCTCTTCGCAGGGCTCGCCGGCATCGCTGCAAACGCACTGGCCGGGCCCTTTCCGGCTACGGAGGCGGACGCCGGCTAAAAACGCATCGGGAGGCGCCGATCACGCGTTACGGCATGCGTGTTCACGCAGCCGTAACGCTTTGTGACCGACTCCTGTTAGCGGCGCCTGCCGGCCTTCTTGCGACCTTTCGCGACCGCGCCTTTGCGAGCGGCAGGGCGCGCGGACGTCTTCTTCTTGCGGGCCGGAGCGCTCTTTCCGCGCCGCTTGCTCATGACCGCTTCCTTGAGCGCCTTGGCGGGCAAAAACTTGAAGACGCGCTTCGCGGGAACTTTCACCGGCTGCCCGGTCGCCGGATTGCGCGCCATGCGCGCCGCGCGATCGCGCACTTTGAACTGCCCGAATCCTGGAATCTTGACCGGCTCGCCCCCGACGCAAGCATCGGTGATGTCTTCGAAGATACCGTCGACGAGCGCGACGGCATCGGCTCTCTTCATTTCGACTCGCTCCATGGCAGAGCGGACCAGATCTACTTTGTTCATCGGTTCCTTTCGTCTCGGATGGCTCGCTTGAGCTTAAGCTACTGCTTCATCAATCTCAAAGCCGAAAAATCCTCTGCCAGCATGGGTTTTTCGGACTTGCGGGGAGGCCGGGCACGGCCTGCGAAAGGAGCCTCTGGATGGCAGCCTCAACGCGCATTGCCGAGATACGCGCCGGCTTCGAGCGTCCGTTTTGGGTCGCCAACGTCAGCGAGATATTCGAGCGTCTTTCCTATTACGCCGTCTTCTCGACGCTGGCGCTCTACCTGCACGACTCCCTGCGGTTCTCGAGCACGGCTGCGGCTGGGCTGAGCGGCATCTTCGGCGGCGCCGTGTGGGTGATGGCGATCTTCGGCGGCGCGCTCGCCGATCGTATCGGATTCCGGCGGGCGCTCTCGGCCGCCTATTTCATCCTGACGTGCGCGTACGTTCTGGTGGGTTCCATCGGCGCGCCCTGGCTCGCTCCCGTGCGCGCGGTGGTCCCCCTCGGTTGGCTCGCCGGCGTTATTCTCTTTCTCCCGGCACTCGGGGTCGCGCTCGTCAAGCCATCGGTGGTCGGAACCGTCGCACGCGCCTCGCGCGAAAACGTACGCTCCATCGGTTACGCGATCTACTACACGATGGTCAACATCGGAAGCACCGCAGGACCGTTCCTCGCAGGCTGGATGCACGCGCGGCTGCCCTCGCAGGACGTCTTTCTCATCGCGGCGCTCAGCGTCTTCGCGATGCTCTTCGTCGTGCTCGCGTTCTTCAAGGAGCCGCACCGCTCCGCTGCCAACGCGGCGCCGTCCCTGAGCCACGTAGCACGCAATCTCGTCACCGTACTTAGGAACGGCCGCTTCGTGCTCTTTCTCGTCATCTTCTCCGGCTACTGGATCGTCTACTGGCAGCAGTTCCTGATCCTGCCGATTTACATCACGAGCTATGTGAACCCGGGCGCGAACACCGCGATGATTCTCATCACCGATCCGCTCATCGTCATCACCCTCACCGTGGCGATGAACGCCCTCACGCGCAACGTACCATCCTTTCGTGCGCTCGTGCTCGGTTCGCTCATTACCTCGGCCGGATGGCTCGTCTTATGGGCGCACGGCAGCGTGACGATGGCGATCGTCAGCCTCATCGTCATCGCGCTGGGCGAGATCGTGCAGTCGCCGCGATACTACGAATACGTATCGCGTCTCGCGCCGGCAGGGCAGCAAGGAACGTACATGGGCTTCGCGTTTCTTCCCATCGGCATCGGTTCGCTCGTCGGCGGATGGCTCGGCGGCACGCTGCTCCATCACTTTGCCGACGTCGCTCACGCGCCTGCGCTCGTGTGGCCGGCGATCACGGCGATCGGACTCCTGACGACACTGCTGCTCTGGTTGTACGATCGCTACGCGAGGGAACGTTAGGGCGTCCCCAAGCGCCCATTCCAGGCCTCGACCGGCTTTGTTACGTTCGGCTCTCGGTTCGTGCGTCCCGAAGGCTTTGACGAGGGAGCTCTCGGAGTTCAACCTTCGCCATGCGAAAGAGTTGGGGCTATCGCCTGTTGGGACTATGCTCGGTGCTCTTCGGCGCGCTAACGGTCGTCTCGCGGGAATGGGGCGGATTCGCCTTTCACGCAAAGAACGCAGTTGACGACGTGGTGCCGTACACGGCGGCCTTCGTGTATGTCGCCGGCGGCCTCCTCATCCAGGTCCCAAGAACAGTTCGCCTCGGCGCAGCGATCATGTCGATCGCGTTCGCGCTCTCCGCGCTCCTCTACGCCGGTGCTGTCGTCCTGCGATTTGCAGAGCCCGGCATTTGGGACGGGCTCTTCGAACGTTTGGGGATTTTTGCGGGCGCGTTCATCGTGTTCGAGCGCACGAGCAGGGCTCCGGATGCACGATTGCTCGGCGCGGCAAGGACGCTGTTCGGGATATGCGTCGTCTCCTATACGCTTGCGCAGGCCCTCTTTCTTCACGCCACCGCGACGCTCGTCCCCACATGGATTCCGCCAGGACAGACCTTCTGGGCGGTGACGACGACCGTCGCCTTCGCGCTTGCGGCGATCGCTTTTCTCACGGGTCTGGGCACATTGCTGGCCGCGCGACTGCTCGCGCTCATGGTTCTCATCTTCGGCGTGACGATCTGGATTCCGAAGACCGTCGCCGCTCCATCGTCGCTCTTCGTCTGGTCCGAATTGGGTTGGACGTTCGCCATCGCCGCTACGGCGTGGATCGTTGCTCCTACTCGCTGCGAATCGGTAACCTGTCGACCACGCCAGCAATCGCGAGCGTACGCCGTATCGGATGACCGACCGGCAAAATGATGACGAATCGTCCCTCCAACCGCCTATGCGCACGAATCATGACGGCGATGATCGTCGAATCGATATACGTGCAGGCGCTCAGATCGAGAGCGGTCTCTCCCGCCGTCATCGACATCTGCGTGAGCGCATTATCAATGTTCACGGCAACGCTGAGATCGAGCTCCCCCAGCACACGCAGGTAGGTCACCTCAGCGCTATCATCGCGAACCAAGGCATACTTCGCACTGCAACGAGCATACGACAGAGTCGACTCCATACCGCAATGATAGTCTTGTCGTGCTCGGTGATTCAAGGCCCATCTTTGGAAGGTGATCTACACGCGCAGTTCCGGGCGCGCGACGGTCGTCACGCTATACGAGCCCGCCCGTGGTCCACAGCTTTTCCTCTTGTGATCTGTGGAGGCTCTGAAGAACGTCCTAGGGGCGCTTCGCGAACTCTCGTGCCGCCGCTATTATCGGCGACTGCACCTCGTCGAGGGGACCGGCAGCGAGCACGAGTGCGGGTACCCGGTCGCCCAAGTGGGGGTTAGTTCCCTGAAACCAAGCCTTGACAACGTTTGCGTCCTTCTGGTTCGCGATCATGCTCGAGACCTGCAAGGCAAAACGTAGGACATCCGGTCGTTGCGGCGCGCGACCATCGGACTCCATCCAGCGGCTCACCGCACGGGTTTCATTGACGCCGCCGATGGCCGCGACCGTCGTTGCGCCGAGATAGGCGACCAAGCGGCGAACGACGTCTTCGATCGGGAGGCCCATGGCATCGTCGTGCGCCTCGAAAGCGCCGAATTCACCGCGAGCACCACGTTCCGAGTCGGCCTCGACCCCCTTGAATCCCATGCTGAATCACACTTCGCTTCCCACGCCCCCCCCCCCGCCTAAGCGGGCATTTTTGCCTGCTACTGCGAGCGGCGAGGCACCGCAAGAGCGATGGAGGGCATCGCCTGCGCTACGTGAGCGGTGAGAGATGCTTTGGTTCGTAGAGGTCGAGCTTGTCGCCGCCGGGGAGTTCGAGAATCGTCACCAAACCCCAGCCGCGGTCGATGACCGGTGTCGTTTTGATTCCCTTTTTCTCGAGCTGCTCTACCGTTGCGGCAATGTCGTCGCAGATCAGCCAGAGTCCGTGTTCGGAATCGCCCGTCTCATGGACGGCGAGTTCCGTCGGCGGTGCGGCGAAGAAGAGCCGCCCGTTGCCGGCGTCAACGTAGCGCAGGTCGAGCACGTCCTTGAGAAAGTCGTACATTTCCTTGGAGTGCTTTGCGTAGAAGATCGCATGGATGCCGGTGATCACTCTATCCCTCTTGCTCGAACGACGCGTGATGGGGCGTCGGACGAAAATCGGACGCGGCACCCACTAGTATACTCCCAACCTTCCGAAAGGGGAGTATCCTCATGACATCTATCGGTATCGGACTCAGAGTTCCACTATTACTCGGAGCGCTCGCTTTGGCCTTGGCGCTTCCGAGTCGAGCCGCCTCGGGTTCGCTCTCGGGCGAGTACACGTGCTTAACGTACGGCGCGAGGATCAACTGGTTCCAGAACCTCGTCTTTTGGCCGAATTGCAACTACGCGCTGGGCACTGCGCGCAAGCCATACGACCAAGGGCGGTATATGATGGACAGCCGCCACATCGTCCATTTCCTGAGTGGAGGTGACGACCAGTTCCTCGGGCTCCTCAACACGGCAACGTCTATTTGAAGTCAAAGACCGACAAAGGCCCATTCATCAAGCGCGGCTTCGATCTGACGTTCAAGTGCGGCCGCAGCCGCTCCCCCAGTATTACGCTTGCCGTAATACGGGGGAAGTGATAGGATGGGGCGTGATACGAACCTTCGCCGACAGGGACACCGAGCGTCTCTCGCACCGCGAGCGGGTGGCCCGGTTCCAAAGCATCGAGGACCGCGCCCGCAAAGCACTTCGCGCCCTCAACGCGGCGATGTCGCTCAACGACCTGCGTGCCATCCCGGGGAACCGCCTGGAGAAGATGCCGACGCTTGGACCAGACTTCCACTCCATTCGGGTCAACGACAAGTACCGCGTCGTCTTTCGTTGGGAAGGCGGCCATGCCGATGAAGTTCGTCTCACCGATCATTATCGCTAAAACACAAAACCTCCATCCACAAACTCATCATCCGCAAGGACTCTCATGAAAAAACTCGCGCCTATCCACCCTGGAAACCTCCTCCGCACGGAGTTCCTCGAACCGCTCAAGCTCAGTCAGAATCAACTCGCGCTTGAGCTGCGCGTGCCGCCAACCCGCGTGCACGAGATCATCCATGGCAAGCGCGGCATCACCGCCGAGACGGCACTTCGCCTCGGGCGCTACTTTGGAACCTCGCCGCAGTTCTGGATCAATCTTCAGACTTTGTATGACCTCGAAATCGCCGAAGACGCGATCGCAACCAAAGTCGAGCGCGAGGTTCACCCGCGCGAACTCGCGCACCGCTAAACGAAGTATCCATTGCCCAGGAGACGCGAAAAACCGGCCCCGGCGCGAAGCCGGGACCGGCGAAGGAGGACCGGGCCGAAGGTGCGGCGTCAGGACGGCGGCCGCCCCGGGGTCGTTCCGATGACGGGCGTGCCGACGAACCGCTGCATCGAGTCAGACCGGAAGACGCTCCCCTCGCCAATGATTCGTTGCGCATTCCAGTTGGGCAATCGTCCACCCGAGCGGTGTCATGATCATGTCGTCAAGCCGTCTACCCTGATGAATCTCGCAGTGCGATTGCGCTTAACGACCAAGCCGTTTGATATACGCCGCTAGCTACGCGTAGAGCGCAATGCGCTCTTTGCTCTTTTCTACCTTGACCTCGATCGTCACGGTCCCGTTGAGCTTGTGAACGATGCCGGAAAGCTTCTCAAGCGAGTAGCTCCGGCCGCGACCACGGGCGATGTTCGAGATATCGGATTGGGGAACGTCGAGTTCCGCAGCCGCCTCGGACTGACTCCAACCGCGACGCTCGATTGCCTTGGAGATAAAATGCATGAGCTTTGCCTTGGCCAGCGCCTCTTCGGGACGCGCGAAGCCGAGGTCAGCGAACACGTTGCCGCTGCTCTTCACGATTCGTTCGTCACGTTTCTTTGCCATAATCTCCCCTTGCTAGTTTGAGGCGCTGCTCGATGCGGTCGAGGTCGCGTTGTGGAGTTGCGGCTCCTCGCTTGGACTTCTTCTGAAAGGCGTCGAGCACGTACACGATGTCGCCGATCCGAGTGGTATACATCGCGCGGTACGTACTGCCGTCATCATTCACGACGATCTCCCGAACCTCGCGAAGCTTCCCCTTGAGTGACTTGGTATTCGCCGGGATCTCCCCGATCTGAATCGCCCAGAGCGTTGCGCCGACCTCGTACTTGACGTCGACTGGCATCTCGCTCAGGTCGTCCTTGGCCGAGCCGATCCAACGAATTTCCTTGGCCGGCTTCGGATTCTCACCGTTCTTCCCGGCCCTCATAATATCGCATTTTTGCCATAACTTCAAGCAGCCTTCAACTGCCGGGTCGTCGGCCCTGCCTCGAACGTGCTCGCAGTCGCGGGAAATCAGAACCCCGTCAAACGCTAGATTTGACGGGGTTTTTCATGGCTCCGGATGCTGGACTCGAACCAGCGACCCGCTGAGTAACAGTCAGCTGCTCTACCAACTGAGCTAATCCGGAACGGACGCGGAGACGCGGCTGTGCGTCGCCGCTTGCAGTATACGGCACGCCCATCGACCAGGCAACTCCCATGGTGCTTGTCCCTCGACTCCGGAAGCTACGCTTCCTACGCTCGGGATGACAGCGGCTACGCTTCCTACGCTCGGGATGACAGCGGCTTCGGCGTTCGCGATGAGAGCGCCCTAGCTGGCGAAGTTCGGTACCCTCAGCGCTTCACCGGTAAAACCCGTCGCGCGGCGCAGCGCATCAACGCGGTCGATCCTCTCCCATGGGAGGTCGAGTTCCGGCCGTCCGAAGTGACCGTACGCCGCGGTCTGGCGGTAGATCGGACGGCGCAGGTCCAGATGGTGGATGATGGCCGCCGGCCGAAGATCGAAGACATCGCCGACGGCTTTGGCGATCGTCTCGTCGGGCATCTTGCCGGTGCCAAACGTTTCGATGAGCACGCTCACCGGGCGCGCGACGCCGATGGCGTACGCGAGCTGCACCTCGCAGCGATCGGCGAGACCTGCCGCCACGACGTTCTTCGCGACCCATCGAGCCGCGTACGCCGCCGACCGATCGACCTTCGTGGGATCTTTGCCCGAGAAGGCGCCTCCGCCGTGGCGCGCCATGCCGCCGTACGTGTCGGCGATGATCTTGCGCCCGGTGAGGCCCGCGTCGCCCTTCGGGCCGCCGATGACGAAGCGCCCGGTCGGATTGACGAAGATACGCGTGTTCTCGTCGTGCATGTGCGCGGGGATGACGTGATCGATGACGCGCTCCGTAATCTCGGTGCGAATGACGTCGAGAGGAATCTCCGGGTCGTGCTGCGCAGAGACGACGACCGCGTCGACGCGCACGGGTTTGTCGCCGTCGTACTCCACGGTCACCTGTGACTTGCCGTCGGGACGAAGATACGGAATCGAACCGTTCTTGCGGACGGCGGCGAGATGGCGCGTCAGGTTGTGGGCAAGCACGATCGGAATCGGCATCAGCTCGTCCGTCTCGCGACAGGCGTAGCCGAACATCATGCCCTGGTCGCCGGCGCCAGTCATCTCGAACTCGTCGTCGCGCCCAGCCTTCGCTTCCATCGATTTGTCGACGCCGAGCGCAATGTCCGGCGATTGTTCGTCGATCGAGACGTTGACGCCGCACGTCTCGTAGTCAAAGCCGACCGCCGAGCGCGTGTAGCCGACCTCGCGAATCGTCTCGCGTACGATACGCGGGATGTCGACGTACGTCTTCGTCGTCACCTCGCCGGCAATGTGGATTTGCCCCGTAATCGCGAACGTCTCGACGGCGACCCGCGAAGACGGATCATCCTTCAGCAGCGCGTCCAAGACAGCGTCGGAGATCTGGTCGGCGAGTTTGTCGGGATGCCCCTCCGTGACCGACTCAGAAGTGAACAAGCGCGTATACTTAGACATCACGCGACTCCTCTGTTGTCTCTGAGCGTAGCGCGAACGCCTGTCATTATGTCCCCTCGCTCCACGACTCCATGTACTTCGCCTGCTCGGGCGTCAGCGTGTCGATCGTGATCCCCATCGAGTCGAGCTTCAGGCGCGCGACCTCTTCGTCGATCTCGACCGGCACGTCGTAGACCTTCTTCTCGAGGCTGCGATGCTGCTTGGCAAGATGCGCCGCGCACATCGCCTGGTTCGCAAACGACATATCCATGACGGCTGCGGGGTGGCCCTCCCCGGCAGCCAAGTTCACGAGACGCCCTTGCGCGAGAATGCAGACGTTGCGCCCGTCGCTGAGCTCGTACTGCTCGACGAAGGCGCGCGGCTCACTCTTGCGTACGGAAAGCCTCTCGACGGCTTCGAGATCGAGTTCGTCGTTGAAGTGCCCGGAGTTGCAGACGATGGCGCCGTCCTTCATCGCGCGGAAATGCTCTTCGCCGATGACGTGGTAGTTGCCGGTCACGGTCACGAAGATGTCGCCCGTCTTCGCCGCCTGCGCAATCGGCATGACGCGGTAGCCGTCCATCACGGCTTCGATCGCTTTGCGCGGATCGACCTCGACGACGATGACGTGCCCGCCGAGACCAGCGGCGCGAGACGCGATGCCGCGCCCACACCAGCCGTAGCCGACGACGACGACGTTCTTGCCGGCAATCAGCACGTTCGTTGCACGAACGATGCCGTCGAGCGTCGACTGGCCCGTACCGTAGCGGTTATCGAACATGTGCTTTGTCAGCGCGTTGTTCACGGCGATGACCGGATATGGCAGTACGCCGTCGCGCTGCATGGCCCGCAGCCTGATGACGCCGGTCGTCGTCTCCTCGCAGCCGCCGATCATGTCGGCGAGCAAGTCTTTGTGCTCTTTGAAGATCGTCGTCACGAGATCGCAGCCGTCGTCCATCGACATCTGCGGTCGCGTGCCGATGACCGACTCGATGTGGCTGTAGTAGCGCGCGTGATCCTCGCCTTTGATCGCAAAGGTCGGGATGCCGAACTCGCAGAGCGCTGCTGCAACGTCGTCCTGCGTCGAGAGCGGATTGCTTGCGCAGAGCGCGGTCTGCGCACCGCCCGCCTGAAGCGCGAGCATCAGGTTCGCCGTCTCCGTCGTCACGTGGAGACAGGCGCCGATGCGCACGCCGCGCAAGGGCTTCTCTTTTTCGAAGCGTTCGCGGATCTGGGCGAGGACCGGCATGGACGCGGCGGCCCAGGCAATTCGTGCGCGGCCCCGCTCCGCGAGACTGCGATCCTTCACGTCACCTTGCGGTGCGACGACTGTTTGCATCCGCCCCCGATTCGCTATAGGAGGCTCGCCATCCCCGCTGCAAAAAGCTTGCTTGCAGTGGAGCGTGTGACGGAGTACCTGGATCGCCTTGCATCGGCGAGCCCGACGCCCGGAGGCGGCAGCGCTGCGACCATCGTCGCAGCCGTCGCGTCGGCGCTCGTGGCGATGGTCGCACGCATCACCGCCCAGTGCCCACGCCACGCAGCAAACCGTGACGCCGCGCTGCGCATCGTCGACCAAGCGGAACGGCTGCGCGCGGCGCTCGTCGAGGCAGGCCGGCGCGACGAGGAAGCGTTCGCCGCGGTCATGGCTTCACATGGAACGCAGCGGCAACAGGCGCTGCAGCGCGCCGCGCAGGAGCCGCTGTCGGCAATGCGGCTGGAACGCGACGTTCTATGCCTTGCCAAGGACGCGCTCGCTCTTGAACACGCGCATTTGACGAGCGATCTCGGCGTGGCGGGCGAACTCGCCGGCGCGGCGCTGGCGGCGAGTGCTTACAACGTGCGCGTGAACCACCGCGCGATGCGCGACGCAGAGATCGTCGAGCAGCAGCGGCTCGATATGGAAGCGCTGGAGCGCGAGAGCGATGCGCTCGTACGCGAGATTAGGAGCGTTGCGAAACGATAAGATCGAGGAATGGCGCGATGTCGACGCGGTCGACCTCCATCCCAACGCCGTGCGCGTGGTAGCGGATGTCGTGAAAATCCGAGCCGGCCGTCATCACCAAGCGATGCTCTCGGGCCTTCTTGCGAAAAAACGTCACGTCCTCGGCGTCGTGAAGCGGGTAGAAGACCTCGAGCCCCTGCAGGCCCTCCGCGACGAGCGCATCGATGATCGAGCGATCTTTGAGCCGGCCGGGGTGCGCGAGCACGGCCACGCCCCCGCTCTCGCGTATGCAGCGGATGGCCTCTTGCGGCGTGGCGTGCGTCGACGGCACGTACCCGGGCTTGCCGCGGCGCAGCAGCCCGCGAAACGCAGACTCGACCGATTGCGCTTCACCCCGGCGTACGAGTGCCTTTGCCACGTGGGGGCGTCCCAGAGCCTTCGACCCGACCGCCTCGCGCAGCACGTCTTCCAGCGTGACGGCGTAGCCGGCGGCCTGCAACTGCTCGACCATGCGCGCGGCGCGACGGCTGCGTTCGCGCCGGTTGCGCTCGATCATGGCGTTGAACGATTCGCTATCTAAAGGAAGGCCGTAGCCGAGCAGGTGCACTTCGTTATCGCGCCAGGTCGTGTTGATCTCGATGCCCGTGATGGTGCGAATGCCGGGAGCGCTGTGGAACGCTCCGTGCGCGCAGAGCGTGTCGTGGTCGGAGATCGCGAAGACCTCGACCCGGCGGTCCCGCATGTAGTCGGCGAGCGCTTGTGGCGTGAGCGAGCCGTCGCTCTCGATGGTGTGGCAGTGAAAGTCGACGATCACGGAATGTCGCGAAGAAAGATCCGCTTGATGTCCAGCGCTCTACCCGTCGCCGGATCGACGGAGAGCACGATCGCACAGAGCTGCCGTGGACCCGTCTTCTGCACCGAGAAGCGATCCGATATCCCGTACAAGAACCGATCGAGGACGGCTGTGCGTTCCATGCCGATGACGCCGTCGCTCGGCCCAGTCATGCCGACGTCGCTGATATATGCGGTTCCCTCCGCCGAGATGTGCTCGTCGGCGGTTTGGACGTGCGTGTGCGTTCCGTAGACGAGCGAGACGCGTCCGTCGAGGTAGCGCGCGAGCGCGACCTTCTCGGACGTGGCTTCGGCGTGAACGTCGACGACGATGATAGGCGTGCGCTCCCGCAGCGTGCTCACGGCGGCGTCCGCGACGCGGAACGGATCGTCGACGGGGGGCATGAAGGTGCGCCCCATGAGGTTCAGGACGCCGACGGTAACGCCGTCGACCGTGAAGCTTCCCGTCCCCTTTCCTGGAACGCCCGGCGGGTAGTTCGCCGGGCGCAGGACGCGCTGTGTACTCTCCAAGTACGAGGCGAAGTCGCGCTTGTCGAAGATGTGATTGCCGCCGGTGATGAAGTCGACGCCGGTTTCGAAGAGTTCCGCCGCCGTCTGCGCCGTGAGTCCGAAGCCGCCTGCGGCGTTCTCGCCGTTGACGATGCAGCCGTGCACCTGGTATTGGTCGCGCAGCAGCGCAACACGCCGCTTCAGCGTGTCGCGGCCAGGGGAACCGACGACGTCCCCGATGACGAGGAGATTGAGCGCTCTCAGCGGCGAGCCGGCGCCTTTGCTTTCTTCTGCGATTTCAAGAAATAGACGAGCACGCGCTTCTCTTCGCGAAACCCGACGAGATTCTTGGACTGCGCCGGATCGCGCAGCGCTTCGATTGCGTAGAGTGCCGCCTCGTCTTGTGCGGCTTCGTCTTCCTCGAACGCCTCATCGGCATGCGCACTGCGGACGAGCCGGTCGCCGAACCGCGCCGCAAAGAGGGAGCAGAGCATCTCGAGCTCTTCTTTCGAGAAGGTCGCGAGGTCTCGCGTCAGGTGGACGAAGCCCGTCCCGCGTTCCGCCTCGCACTCCACGCGCAACGCCTCGGGTTCGCCGTTCTCGAGCAAGACCAACGCGCGGATATGATCCTCCACCGATTCAGCGATCCTCGCCTGAGCCGTTCGGTCAAGGCGCCGTCGCACTGCGAAGGTGAGGCGCAGGGTCCCCTCTGCAGGCGTCGTGCGAATCGACGCGACCTCCGGAAAACGCGCCAGCAACGCGCACACCAGACTGACGGTGTCGGCGTTCTCGACGGGAAGGCGAGCGATCGGATTCGTTGCTGTCTGCATGATGTGAAGTACCTATCCCCCGGTCGGGCGGGTCCGGCTAGGGGAGGGGCCGGGATTGTACGACGCCCGCTCAAGGCCAACCCTTGTGCGGCAAAGAAAGTTTCGGCCCGATGCAGGCTCGGAAGCTTCCAGGGGGCGGCTCTTTTCGGTCTCCTGGCCGCCTTGCCGGCCCATCCGGCGCCTACGGCGGCACGCACGCGGTCGGCAGTGCCTGCCAGGCCCTCCCCCTCGGCTTCGCCTGCGCGTCGGCGTTGGAGCGGCAGATCGAAATCGGAGGCGGAACGTAAAACGGAGCTCGTTTCTTCGGCGGAGCGCCGGAACGCTGACGGCGCTTGCCATCGCGCCGCTTCCGCGGCGCCTGCTCGCGAACGACACGGTCGACGTTTCCCTGACCGCGACGCCCTACCGGTTTGCGCCCGCGCCGGGCGTCAGCTTTGCGGGCCTGGCATATAACGGCAGACTGCCCGGCCCGCTGTTGCGCGTCATGCACGGTCAGCGCATCCGCGCAAGCTACTTGAACCTCACCGACGTCGCGACGACCGTACACTGGCACGGCATGATTTTGCCCAACGCAATGGACGGCGTGCCGTACGTCACGCAAGCGCCGGTCACGAAGGGCGAACGCTTCCTGTACGAGTTCGCTCCCGGACCGCCCGGCACACGCTGGTACCACGATCACGGCATGATGCTGGGCGCCCTGCGAGGTCTCTTCGGCATGTTCATCGTCGACGACCCTAAGGAAGAGCGCGCGGATCGTGAGTTCGCACTCGTCTTTCACGACGTACCCGATATGGCGAGCGTCCGCGCCGCGGTCAAGGGTGTCAGCACCGCGCCCATGACGGATCCGATGGGCTCGCTCGAAATGGCAGAGATGCGCCCGAACGATCGAATGGGCGACGAAGTCTCGTACCTCGCGCACTGCATCAACGGGGGCAGTTATCCGCACACGCAAGCGCTGCGTGTTGCGGTTGGGGATCGCGTTCGCTTGCGCATCCTCAACGCGAACCTCACGCAAACGCGCTACATTCGTCTCGCCGGACATCGTTTGACGGTCACGCACGCGGACGGAAACCCGCTCCAAAAGCCCGTCGAGGTCGACGTCCTGCGCGTGGGCGTGGCCGAACGGTACGACGCATGGTTTACGGTCACGAAACCCGGAGCATGGCTGCTGCAAGGAATCTCGAGCGATCCGCTCGTCTACGAGCAAGCCGTCGTCGTGCGCACCGCCGGCATGGAAGGTGCATCCCCGCACGGCAGCGCGGAGTCACTCGACGGACTCGACGTGCTCACCTACGAAAAAGCCGCAGGCGGGTTCGTTGCGAACGCCGGAGCGCAGCCGGCGAACGTGCGCAAGCACTTCACGCTCGGAGGCGGCGAGTACGGAACCTCGATGTGGTCGATCGACGGCAAGCAGTGGCCGAACACGCCGAAGGTGGAGGTGCACAGCGGCGATCGCGTCGTGATCGCTTTCACGAATAAAACCGACATGGAACATCCCATGCATCTGCACGGCCACGTCTTTCACATCGAAACGATCAACGGACGGCGCCTTGCGCGACCGCTCGCCAAAGACGTCGCGCTCGTTCCCGCCAATGGCGGAACGCTGAGCTGGCGATTCGACGCTACGTCGCCGCCGGGGCGCTGGCTGCTGCACTGCCACAACGAAATCCACATGATGGACGGCATGATGACCGAAGTGGATTATGCCGGTTAGCAACCTGGCAGGCTCGTAGCGCCGAAGGAGCCCCACCCTCCCGCGTGAATATCGTCGCACGAATCCCTATGCACGATATCTCACGCGGGAGGGTTGCCGTCACCGGCGGCGCCGGGCTTATCGGGAGTGCCGTCGTCTGGGCGCTCAACCGCCGCGGTATCGACGACGTCCTCGTCGTCGACCGCCTCGACGAAAGCGAGAAATGGCGCCATCTCGTGCCGCTGCGCGTTGCAGATTACGCCGCCGCCGACGATTTTGCCGATGCGCTCGAAAACCGCGAGAGCGCGCATCGCGACGTGCGGACGATCATCCACCTCGGCGCGTGTTCGGCGACGACGGAGCGCGACGCCGGCTATCTGCTGCGCAACAACTTCGACTACACAAAGCGCCTGGCAATGCAGGCCGCGGCACGCAACCTGCGCTTCGTCTACGCTTCATCGGCGGCGACGTACGGTGCACTGGAAGAGAACCTTTCCGACGAGCTCGAGCTGCACACACTGCGGCCGCTCAACGCCTATGCGTACTCCAAACACCTCTTCGACGTGTACGCACTGCGCACCGGGCTCGCACAGCGGTGCTGCGGCATCAAGTACTTCAACGTCTTTGGGCCCAATGAAGATCACAAAGGCGACATGCGCAGCGTCGTTCTCAAGGCCTACGAGCAGATCATGCAAAGCGGCAGCGTGAAACTGTTCAAGAGCTACCGTCCGGAGTTCGCCGACGGCGAGCAGCGGCGCGACTTCATCTATGTGAAAGACGCGGCGGAGATGACGGTCCATCTTGCGGAGCGCGGCGCGACCGGGCTCGTCAACGTCGGTTCCGGAGTCGCGCAGACGTGGCTCGCGCTCGTGCGTCCCATCTTCGCTACCCTCGGCGCGCCCGAGCGCATCGAGTTCGTCGATATGCCCGAGCGGCTGCGCGGCAAGTACCAGTACTCGACGTGCGCTCGCATCGAGCGCCTGCGTGCAAGCGGATACGACCGGCCGCTCACGCCGCTCTCCGAGGCGGTGGCCAACTACGTGCGTGAGTATCTCGTCCCGGGTCGCTCGCTCGACCCCGCCGATGCGGCGTTGAAGGCGACGGCCTCCGCGTAAGGGAAGCACTTCTCTCTCCTTACCGAGCGGGGTTTTTGTGTCTCAATCCAAATCTCGCGCGCAGCGCCGCCAGGCGTCGCGCGGCGGACCGCAGGCTCCAAAACAAAACGATCCCATGAAGTGGGTCTACATTGCCTTTGGGCTGATCCTCGTCGTGGCCGTGAGCGTCTTTGCAGCCGTGAACTTCCAGCAGCAGCGTGCGGTCGCCGTAGCCAACCAAACGCCGACACCCGGGCCGAATGCCAGCGCAGCGCCGATACAGATCGTACCCGGCGTTGCCATGGGAGCGCCGGCCTTCCCCAATCCACTCAAGACAAATCCCCACGGCGGGCTTCCCGTCGACGGCATTCGCTGCGAGACGGGCGAAGAGAGCATGGCACTCGCACTGCACATTCACAGCCACCTCGCCATCTTCGACAACGGCAAGCAGTTGCAGGTCCCCGCGCTCATCGGCGCAGCTCCCGTTCCCCCGCAAGGCTGTCTCTACTGGGTGCACACGCACGACGGCAGCGGCCTCATCCACATCGAGTCGCCGGTGCTCGGGCCGCCGGGCGGAGGGCCCTTCACGCTCGGCATGTTCTTCGATATCTGGGGACAGCCGCTGGGCGCCAACGACGTTGCAGGAAAGCGCGGCGCAGTGACAGCCTATGTCAACGGCATGCGCTGGTATGCAGACCCGCGTTCGATTCCGCTCGCCGCGCACCAGCAGATCACGCTCGAAGTGGGCAAGACCGTTCCGCCTCCGAACTACGCATTTCCGCCTGGCGTGTAAGCGAGCGCGATGCGCGCGCTCATCGTTCTTGCTGAGCTCTGGGTCGCCTCGGAGATCATTCTCCTAGCGGGCCCGCTGCGAGGCGACGCGCTCGCGTTCGGAATCCTAGCGGTCTTCTTGCTGTGTTGCTGCGCGCTCACGTACCTCGTCACCCACCCGCGGCGCGGCGAACGCGACGCGCCGGTCACGCGATATCTGCTGCCGATTCAACTCGCACTCGTGCTCGCCGTCATCGCACTCACCGGCTGGGAACTCGCCGCTCGCGCGCACGCGAGCGCAGAAGCTCCGCCGCTCTGGGCCTCAATCGAGCATCACCTCACTGCCTCGCTCACTGCCATTGCACCGGACGGGCTCGCTACGGCGCTTGCGAGTTTCGTGGAGTGTGCGCTCGTGCCGCTCGTGCTCCTCGCGCTCTTGCGCGTTCCGTTCGCATCGATGGGTCTCGGCAACTTCACGAAAGGAAGCGCGCGTGCCGCCGCCATCTGGCTCATTCTGCCAACCTTGGCGATTGGGGCCGTCCTGCTGTATGCCGGTACGACGCCCGCACTGTTCGGACGCCGGCTACTCTCCGGTTTCTTCGCAACCGGCTTCTCCCAAGAGTTCCTTTTTCGCGGGGCCCTCTTCGGGCGGCTTCGCAGCATCATGCCCGCGCAGTGGGCGGCGCTCGCACAGGCGCTTCTCTTCGGCTTATGGCGCTACGGCGGCGACGTGGCCCGCGCGCACAACGCCATCACCGCGCTCGCTCTCGTCGTTCCCGCGCAAGCTGCGTTCGGCTACGCGATGGCGCTCCTCGTGCGACGCAGCGGCAACCTCGCAATTCCCGCGCTCTTCCATACGGCAGTTGACGCGATCCGCTCAGTCGTGTAATGCTGTCATCCCGAGCGTAGCGAGCGAAGCGAGCAGAGTCGAGGGACCGCAGCGTATCGAAGTTAGCGCGCCTTCCGTAGGGCGTACGCGAGCGTTTGATAGGATACTTCTCCCGCGCTGATCGAGAGAATCTTCTTGTTCGTGCCGATGATTGCGATGGTCGGGTAGCCGCCTTGCAGATACTCGTCGGCAGCCTTGAGCTGCGGATCGAAGACGGCGACGGGATACTGAACGTTGAAGCGGGCAATGAAGTTCAAAAGGTCTGCCTCCGACTCCGGCGTGCTGCCGTCCATTCCCGTTGCGCTGCCGGGAATCGCAATGAAGGCGACGCGCGATTTGAAGTTGGCATAGAGCCGGTTCAGCACCGCCGTCTCGTGCTGGCAGTGCGGACACCAGCTTGCAAAGACCTCGACGAGCACCGGACGCCGCTGCGCGTCGAGATTGAAGAGTCCGGCGGTTGACGGAATGCGAAACTCCGGTGCGGCGCTGCCGGCCTGCAGTTGATTCATCGCAGGAGCGCTCGAAGCGTTCTGCAGGCTCGGCGACGCCTGGTGCGATAGCACGATCGCCGCGACGATAACACCGATGACGATGAGCGCCGAAACGACGGCGATGACGAGACTGCGGCGATCGTTCATGAAGATTCCCTTGTTCTCATGCGAGCGAAGAGGCGGTCCACCGAGAGTACTCCGGGCGCGCCGCGCACAACAACGAGCGCAGCGCAGGCGAGCAAGACATCACCGATGACGTGGGGCCAATCCGCAACGGCGTTGTCGCCCGGACCGAAACAGCCGCAACTCACCTGAAGGTGGCGGACGACGGCCCATGCGATCGCCCCCGCGTAGACGAGCAGCATTCCGCACACGATGCCGGCCGCGATGCGCGTGAAGAGCCCTGCAACGAGATAGAAGCCGAAGATGAGCTCGAGGGGTGGCAATGCGATCGCCAGCGGCAACACGATGCTCGCAGGAAGCAAGCGATATCCCGCGATCGCCGCAGCGAGGTCGGTCGAGTGCATCACCTTCAGGGCGCCGGCAGTAAGGAAGACGCCGCCGAGGAGCAGCCGCAGCGCGAAGACCAGCCAAGCCATCTAAAGCCCTCTTTGTGCCCTTTGCGCTAGGGCGCCTGCCGTCGGCGGCGTAGCTTTAAGGTGCGATGCACGCACTGCTCTTCGCTCTCTCGCTCATACCGGTGCACGGCGTCGTGCTCGCGGTCGAGCGCAACGGCGGAGCCGTGATACGCACGAGCGCCGTGCCTGAGATGCTGCCGTCGGAGACACGGCTGTATCGCCTTTTTCCGCGCGTGCGACTGCGTCGTGGAGCCGGCGTCGACGCAATGCTCGACATCGGCACGCATCCGTGGACGCTGCGCGAGGTCGTCGCAGCGGGACCGTTCGTCCCCGGCCTCCCCGACGCGGGCCGCGTCATTCCGATCGACTACGGCAGCACGTTGCCGGACGCGGAACTCGTCGACCAGCTAGGCCATCCGCTAGCGCTGCAACGCGCGTTCGCCGGCAAGACGCTGCTCCTGAGCTTCGTCTTTACACGTTGTCCCGATAAGGATCTCTGCCCAGCCATCAGCGGTAAGTTTGCCTATCTTCAGACGCATCTCGATCCAAAACGATTCGCGCTGGCCGAAATCACGCTCGACCCGCCGTACGACTCGCCGCGCGTGCTCGCCGACTATGGCCGAACGTTCGGCACGGATCCTGCCATGTGGCATCTGCTTACGGGACGTGGTGACACGATCATCCGGCTGCTCAACGCATTCGGCATCGACTCGCTCCAAGTGAGCTCGAGCAACTTCATCCACACGGATAAACTCTTCATCATCGGCCCCAACGGCCGCGTTGGCGACATCATTACGACGGCACAGTGGGATCCCGACGGTGTCGTCGCCCAGGCACGGGCAATCGCCGGAATGACGAGCAACCCGTTCGAGCGGTTCAAACTCTCGCTCATCGCAGACGTCACGGCAATCTGCGGAGGCAGCCAGTGGGTCGGCGTCGTGCTCCTCGAACTTGGCGTCGTCCTCATCATCTTCGCGTTTGCGGGCTGGGGTCTCTGGTACTTCGCGCGTGCGCTCTGGGGGAGAGAAACCTAGCAACTGCAAAAGCAGCCCTCGTGGCCGCTCCACGAAAGCCATTCGAATCGCCCTCGGACGAGCAGCGAGCGTTCCTCGAGCGGGCGATGGAGCAGTACGGCAAGGCAACCTATAACTTCGCCTATCGTCTAACCCGCAACGACGCGGATGCCGCCGACCTGGCACAAGAGGCCTTCATTCGCGTCTATCGCGCCTGGCGCAGCTTTGTGCCCGGGACCTCCTTCCTCTCTTGGGTCTACCGAATCGTCACGAACCTCTACCGAGACGAACTTCGGCGGCGCAAAGGACGTTATCAGGAAGAGATTCCCGAGGACAATGCGCCGCAAGACTTCGGGGGTGGGCGCCCTCTCGCCATCGAGCCCATCGACGACTACGTCGAGCAGCAGATGAGCGAGCCGGTGGCCAAGGCCCTCGACGCGCTCACGCCGGACCAACGAGCGGTGCTCGTCCTCGCGGATATTGAGGAGTACAGCTACCAAGAGATTGCGGAGATCGTCGGTTGCTCGATCGGCACGGTGCGCTCGCGGCTGCACCGCGCGCGCAACCAACTTCGCAGACTCGTCATCGAGCACAAGGCATCATGAACGAACACATCGATTCCACGACGCTTCTCGACTACTTGCACGGCGAGCTCACGCCCGAGCACGACGCGGCGATACACGTCCATCTCGCGGCATGCGCGAGCTGCGCGCTCGCACGCGACGCTGAAGCCAGCCTCACGGAGCGCCTGCGCGCGGAGGCGCTCGCCGCCGAGCGCGACGTTCCCGCGGGCGTGGCCGCACGCGTGCGTGCGCGACTCGACCCTGTGCAACCCCACTGGTTTACAGGTCTACGCGCGTTGCTGCGCCCGGCGATCGGCCTGCCCGTCGCAGCGGTGCTCGTCCTTGCGATCGTGCTCGGTTTGACCTCACTGCACATGACCGCCAGCAAGGCACCGGCGATCGCTGCAGCGTACTACCTCGACGATCACGCGTCGCTTTCGACGCGTGCGCTTCCCTTCACGCAGACGTCGGTCGTTCCTGAGGCGTTGCAAACCGGAGGCGCGGTGCGCATGCAGACGGCTGCGGTCGGCACGGATACGATTGCCAGCGAATGACGTTGCGCGCCGCCCTCACCCTCGTCGCCGCCGCGTTGCTCTGCGCACCCGGGGCCGCATCGGCATCACCACCGGCTGATACTCCTCTCGCGCTGCTCCAGGCCGCGGCCGACGCGCCCCGCCACGTGTCGTTCGTCGCGCAGGTCGAACTCATGACGATCGGTTCGCACGGAGCGCAGGCATCGGTCTTCCGCGTCGACCATCGCGCTCCGAACCTCACGCGCCGTTGGTATCTCTCGCCGCCCGACGTGTACGGCGATTGGACCGTCTCCAAGCACGATGCGGAGTACGCCGTCGACGTGAAGCATCACCGCATCGTCGTAACGGATAACGACGGCTTCGGGGTCCACTACGGCTGGCATCGCGATCTCGGTTTGCTGCAAAGGAACTATCGTGTGGCGCTGGGGCCGGTCGCGACGGTCGCGGGGCGAACCGCCCGCACCGTCATCTTGACGAACCGCTATACGGGCGGAACGACGATGCGCCTCTGGGTGGACGCGGCGACGGGACTCATGCTCCAGCGTCAGGTCTTCTCTTCGACCGGTTCGCTCGTCGTTCAAATGCACTTCGACGACGTGCGTTTCACGAACGACATCCCGCTCTCGACCTTCGGCCTCCCGGCGGCCTACGCGGTGGTCGCCGGACCGAGCCACGGCGACCCTTCGGACAACCCGTCCGCCGTCATGGCGCACTGCGGCTTCGCGGCGCGCGCGCCGCGCTATCTTCCCGAAGGATTCACGCCGGTTGCGGCCGACCTCGCCGACGAGAAGGGCGTGCGGACCTTGCACCTCCTCTACTCGGACGGAATTCGCACGTTCTCGCTCTTCGAGAATGCGCGCGGCTCCGCCGTCGACATGTCCGGCTATCATCCCGAAGCGTTTGCGGCGGGCAACCTGCGCGGTCAGTACGTCGATCAGGGACCGACGACGCTCCTCGCCTGGTCGCAGGCGCGCTTACACTACGCGCTCGTCGGCGATCTCAGCCGCGACGAGCTCGAACGTATCGCGGCGTCCGTTTCGCGTTAGCGACGCTAGTCGCTCTTGCGAATCCAGCGTAGGGGAACGGCCAGGACGCCGCTTTGGGATCCGTCGACGAGCGTCTCGTTGACGATGATCGGCGAGCCGACGTTGAAGGGCGTGCCTTCGGCGACGTGTCCGATGACGCGTCCCGTGGCCGCATCGAGCGCCCAAAGATAACCCGCGATGTCCCCGAAGTAGACGACCCCGTTCCACGCCGCGAGGCCGCCCTTCACGGAGCCGTTGACGCGCCGCTGCCAGAGCACGCGCCCGCTGCGGGCATCGAGCGCCGTCACGATCGGTGCGACCGCGCTTCCGACGTACACCCTCCCACGATAGACGAGCGGAATTGCCGACTCGTTGAATGCGGGGGCGATGCCGCGCACGTTGTCAAGCGCGCGGTCCCAAAGGATGTGCCCGGTGCGCTTGTCGAGCGCGTAGACATGCTGCAGTGCGCGCGACCCGTCCTGCACGACCATGCCGTACGGCCCCGCTGCCAACGGCACGAGGTACATCCCTACGAGCGCGTTCGCCGTCGAGGCGAGCGGATCGTCTGCAATCGAGCCGTAAACGGCGGGGAATGCGTGCGTCCACAGCGATCCTCCGGTTCGCGCGTCGAACGCATAGATTGCATTGGAAAATGCGCCGCCGATGAAGATCTCTCCGTCGTTGCCCTTCACGACGGCGCCCATCGAAAAGAATGATGGGGTTCGTGCCCTCCACCGGAATGCTCCCGTCCGCGCATCGAAGGCCACGAGCGCGCCGCTGCCGTCGGCATGGATGAAGGTGCCGCGAACCAGGAGCCCAGTCGGCATGCCGGTTCCACCGATTCCCTGCGACCAGACCTCGCGTCCAGTCGCCGCGTCGATCGCTTCGACGCGATTCGTTCCCAAACCCATCACGACGTAGTGCGGCGGAAAGTACGCGGAGCAGTCGGAGTTTCCGGTGGCGACGTACACGAGTCCGCGTTGGTAGAGCGGCTGAGGCATCAGCTCGTTCTCGGCCGTGTATCGCCATCGCACCGCACCCGTCGCTGCATTGATTGCGTAGAGGTGGCGATCGTTATCGTCGACGAGGATCGTGTCGCGATAGACGACGGGTGAGGACGAAACGCTTCCGATGCGCAGACGCCAGGCGAACGCACGCGGCAGACCTGGATTCTCGACGACGACGTTCAGGCCGCCGCCGAGGCGAAACGCTGTCCACGACGAGCGCCCCTGCGCTGCGAAGAGCCTCGCACTCGGATCGATCGGCCCTCCTATGCCAGTCTCGCGCGACGCGTATGGGTGCGAGCATGCGGCAAGAGCGAAGAGCATGCACGAGAACAGGGCGCGCGACACGGTCATGCGGCTTCCTTCGCGAGACAGGCTCCGCGCCCCCGGAACGCCGAAGAGAGCGTCGTGGCTTCTACGAGCCTCACGTTCTTGCGGCTTTTCGTACTCTCCGTGGCGGTCGTGCTCTGCTCGTGCGCGACGCCGCACTACGCCTCGGACCGCATGGGCGCTGCAGAACACGACGCGCTCGTACGCGTCTTCCACGCACAACGCGAGCGTGCGTGGCCGCTCTTTCGCTTGGGCGGCGGTCTGAACGTCGTCGTAGAGAACTCGCACTTGCCGCGCGCATTCGCATGGCGTTTTCCAACGGGCGGCATCTCGTCGTCGCCTACGGTCATGGGTACGACCCTTCTCGTCTCCGCGAACGACCATCATGTGTACGCCATCAACGCGGCTACGGGCACGCTGCGCTGGAAATACCACGCAGAGAACGAGGTGATGTCGCAGCCTTCGTACGAGGATGGCCTCGTCTACGTCGGCATTGGAAACGCCGCAAACGTCGTCTATAATCCACCGAGCTTCTCGGTTATCGGCGAAGGCATGAACAAGCTCGAAGCGATCGATGCGCACGACGGCATCGAGCAGTGGTGGGCCGGCCTCGACGGCAGCGGCATGCCCTCGAACGCAATCGTCGGCAGCGAGCTCATCGACGTCGACGGGCAGGGAACGGTGCTTGCGGTGAACGCGCGCACGGGCAGATACCTCTGGCACACGACGCTTCCGACGGTCTTCGCCATGTCGTGCGTCGTCGACGGCGGGGATGGCAGCATCTACCTCTCCGGTCGCGCAATGAACGCGGTCTTCGCGCTGCGAGCAGCGGATGGCTCACTCATCTGGAAACGCACGTTCGATCGGTACTACGGCGGAATCGGTGACGATCCCCTCGCGTTGTCGGGCAACGCGCTCGTCGGCGATTACCTCAAAGCAACCGCGCCCGGCCGATTCGGGATGACCGTCACGCTTGGATCGAAGGCGCGACAGTACGCGTACGCGCTCGATCGCCGAGACGGACACGTACGCTGGCGAACGCTGCTGCCCGGCGTTTCTGGCAGCGTTCCGCCATACAACGAGTCTGCAATTGAGCTGATCTACGGCAATCGCGTCTTCATTGGGAGTGCGATCGCACCGATCGTCACCGCGCTCGACCTGCGCAGCGGCAAGGTCCTATGGCAACGTCGCGTCGACGGCGCCGTCAAGGGCGGCATCGCTGCGCGCGATGGCACGCTGTACTTCGGCGATCTCGCGGGGAGAATCTGGGCGGTGGAAGCGAGCTCAGGGCACGTCGTCGGCAGTGTCGCGACGGACATGCGGTTCAACACCGGGTCACCGATCATCGTCAACGACTCATTCGTACAGGGTGGTGCTGAGGGCGTCATCGCCCTGCCCCTGGAGAACATTCGTCACTCGTCGCCGATGCCGGGAGTAACGCAGCTCTCCATCTGGCAACGATTCCTCTGGGCCGTAAATCGTGCGCTTCCGTTGCGCGATCCGCACCGGGAAGCCTCGTATTATCGCTAGGAACTCTCCGCTGCGATGCGCTCGATCGACTCGGCGACCGCGTCGATGACGTAGCCTCCTTCGAGGACGTACGCGAGCCGTCCGCCGCAGTAGCGCTCCGCTGCCTCGCGAAGCACGCGCGCAATCGGCGTGGCGGCGTCTATCTCGACACCTAGGTCTCCGACCGGGTCTCCGGCGACGTAGTCGAACCCCGCGCTCACGAGCAAGAGCTGTGGCCGCACTCGCGCGGCAACGCGAGGCAGCACGTCGGCCCACGTTGCGACGAACTCGCTCGTCGAAATACCTTCGGCCGCAAGCGGAACGTTCATGACGACGTCGCCGTCCACGCTCGACGCTCCAGCCTCGCCAGTGCCGGGATACGCCGGTGAGGCATGGGTCGACAGGTACGACACTCCGTTGCCGGCGCATGCCTGCGTGCCGTTTCCGTGATGGTAGTCGAAATCGGCAACGAGCACGCGCCCGCCGTGGGCCGCGAGAAAGGCCCGCGCCGCAATCGCCACGTTGTTGAAGATGCAGAAGCCCATGCCGCGGTCCGGCTCCGCGTGGTGACCGGGAGGGCGCACGAGCGCGAAGACGGCCGCGCCGTCCTCCACCGCGTGCTCCATCGCGATGACCGCGGCGCCCGCAGCACGCAGCGCGGGCGTCAGCGAGCCGCGGTCAACGACGACGTCGCCGGTCGAGAGAAAGCGCGGATGCCCTGCCTGTGCTATCTCGCGACGAACGAGGTCGACGTACGCGCGCGTGTGCACGCGTAAGAGTTCCTCATCGCTCGCGTCGCGTGCCGGATGCGTTTCTCGGAGCACGCCGCGCTGTGCCAGAACTCTCGCGACCACCTCGACGCGATCCGGCGATTCGGGATGGGCAACGCCGCGCAAATGCTCGGCCATCGCCGCATCGACGACGAATTGCAACCGTTCCGGTGCTCAGCCGTGATGGCTAAGGGAGTTCATCGCCTGTTGGACCGACTTGTACGCCTTCGAGCCTTTCGGCACGATCGCGAGACGCCGGCGATACGCGCCGATCGCTTTGACGCGCTGGCGATCGCCAATGTAGGATTTTGCCGCCACGAAGAGGAGCTGCGGGTTTTGATCCAAGTAACCGGGTGCAGCACTATCGAGCACGTCGAATATCTGCGCGGCTTCGTGGTAACGGTGCAGCTCGAAATCGGCGCCTGCAATGCAGCTCAACGTCTCGGCTGAACGCTTGAGCGAGAAGCTTTCGCTGCACGCCTGCCGTTGCTGCGCGTACTGGTGCAGCCCGTTGTATGCCGATGCGAGCATCTCGTACCCGGTTGCGCTCGGCGAGACGTCGGCGAGATGCTTGAGATAGCGGGCAGCGTCGCCGTATTGGTTGTGCTGTAGCGCGTACTCGCCCATATCGCGCAGCGCATCTTCGCTGTCGGGATCGATCGTAAGGGCTTTGCGCCATTGAACGATGGCTTGGGCTTCCTGGTGCTTTTGAACCGCGAGAAAAGATCCGTACGCGACATAGCTGAGCGCGACGTTAGGATACTTCGTCAAGAGCTGCGCATAGATCGCCGCCGCCTGATCGTCGTGATGTTGCTGTGAAAGGTAGGTAGCCTTCCGAATGGTGATCGCCACTTTCTGTTCGTCCGTCGGTGCGGCGACGATAGCATCGTCGTACGCCAGCAGCGCCTGCGCGTCGTCGTGCTCACGTGCGTAGAGGTCGGCACGCGTCACGAGCGCGTCGACGCTCTGCGGATCGACGGCGAGCGCGCGATCGATCGTCTGCAGGGCCGTCGGGATCTTGTTCTGCGCGACGTACGTCTGCGCGATGAGGAAGAGCGGCTTCGTACTCGTCTTGTCGAGCGAAAAGGCCTTCTCGAACTGGATACGCGCGTCTTCGTAGTGGGACTCCGCACTGTAGACCGAGCCAAGCGACAGATACGCTTCAGGGGCCTGCTTATTGAACGTGACCGCGCGATTTGCAACCCGTTCCGCGTCCTGCGGGCGGTTGATCGCCAGGTAGAGATTGGCCAGGTTCGCCAGCACGTCGACGTTGGTCGGGTCGAGTGTCGAGGCTTGTTCGAGATCGTTGATCGCGTTTGCAATTTGACCTTGCGCCTGCTGGGCATACCCATCGAGGAAGTAGATCTGCGCGGTCTTGTCGCCGGAGTTGAGCAGCTGCTGCGTCAGTGGCAGCGTCAAATCAGGCCGATTGATGCCGAGGTACTGACCCGCTAGTTCGACCATCGCTTCTTGATCGTGTGGATTCGCGCGAATCTCCGCCTGGAGGCGAGGAATCGCAATGTTCGGCGGCTCCGGTGTGGCAGTGGGGAGCGGCACGGGCGTTGCCGAGGGCGACGGCGACGGGCGCGCGCGGCGCGCGACGGCGTGCGACGTCGTCCCTGCGAAAGCGATCGCGATGGCAGCGATGACGGCAAAGGACAAAAGCAAGCGTTTCATATGAGGGAGCGTTTCATTTCAGTAGTTTGGTGAGCTCCGGGATGATGGCGAACGCATCGCCGACGACGACGAGATCCGAGAACTCGCTGATGGGGGCGCTTGCGTCCTTGTTGACGGCCACGATGGTTCCTGCTGATCGCATCCCGACTTTGTGCTGGATCGCACCCGAGATGCCGACGGCAACGTAGAGTTTCGGGCTGACCGTCTTGCCCGTCTGGCCGATTTGGAGACTGTAGGGCACCCAGCCTGCGTCGGCCGCCGCGCGCGACGCGCCCACGGCACCTCCAAGCGCGTCTGCGAGCGGTTTCAGCAGCGTGCTGAAGGGCTCCGGGCCGCCGAGGCCGCGGCCGCCGCTGACGACGACCGGCGCCTCTTCCAAGCCAATCTCTCCCGACGCCTCTTCCACCTCATCCTCGATGCGCATCGCGTACTGCTTTGCGGGGAGTTTGCCGATCGTCTCGATCCGCGCACCGCCGCCGGCAGTCTGTGCAGCGAAGGCGTTCGGGCGAACGGTCGCGACGCCGTAGTCGCAGTCAACGAAGGCGCAAGTCGTGATCGTGACGCCTCCGAGTTTGGGAGCGACGCACGCGATGCGGCCGTTCTCGAACTCGAAGCTCGTCACGTCGGCGGCCATGCCAGCGCTCAGACGCGCGACGAGACGGCTCGCAACGTCCCGTCCGAACATCGTGTTCGGAACGAGGACGAGCGAGGGGCCGACGGCTCGAGCGACGACGTCGACATAGTCGATCGTCGGATCGATGAGATAGCGGTCGGCATCGGGATCTTCTGCGACGTGCACGACGTCGAGCGGATAGGCACGCAGCGAGTCGGCAAGCGCGGCCGCCCCGTTGCCGAGAATGACGGCGTGGGCCGTGCCGCCGAGCGCATCCGCAAGCGTACGCGCTTGCGTTGCCAGCTCGTACGTCACTTTGCGCGTCTGCCCACCGCGATGCTCGACGACGACGATGACGTGCTGCATCAGACGAGCTTTCTTTCCCGTAGGAACTCATAGATGGCGCGCGCGCCTTCTGCTCCGTCGTTTGCTTGGACGACGCGCGCCTTCGTACGCACGGGCGGGGGCGCGAATCGCAGTACTTCCGTCTTCGGTGCGCAGGCGGCGATGCCGGCATCGCCGAGCGTGAGAACGGCGATCGGCTTTCTCTTCGCTCCCATGATGCCCTTGAGTGACGCGTAACGCGGTTCGCCGACCGCCATCGTGACGCTGACGAGTGCGGGCAGCGTAGCACGCACGACTTGATACCCCGTATCGGTCTCGCGCTGCGCAACGAGCGCACCATCGACGATCTCGAGCTTTCGCGCGTTCGTCAGCCCCGGTACACCGAGGTGCTCGGCAACGGCGCCGGGTACGCCGCCCGTAGAGCCGTCGTCCGCCAGACCGCCGGAGATGACGAGGTCGAACCCGATCTTTCGCAGTGCTGCTGCAAGCGCGGCCGACGTCATCGACACGTCGCTACCGGCGAGTGCCGGATCGCTCAACACGACGGCGTCGTCCGCGCCCATGGCGAGCGCCTTACGAAGCGTCTCCTTCGAGGACTCCGGAACCATGGAGAGGAGCGTAACCGTCGTCTCGGCGCCGAGCGCTTCCTTGAGCCGCAGAGCGGCTTCGAGCGCGTATTCATCGTACGGATTCAGCACCGTCTCCATACCGGTGCGCACCAGTCGTTTTGTGGAGGGGTCGATGCTCTTGGGAGCGTTGAGATCCGGTACGAGCTTGACGGTGACGACGATTCGCATATAAAACCCGGCCGGTGGCCGGGAACGTCGCTTCTTACTCGTCCGAGCCGAGAACCCCTCTACCGCGCGCGCACGCGTACGTGCTGGAGCAGCACCTGGTCGGCTTGACCGCGCGAGAAGGACGCCTCGATGAGCTCGTCGCTGTCGCGCGAAACGTTCGGTGCATCGAAGTACACGAGCGATTGACCGTCGCCGACGCGCTGCGTCTCAAGCGGCTTGCCGGCGTCATCTTCGAGCGTCAGCCGGAGATGCGCGGGATGCCGCAAAATGCGCACGCCGAACGTCGATGCCGACCACACCACCGGCGCCACGCGAAAGAGCTCCGCGCTGGAGAGCATGCCCGCCGGCGGCGGTCCGGCGTTCGGATCGTCCGGGCTCGGCATGACGAGCAGGCCAGCCGAGGCTTGTGCCATGCTCGTGCCGCGCGTGACGTCGAGTTCGACGCGATACTGGGTCGGAACGTCGACGCTGGGCGCTCTGAGCGTCGAGAGGCCGCGGGCGTCGTAGGGAGAGTGCTGCAGCGCTATTCCCGATGCGTCGAAGAGCGTGACCTTGCCATGGATCGCATTGCTGACGTAGCGCACCGAAATTTTCTCGCCGCTGCGGACGACGCTCGGGTCGGGCTGCAGAGCAGCGATCGCAAGGCCGGCATGGACCGTCAATGCAACGGCTTGTGACGACAGCCGCCGTTGCGCGGTCGTAAAGGGACCCACGACCGACAAGGTGACGTGATAGATGCCTGCACGCTTCGACGTCGGAAACGAAAACGTTCCACGACGTGTCGAAAGCACGCCGCCCGCGACCTCATTGCCGTCTTCGCTGACTTGATACTCTGCCGTTCCGATGCCGGAGTACGCGTACGACGCGGTGAGGCGATCGCCCGCGGAAACCTGCGAGGGAATCGTGTATGCCTGAATCGACGGCATCGCGGCATGCCATGCCAGCGCTCCCGCCAGTGCCGCGGCGCCGAGCGCGCAAAGCGTCTTTGCGATCCGAACAGCAGGAGGCGTCGGCACGTTCGCTTCGGCCGTCGCTCGCACGGACGCGTTCTGGACGTGCAGCGCAATCGAACGCAGCCGGTTGGGCAGTCGCAGCGGCGCGTGAATCGGAATCTGCGCAACCGTCTGAGCCTTAATCCAAAATGCATTCGGCTCGAGCGCGGTGCTTCCACGGTGCGTCCATCCGGTCACGGAGCACGAGAGTTCTTCGTCCGAGTCGTTCACGACCTTAGCAACGAAATCACTCGAGAAGAACCGGCGCCGGTTACACTTGATCGTTGCCATGATCGTGCGGCCCGCAGCGACGACCGCAACGAGTCTGCGGGCATCCTCCGGCGTCGCCGGCACGGCCGGGTACGCGGTGAGCGGTTCCCGCATACGCGCCGCCGGGAGATGCATCATCTCCGGTTTCGAGCCCATCATATACAGGGCTTCGGCGCGCCTGGCGCTCCCGCGCCCGCGCTTTACCGAAGGTTTACGAATAGGGCCGCAAGTGTCATCCGGAGCGTAGCACGTGCGTGTCATCCAGAGCGTAGCACGTGCGTGTCATCCAGAGCGTAGCACGTGCGTGTCATCCAGAGCGTAGCACGTGCGTGTCATCCAGAG
>DAHUYK010000030.1 GCA_027315245.1 Vulcanimicrobiota bacterium | reverse complement strand
CACCAGGGTCCCACGGCGCCGAAGGCCACGGGCACTATACCGAAGAGCGCCAACCGGAATAAACTACTTATGACGAAACCGCTGGCACTGCGGCTTCGGCCTAGCCGCTCTACGCCGCGCGCCGTCAGCATGGCATTCAGGATACCGCACAGGCCGCCGGCTGCCAAGGCAAGCGAGGGAAGCGGCAGCCAGCGGGCTGCAACCAAGGCAGCAAACGCGACGATCCCGGCAGCCACCCAGAGCGAGCGCTGGAATGCTCCGTTCAGAGGGACCTCGCCAAGAGGCGGTATGCGGCGTACGTTCCAGCCGCGACCCCCATGAAGAAGCCGACGAACGCGTACTGCTGCGCGCCGGTGCGCTCGTCCGCAAGAAGACCGAGCGCAAAGCCGACGAGCACTGCCCCCGCAAACGTGCCGCCGGCCCCGACGAGTGGGCCGACGCTCTTCATTCGAAGGTGCCGGCGCCGACCGCGAACGGAGCGGGATACGTGCCGTCGCGCAGGCGAGCCAAGAGCCACGCGACGATGCGCTGCGAGGCGTGACCGTCGCCGTAGGGGTTCGCCGCGCGCGCCATGCCGTCGTACGCTTGGCGGTCGATGAGTAGCCGCTGCGCGCTCGCGACGATGCGCTCGCGGTGGTGGCCGACGAGCTCGAGCGTTCCCGACTCAAGTCCCTCCGGGCGCTCCGTTTCATCGCGCATCACGAGCACGGGCTTTGCGAGGCAGGGTGCCTCCTCTTGCAGTCCACCGGAGTCGGTCAGCACGAAGGTGCAGCCCTTGATCGCTGCGACCATTTCCGCGTAATCGACCGGATCGACGAGCACGACGCCGTCGACCCCCGCGAGCACCTCGTTCGCAACGGGACGCACGCGCGGCGAAGGATGAACCGGCCAGTAGATCTGCGGGCGCATCGGACATGCAGCAATGTCGCGCATCGCTTCGCACATCTGGCGCATGTGCGGGTGGTTTTCACGGCGATGCGCGGTGACCGCAATGATCGGCCGCTTAGGATCGAGCTCGTTCCATCGCGGCGGAGGCGGGAGATCGCTGCGTGCGGCGGTTTGCAGAAACGCGTCGATGACGGTGTTGCCCGTGATGACGACGTCGCGCGCGTCGACGTGTTCTTGCAGCAGGTGGTCGCGCGCGAGCGTCGTCGGCGCAAAGTGATAGGAAGCGATCGTGCCGGTGAGGCGCCGGTTCATCTCCTCGGGGAACGGCATCCACCGGTCGCTCGTGCGCAGCCCCGCCTCCACGTGACCCACGGGAACGTGGCGGTAGAACGCTGCGAGGGCCGCGGCAGTGCTCGTCGTCGTGTCGCCGTGCACGAGCACGACGTCAGGCTTCGCCGCATCGAGCGCGTTCTCCATGCCTTCGAGGACGCGCGTCGTCACCTCGGTGAGCGTCTGATCTTCCGTCATGACGTTGAGATCGTACTGCGGCTCGATCGCGAAGAGCGCGAGCAGGTCGTCGAGCATCTGCCGGTGCTGCGCGGTGACGCACACGACGCCCTCGACGCGACCGTGCGCCGCGAGCGCGTGCACGACCGGAGCCATTTTGATCGTGTCTGGACGCGTCCCGAAGACCGTCATAACGCGCAAGGGACGGTCGTTCGCCATTATTCCGCTTTCCTAGTTGACGCGTCCGAAGACGTGCGTCAGCCCGCCGGAAACATAGAGCGCAACCGTACCGAGCACAACGCAGAGCGCATAGATCAGAAGCACTGCCTGGCGGACGGACAGGCCGAAGCGCAGGACGAGCTGATGGTGGAAGTGACCGCGGTCTGCCTCTGTGATCGCGCGCCCTGTGACGGTGCGCCGCAAGATCGTTGCAACGGTATCGACAACCGGCAGCGCGAGGACGACGAGCGGCACGAGCAGGCTGATCGCGATCGCCGTCTTGCTCGTGCCGATGATCGAGACGGTCGCGAAGACATAGCCGATGAAGAGTGACCCCGCATCCCCGAGGAAGATACGCGCCGGGTTGAAGTTGTAGGGCAAAAACCCGATTGCGGCGCCGCCGATAGCGAGCACGACGATAGCCACGACTGCGTCGCCGTGGAGGACGAATATCCAGAACATGAAGAGGCTCGAGATCGCCGTGAAGCCCGAGAGCAATCCGTCGAGCCCGTCGATGAAGTTGATCGCGTTCATCATGCCGACGTACCAGAGCAGCGTCAGCGGGACGCCGACCCACGGTGAAAAGTCGATCCAGTTCGTGTTCGGGTTGTGATCGAGCGGATTCGTGACCCCGGGAATAACGAAACCGTAGAGCATCGAGACGAGCGCGACGAGAATCTGCGCGATGAACTTGTTGCGCGCGGGCATCTCCGTGAGGTCGTCCCAAACGCCGACGCCCAAGATGAGGAGGCTTCCGAAGAGCAGGCCGACGAGCTGACGCACGTCGGCGAACTGATCGGCGAGCACGTTGTACCGGTGGTGCAGCGACGCGCCGGCAAGCGACGGTGCAAGCGCGTTCGGGGAAACGAGTGCTAGGCCCAACACGGCAAAAAGTGCTACGGCATAGCCGAAGTAGACCGCGATCCCGCCGATGCGCGGCGTCGGAACGGTGTGCATGTGACGATCTTCGGGGCCGTGAAGGACCCCGAGACGCTGCGCCAAGTGCACGATAAGCGGGGTTACCGCTGCCGCGACGCCGACCGCGATGGCGAAGGTCGCGGCGTAGACGAGCGCTGCCGTCAGCATTCGACGGCGCTTCCCTGCGTGCCGAAGGTCACGAGCGCGACACCGGCCTCCTTGAGAAGTTCGCTCGCAACCGGGTCCGGATACGCGTCGACGTAGATGATCTTCACGACGCCCGCACTGATCAGGAGCTTCGAGCAGCCCACACAGGGTTGATGCGTGCAGTACGCCGTCGCACCCTGCAGCCCGACACCGTGCAAGGCGCCTTGTACGATCGCATTTGCTTCGGCGTGGGTCGCGCGCAGGCAGTGCCCGTCGCGCATCGTGCATCCGACGTCCGTGCAGTGGGCGACGCCGCGCGGCGCCCCGTTATATCCCGTCGTGAGAATGCGGTGCTCGCGTACGAGCACGCAGCCGACCGACATGCGCGGGCACGTCGCCCGCGTGCCGACGGTGCGTGCGATCTCAACGAAGTACTCGTCCCAGGAAGGACGCTCCGGTTTCATTGCGCCTTGTCACTCCGAGCGTAGGCGCGTAGCATTGTTGTCATCCCGAGCGTAGGCGCGTCGCATTGTTGTCATCCCGAGCGTAGGCGCGTCGCGCCGAAGTCGAGGGACTGCCACTACGCGTTGCTTCGCGCCGTTGCCGGAACCGACGTAAGGCTTCCAAACATGCGATCTCCCGCATCGCCGAGCCCGGGAACGATGTAGGCATGATCGTTGAGCCCCGCGTCAACGGCACCGGTCACGATGGTCGCGCTTGGGTGCGCTGCATGCACGTTCGCGATTCCTTCGGGCGCTGCGATGAGGCAGACGAACGTGAGCTGGCGCGCCCCGCGTTCCACGAGCGCGTCGAGCGCCGCCACGCCGGAGTTGCCCGTCGCGAGCATCGGATCCAGCAAAAAAACGTGGCGGTCGCCCAGCTCTGGCGGAACGTTCGCATAATACGGCACAGGCTTGAATGACTCCGGATCGCGATAGAATCCGAGGTGCGCGACGACGGCGTCGTCGACGACCTCCAGAAATCCCGGCAAGAGCCCGAGCCCCGCGCGCAGGATCGGCGCGACGACCGGCCGAGTAGCGATGCGCTTGACGGTGGCGTCGGTCAGCGGCGTCTCGACGCGTTCTTCGCGCAGCGGCAGTCCCCGCGTGGCCTCGTATGCGAGGAACGCGCCGATCTCTTCAACGAGCTTTCGAAATACCGCAATCGGCGTCGTCTTGTCCCTAATACGCGCGAGACGATC
>DAHUYK010000028.1 GCA_027315245.1 Vulcanimicrobiota bacterium | reverse complement strand
GAAACGCGGGCACGAGCGCGAAGCGCTCGTTCGCGGCGGTCGCGGGCATCGCGATCGGTGGAATCTGCCAGTCCCACACCCAAAAACGCGCCGGCGGCGAGCGGAGCCAGACGACGGGCAGCAGGAGCGCCGCTAGCAGCCAGAACCAGCCCGCCGGACGCAGGCGCGCGCTCAACGATGCGGCGAGCGCGATCATGCCGATCGCGGCGAACGCGAGCACGTCGTACAGCTCGCGAAAAAGCCCGATCGCGTGCACGTGCTCCACGAGCCACGCAAACGGCGCGCCGAGCGGCCCCCGCGTGCCCGTTGCGACGAGCAGCGCGGCGAGCGTCGCGAGCGCGATCCCCGTACGCTTGCGCGAGTATGGCGGCAGCACGGCTGCCAGGACCGCGAGCGCGAACACGTCGATCGTCGCGCAGGCGAAGAAACCGCGGAACGCGTCGGCGTAGTGCGCGAAGTAGCCGTTGAGCTGCAGTGCGTCAGTAAAGCGAATAGACTGATTTCTCTCCCACGACACCAAGAGCGGGATCGCAGCGAGCGACCTGCCGTTCATCGCGACGCCAGCGACGGTCGGCAGCCACACAACGAGGACGAGTGCGAGCGGCTTCCATGCGCGGCGCGTTGCCGTGTGCACCGCGAGCGCGAGCGTCGACACGAAGAAGAACTGGAGCTGCTGCGCGGTGAGGAGCGCTGCCACCGTCACGACCACCGCGCGAGGCGCGGTGCGCAGCAGCTCGCGAAAGAGCCACAGGCTCGCAGCATAGGCAAGCAGCATGTACTCGTGTCCGGCGACGAGCTTCGTGTACGCCCACGGATTGAGCACCGCGAAGATCGCCGCGGCCGACGCCGCAAACTCGTCGCAGCCGCAATCGAGCGCCCACGCGCGCGCGCCGAATGCGGCGAGGAGTCCCACTGCTGCGAGAAAGAGCATCGCCGCGCCATGATGGCCGAGAACGGCAACGGCAAACGCGAGCGGGAACAGCAGCAAGAAACCCGACGGATAGGCGCTTGGCGAGCCGATGCCGTCGGGTTGCCACCCGCTCAAGCCTGCGCCGATCATCGCGTGCCAATCGGTGAGAAATGGCCACGTTCCCCAATCTTGGCGCAATACGGGAACGCCGCCGGCGATCGACGCGGCGTACGATAGGCCGACGAACGCAGCAATCCAGAAGGATGGGCGCACTAGCAACCGTGAAAGGCCGAGTCGATGCGCGCGCGGCTCACGGTTGGAATCGCTCTCGTGTTCGCCACGCTCGCGTGGGCGAACGCCGGTGCCGCGACGATCGTCCGCCTGCATGCCGATCGCGTTGCCTTCTACTACGATCGCTTCGTCGTCGAGGCCGACGGTAACGTCGACGTTCGCACGAGCGACGGTATGGAGATACGCGGCGACGCGTTTTCAATGGATCTCAAGCTCAATCGTTTCCTCGTTGCAGGCAACGTATGGGTGCGCACGACGTCGTCGTGGGTGCATGGCGCCGCACTCTCGGACTTCCTGAGCTTCAAGCGCATCTATTTCCTTCCGGTCACGTCGCAGCCCGACCGCTGGACCTTCTTGAACGGCGACCTCGCGCATCCGGTTCCCGGACGCATCATGCCCGGCGACACGTTCGCCTTCGCGAACGATGGAGGAGGGCACCCGGACTTCACGTCGCGCTCGGCCGTGATCGGCAGCGGCGCCTTTCTGCGCATGACTGGCGACGTGCGCACGAACGTCTTGG
>DAHUYK010000014.1 GCA_027315245.1 Vulcanimicrobiota bacterium | reverse complement strand
GCGGCAACTCAGCGGTACCGTAAAGCTCGACGAGGAGGCTCTGGCGCACCGACACGTCGATGTGCTGCCACTGCTCGGCGATGGCTTTGCGCAAGCCTGCGCGTAGCTGCTTTTCGTCTTCTGCAGAGATGGGGCGCGCATCGACGTCGATCGCCGTCTCTTCTTCGACGGTTTCGCCGGCGCTCTTGACCTGCGCGACCTTCGCGAGCACCGAAGCGGTGCGTGATGCGGAGGTCACGCCAGCAGAAACCGTTGGCGACTGATCTACACTATCGGCCTGCGCCATTTCGTCGTCGGTGTAGATGCCGCCAAGCGCGCCGGGGAACGCCTTGCGCATGGCGAGCGCCTCCGCACACTTCGCGAGCTGACCGTGCGGCATGCGCTTCCACATAGCGTTCGGGTTGCCGTTGAAGTCGGTCTGGACATATTCCGCGTAGTAGGCCGTCGCGCCGATCGGGCGGCTGATCCCTTTGCGGTAAACGCGTACCGTCGCAGAGACGAGCTTGCCTTTGTCATCGTAAGCGAATTGCGGCTCGTCCTGCCCATCGTACTCGCCGGTGCGCTCGGCGATCATCCGGTAGCCGTCGATCGCGACCTGGATCGTCCACGCGTCCTCGTACCGGCCGTCGACCTTGGTCTTGCGCTTGATGTAGTACGCCTCGCGCGCAGTCGGGTCGAGCTTCTTCGCTTGGCAGAACGTCAGGAAATACTCGAGTTGCAGGTCCGGCGCGTCGTTTGCAATCGCGTGGCGAATGAATTCGAGCTTTTCGGGCGCTATGCCAAGGCGCGTCGCGAGCGCGGCAGACTTCACGGCGAGAGCTGCGCCGTTCGCCGGCGTTTTCTGTGCGGGCGCGTTCATGCCGCGCTCGCTTTCGATACGCGCATGACGCGGAACGACGTTTCGCGCTCGTACTGCGCGACGATCTCCGGATGCGCGGCCGCGAGCGCTTTTGGATCAAGACCTACGCGCGACTGACTGCGCCACGTGAGCAGTTTGTTGCCGATACGCGTGAGCGTATCGGCTTCGCCCATGTAGCCGGCGATGAATCCCTTGAGCAGCGCTTCGCGCTCCTCGGCTTCCTTGCGGGCCGCCTGCGCGACGCGCAG
>DAHUYK010000011.1 GCA_027315245.1 Vulcanimicrobiota bacterium | reverse complement strand
GCGGCAAGGTCCGGCGTCGTGGCGCGGGGGAAACGGTCGTTCGTGAAGACCGTACCTGCGCTGATCATGACGCCGTCTTCGATCGTCACGCCCGTCGGGATGTAGACGAAGGCATTGATCTTGACGCGGTCCCGGATCGTGACGCCGTACGCCACGTACGTCTTCTCCCCGACGATGCATTCGCGCCCGATGGACGTGGAGTGACGAACGTGGACGTGCTCCCAAATCTTCGTGCCGGCACCGATCGTCACGCCCTCTTCCACGTGAGCCGACTCGTGAACGAAGATACCGGCGAGCGCGAGCGTCATACGGCGACGCTCCGCTCCGCTTCGACGGGCGCTCTTCCGCCGTCTCGCATCGATGCGTAGGCTGCGTCGACGACATCGACCGAGGCGAGCGCATCGTTTGCGTCGATGCGCGCGCGAGCGTGTCCCATCGATGCCTCGACGAAGTCGCGCTGAACGGCGGTGAATGCGTCGGCCTTGCTGTAGCCGGAGCCTACCGCGGTCGTGCCCCCCGGTGCGCGTGTGAGGGTCGTTTCGCGCCAGCCGATGCAGAGGCGCCCGTACTCTCCGAAGATTCGAACGTAGAAGGGAAGCTTGCGATCGAGGCTCCAGCTCAAGTCGACCGTGACCCCAGGCCCATGCCCGACGCCGAGATAGAGGTAGGCGCTGTCTTCGACCGTCATCCCCTCGGTGCGTGAATAGCCGACCGCGGCAACGTGCGTGACGGGTCCGAAGAGATAGCGGCACAGATCGGCGGCGTGGCTGCCGTTGTCGATGACGACACCGCCGCCGCTGATCGACGGGTCTGCGTTCCAGCGATCGCGCATGTCGACGCTGGAGATAAACGCGATCTCCGCGTGACGAATCGCTCCGAGCGTGCCGTCGCGGACGAGCTCGCGCGCCGTTGCGACGTCGCCGACGTAGCGGAACTTCGAGGCGAGCTGGAGGAGCCGGCCGTTGCGCCGTGCGCACGCATACATGTCGCGCGCTTGCGCACCGCTGACGGCAAGCGGCTTTTCGCACAATACGTCGACGCCTCGCTCCAAGAAGAACGTGGCAATACTGGGATGCGTCACCGGCGGCGTGCAGAGGATGATGCCGTCGAGCCGCTCTTCGTATGCCAGGTCCTCATAGCTCGCGTACGGACGAGCACCGGTCTTCGCCGCGACGGCCGCAGCAAGCTCTTCGCGCGGATCGCAGATGGCTGCGAGCCGAGCTTGCGCGAGGCTTGCAGTGCACTCGACGTGGACCGAACCGATCGCTCCGGCGCCGACGATACCGAGCGCGTACGGCTTCATGCGGACCTGCGCAGATCGTGCGCCGTAGAGATGATGGAGCGCGCGATGTACTCGACATCTCCGATGGAAAGCCGATCGTTCCACGGTATCACGAGGACGCCGTCGAGCCCGCGATAGACGCCGGGGTACCGGTCGCGGTCGTAGCGCACGGCCTCCGGGCGGGCGAGCGTAAACGGCCAGCGGCTCTTGCCGAAGGTCCGTTGCTCGCGGAAGATCTCGCATTCGAAGGCGGGCTTTTGGATGTAGCGTGGTGCCGTGAGGATATCCCGGTCTTTGAGCAGCTTCGCGAAAGCGGGGGGGCCGCCCGCGAAGAGCCCTTGGTCGATTCGGATGGCGTAGCGCCAGTAAACGCTGCGCGCGTCGACGGGCGTCACCGGAACGGAGAGTCCAGGTGAGGATTCCAGCCATTTCGTCAAGATGCTCGCGAGGAGCACGCGTCGTTCGACCGCCCGCTCCAGCTTCTCGATCTGCGCGAGGCCGACCGCGCCCTGGAGCTCGCTCATGCGGTAGTTCAGGGCGAGAAAGTAGTGGTCGGGCTCGCGGTCGCCGTAGCCCCACGCCTTGTTGATGAAAAGGAATATCCGGCGCGCGAGCGCGTCGTCGTTTGTAACGACGATCCCGCCCTCGCCGGTCGTCACGTGTTTGCCCTGCTGAAGGCTGAAGGCGCCGATCCTACCGATCGTGCCGACGTAGCGATCGCGGTGCGTTGCGAGAAACGCTTGCGCGCAGTCCTCGACGATGGGCAGATTGTTGCGCTGCGCCAGTGCTTCGATCTCGTTCATCTCGCACGGCGTTCCAAAAAGGTGCGTTACGACGATCGCTCGCGTACGATCGCTCAAAGCGGCCTCGATCGTTCGAGCGGTCACGTTGAGCGTCACGGGGTCGACGTCGGCGAACACCGGAATCGCGCCCTGGTAGAGAATCGGCGCGAGCGCCCCCATGTCGGTGATCGGAGACGTGACGACTTCGTCGCCCGGCTCAAGATCGAGGGCTGCGATCGCGCAGTGCACGGCCGCGGAACCCGACGAGCATGCATACGCGTACTTGACGTTGAGCATGTCGGCGAACGAGCGTTCCAGCGCCTTGACGAAGCGGCCTTTCGTGCTCGTCAGCGTTCCCGTTCCCAATGCCTCGCTCAGGTATGCGATCTCTCGATCGCCGAAGTTGCGCCCGGAAGCTTCTTGGTCGTTGGGCAGCGCTCTGCGCGCAAGGGCGGTCTCTATGTTCACGTACTATTCCTCAAGAAGCGCCGGCCTTGAGTGGCGGCGCATCCATGTGCGAAGTGCGAAGTTGGTCGAGTGAAATCCGAAAACGATGAGGCTTGCAGTCTGCACCGCAAACGTCGTCGAGCCGACGATCGCCACTTGGCGGACGCTGGCATGAGCGAAAATAGCGAGCGCAAGCGCCAACGGCAGCACCCCGGGCACCAGGCCGGGAATGACGAGCGCAAGCGAAGGCCGCTCGCGTAGCGCCGCAGCGAGGACGCTGCGCGACCTGCGAGCGGTCGCGCGAAGGCTCATGCGGGAACGGCGCTCGGAACCCCAGTCCAAACGTGCCGGAATCTCGGCGACGCGCATACCGAGCCGCAACGCGTCGAGCAGCAGTTGGTGCGCGGCATCGCCCGACGGGCGATAGGCCATGAGGCGCCGCAGAGCATCCGCTCTGTACGCGCGCACGACGCAGGTGAACGTGTGTACCCGCTCGTGTACGGCGTACGCCAAGAGCCGGTTTGCCCACCGGGAGAGCCGCTCGCGGCGACGGGGAACGTTGCGGACACTGCCGCCGTGGGCGTAAGCCGAGGCAACGGCGATCTCGGCGTCTTCGTTGACGAGAGCGTCGAGAAGCCCTCCGATGATCGCGGGATCGTAACTGAGATCGGCGTCGAGGACGACGATGGCGTCGCCCTCCGCCGCCTCGAAGCCGCTGCGAATCGCAGCGTCGACTCCTCCGTTGGAAGAGCGACGGATCACTCGGATCCGGTCGTCCTCCCGTGCCAGCCCCGCCGCAACACCGGGACTCTCATCGCTGCTCGCGTCGTCGACGATGAGAATCGCGTACGACGCAGGGTGGGTATGGGTCCTCGCTTCGAGATACCGCCGAGTTGCGTCGATGTTCGTGCGGAGCGTCGACGCTTCGTTATACGAAGGTACGACGACGGTGAAGGATGCAATCCCTCGCACGGAAGTAGCCACGGCTCGATTGTAGAGCGTGCGCTCAGAGCGCGTCTGGAACCCAAGCGCACGATGCTTGCGGGCATAACGGCCCACGCCAACGGGTCCGCCGACCCTTGGGTCCTATGTTGGTCTAAGCGACGTAGGAGAGGCTGACTGGGACGCCGGCGGCTTCAGCACGCAGAATGACGCCATCGATGGCATCGAGCTCCGTCTCGATGGAGGCGATCTCTTGCGCGCTCACGCGGAACTCGGCGGCGCGCATCCAGAGAATCTTGCGGGCGCGTTCGAGCGCGCTGCGCAGACGCTGCGGGGTGGCTTCGAGTACCGGCCAGTCGAGTTCGTCCCGCGGCGGCACGATGCGCCATCCGCGGCCGGACAGGTGCGGCGCCTCGTCATCGCGGTCGAACGCGTGCGGAATCGCCGCGAGGACGTCGAGCGCCTCGCGATCGTCGCGGGAGAGATTCATGTCGAACTCCGCCAGCCGCACGATATAATGAAAGAACGCGGGCGTTCCAACCGTATAACCGCCCGCGACCGACGCCACATTCACATGGATGATCGGCGAGAACTCGCCGCCGGGTGCCATGCTCATGCGTTCGCTATTCGGACTCGCTAAGGAAGTGCCTTCACGAGCGCCGCGACGGCGTCTGCGCTCGCACGCAATGCAGCGCTCTCCTCCTGCGTAAGCCTGATTTCGATGACCTTCTCGAGCCCGGCCGATCCCAGCTGGCACGGTACGCCGATAAAGAGATCGCGGATGCCGTATTCGCCGTTGAGGTAGACAGCGCACGGTAAGATCTTGTGCTTGTCTTTGAGGATCGCGTCGATCATCTCGACGATGGAGCGTCCCGGCGCATAATAGGCGCTTCCCGCCTTGAGCAGGTTCACGATCTCTCCCCCGCCTTTCGCCGTGCGGTCGACGAGGCGGGCGATCGTCGCTTCGTCCATGAGTTCCGTGATCGGGATGCCGGCAACCGTCGAGTAGCGCGGAAGTGGAACCATCTGATCCCCGTGACCGCCGAGAACGAAGGCGTTGACATTCTCCACGCTCACGCCGAGTTCGATGGCGATGAACGTTCGGAAGCGCGCGGAGTCGAGCACGCCGGTCATGCCGAGAACGCGCTCACGCTCGAAGCCGCTAACGCGCCGGGCTACCTCGCACATCGCGTCGAGCGGGTTCGTCACGACGATCAAGATGGAACCGGGCGAGCGTTCGATGGCCTCCCGGGTGGCAGTTCCGACGATCTCGGCATTCGCACGCACGAGATCATCTCGACTCATCCCTGGCTTGCGCGGAAAACCAGCGGTGATGACGACGATATCCGAGCCCTCGGTCGGACCGTACTCGTTGCTCCCGGTTACCGATACGTCGCTTCCTTCGACGGGCAATGCCTCGAAGAGGTCGAGGGCCTTTCCTTGCGGTATCCCCTCGACGACGTCGACGAGTACGACGTCCGCCAGTTCCTTTGCCGCCAGCCAATGTGCCGTGGTCGCGCCGACGTTGCCGGCTCCGACGATACTCACCTTTTTTCTCATATCGAGCGCGGCAATACTGCACGGAAGTTCCTACGTCCTTCGCGAAAAAGTCATTGGCGAAACCCATACGCGGGGCCCACGCTAGAGTCCAAAGGAGACCCGGCGGCGAAAAACGACCGGGGAATACGCATGAGCGACGTACTGAGCGCACCACAACCCATGGGACAGACCGGTCTGCGCGGCGCCGTCGTCGGCGACACGAGCCTGTCGTCGATCAACGGCGAGGAAGGCAAGCTTATCTATCGCGGACTCGACATCCACGATCTCGCGCGTTCGTCGACCTTTGAAGAGGTCGCATACTTGCTCTGGTTCGACGCGCTGCCGTCGCGCTCGAACCTCGACGCGTTTTGCGCCAAACTGAGCGCCCGCCGCAGCCTTCCCGACAAGCTCACCGCCGTGCTGCGCGATATTCCGGCCGATGGCACCCCCATGGATGCGCTGCGAACCGCCGTTTCGGCACTCGGTCTCTTCGACCCAAACGTCAACGACATGTCGCGTGAGGCGCAGATCGAAAAGGCCCTCACACTCACTGCCGTCTTTCCCTCCATCCTCGCAGCGTACTACCGCATCGCGCAGCGTCTCGAGCCGATAGCGCCGCATCCGTCCCTCGGCACGGCAGCAAACTTTCTCTACATGTTTACCGGCAGCGTCCCCGACGAGAGCGCGGCTCGCGTCCTCGACGTTTCGCTCATTCTCCACGCCGACCACGGCATGAACGCGTCGACCTTCGCTGCAATCGTCACGGCGTCGACGCTTTCCGACATGTACTCTGCGATCACATCGGCGATCGGCGCTCTCAAAGGCCCTTTGCACGGTGGTGCGAACGAAGGCGTGATTCACAACCTGCAGGACGTCGGGGAGATGCAAAACGTCGACGCCTGGGTGACGCGCAAACTGAACGCTCACGAGAAGATCATGGGTTTCGGCCATGCGGTCTACAAAGCGTACGACCCGCGTGCAACGGAACTCAAGCGTATCGCCAAGGAAGTGGGCGCTTCCGCCGGCACGACGAAGTGGGTCGATATGACCGAACGCATGGAGCAAGCCGTTTGGAACACGAAGCGGCTCTATCCGAACGTCGACCTCTACTCGGCGTCCGTCTACTACACCCTCGGCATTCCGACTGCGTACTTCACGCCGGTCTTCGCGATCAGCCGAGTCTCCGGATGGTGCGCACACGTCATGGAGCAGTATGCCGATAACAAGCTGCTGCGGCCGCGAGCGAACTACGTCGGCGCACGCGGGGTCGAGTACGTGCCCGTCGCGGAGCGCAAGGACGACGTGCGCCTCCTGTCTTGATGCCGCCCCCGCTCGTGCGCGGTTTTAGCGGGACGGACGCTCCCGCAGCGGCCGTGTACGACACGTGCATACGCTGCGGGCTCTGCCTGCAAAGCTGCCCGACGTACCTGGAGACGTCGCTGGAGACTTCCGGGCCGCGAGGCCGTATCAGCCTCATCCGGGCAGTGGGCGAGGGGCATCTCGATCTCTGCAGCCCGGGCTTCGTCGAACAGATGTCCGAATGCCTCGACTGCCGGGCGTGCGAAGCCGTTTGCCCGTCGGGCGTGCGCTACGGGAGACTCATCGAGCCGGCACGCGCGCAGATCAGGAGCGCCCAAGGGGCGCAAGATTCTCTGCTTGCGCGCATCGGGCGCTACGTGTCGTTGCAGCTTCTTTTCCGCCATCTCGGACTCATGCGCGCCTTGGCAAGCGTTCTTCGCTTCGCGCAGTTCACGCGACTCGACAGGCTCGCACCGCTCGCCGGTTTAGGCGATCTCGCCGCGCTCGTGCCACGCATTCCGGGCAGCGCGTTCGTTGCCAGAGGGCAGCGATACGAAACACCTCAGGCTGCGGGCCTTGCGTTTCTGCACACCGGCTGCATCATGCACGTCGCATTTCCCCGCGTCCACGAGGCGACGGTACGGATGTTGCAACGCGCCGGTCTCGCGGTCACCGTTCCGCCCGATCAGGGGTGCTGCGGCGCCATTGCAATCCACGCGGGCGAAGCGGACCTCGGAAGGGAGATGGCGCGCAAAAACATTGCCGCTTTCGAGCGTTCCGGCGCCGACGTGTACGTCGTGAACGCCGCAGGCTGCGGATCCGCTCTCAAGGAGTACGCAGAGATGTTCCCAGTCTCCGATCCGTGGCACGAGCGCGCCGAGCGTTTCTCTTCACGCGTGCGCGACGTCGTCGAAGTGCTCGATGCCGTGGAGCTTCCGTCTCCGAGTATCGCCTTCGACGGTACGGTGACGTATCAGGAGCCCTGCCATCTAGCGAACGCACAGCGCATCACGGCGGCACCGCGCCGTCTTCTCATGAAGATACCGGGTCTGCGCCTCGTCGAGATGCAAGAGAGTACGCTCTGCTGCGGCAGCGCCGGGATTTATAATCTCACGCAACCCGAGATGGCGCGGCGGCTTGGTGAGCGCAAAGCTACGGCAATCGGTATGACGGGCGCGACGACCGTCGCAACAGCGAATCCTGGCTGCGCGATGCACGTCGATGCGACGCTCAGACGCACGGGCGCGCAAGCCCACGTGCGCCATGTCGTCGAGTTACTCGACGACGCCTATCCCCGCGAGCGCTTCTCCTATTGACGCATAGAGCGGAAAGACACGCGACAACCCCGTGATGTGAAGCAGGCGCGCTATCGGTCCTTCGCTGACGATAAGGCTCAAGCGTCCACCCTTCTCGAGCGCCCGCCGGTGTGCGCCCATGAGCGCGCCCAGTCCGGTGGAGTCGAGAAACTCGACCTGCGTGAGATCGACGATGACGTCGTTTTGATCGCGCGCGGACGCTTTGAGCAACGCCTCTTTCAACCGCGGCGACGTTGCGACGTCGAGGCTGCCGCCGAGATGAAAGATGGCGGTTTCGCCGGGCGTATCCGACGACAAATCTATCGTAAGCTCTTCGTGGGCCATCGTCTCCGCTTTACCAGCAGACTCGAGGGGCCTCCTGCTTTAGGAAGCAGGCGCCACGCGGAAGAGCGGTACCATCGGGACGACGCCCGGAGCGCGCGCACGGCGTAGATGGCGCTTTATGCCGAATGCGTCTTCAATCGTGCGTAAAAGCGAGTAGTGGCTGTACGGCGTCGCGTCGGTCACATGCCGCGGCCCGTGGTTCGTGATGACGATCGTCGGAATGCGCCCGCCTCCTCGGTTTGCCGGGTCGCTCGGATCGTTCCCGCAGCAACCCGCGGCGCTACCCGCGTCGTCTTCGTCGAAGGTGACGACGATCGCGACGTTGCCGCGCGCGCGCCAGACCGGCATGTCCATGAGCCGGTGAACGATTGCCCCGATATGGTCGTCGCCTCTGCGAACGAGCGTTCCTACGTCGTTCCAGTTGCATCCCGGCGGAGCGGCGCCGCCCGCACCGTGCATCTCGTCGCAGACGTTGGGGACGACGAACGCGAGGTTCGGAAGTGCCCCAGCTTCGATATCTGCAAAGAAGTCTTGGAAACCTACGATATGACGTGCTCGCTGCGGATCGCGCTGCACCGAGCGGAAGTTCATGAATCCCGAATGCTTCGACGCATACATGCCCGCGGCCGGCACGAGCGATCCGGCCGAAGGGATGGATTCGAGGTACTCTCTCCAACTCAGATGCGCGGCTTCGAGCTGCGACGCCAGATTCGGCGCGTCGATCGTGTGGCCCACGTATCCCGGGGTGCGGCTATGCGGACAGGATCGGTTGGAGTCACGAGGCGTGCAGAAGTATGCGTCGTCGTCCCGAATGCCGTATGTGTATCCGCCGACCGTCGCCACGTAGTTTGGTTCGCTCGGGTGCGTCTCCGCGTAGAAGTGCGTTGCATTGCCGTAGTCGCGCGCGAGTTCGGTCAACGAAGGCGCCGCGGGGCTTCCGACGACCTGATCGTAATCTTTGTTTTCGGCAACGATCACGATGATGTGCGTGTAGCGCGGTATCTGCGCGTCGAGCGATGCACGCTGCGGCTGCAGTCTCAGCGCACCGCTGGCGGACGCAATCATGCAAAGCACAAGGGCCGGGAAGGCGTAAAAGCTTCGCATGCTTCAACGCTTTACCAAGCAAGGCGTTCGTGCCTGCGCTGCGGTAAGGCAGCGGCAAAGCGCTATGGGAACCTAACTCTAACGGTGCTGGGGTGGCTGGATTCGAACCAACGCATGGCGGAGTCAAAGTCCGCTGGTTTCCCCAAAGTGCTGCGCACTTTGAGGACCCCTCGTTTTAAACGTTCCGCTTCGGCACGTCGTGCCTGCGCTGCGGTAAGGCAGCGGCAAAGCACTATACTCTAACGGTGCTGGGGTGGCTGGATTCGAACCAACGCATGGCGGAGTCAAAGTCCGCTGCCTTACCGCTTGGCTACACCCCAACGCGGTATCGCTAGCGAATACGGTACCCAGCGGGATTTTGCCTCGCGGCGCGCGTTGCTAGCGCGTTATGAGATTCTTTGCGCCGATGTAGCGGTTCGCCCAATACGGGTCATTGAGGCTGCTCACCATGACACCGTTCGAGCTCGCCGAGACGAACCGGTCGTGGCCGAGATAGATCCCGACGTGTGAGGGACCGGGCGCATAGGTCTGAAAGAAGACGAGATCGCCGGGGCGCAACTGGTGGACCCGCTTTCCGGCGTAGAACTGGGCGTCGGCCGTGCGCGGAAGGTGCATGCCGAGCATCGCAAAGACGTGCTGGACGTACCCGGAGCAGTCGAACCCTGCCCGCGACGTTCCCCCGAAGACGTACGGCACGCCGAGAAAGCGCAGCGCACTCCGCGTGAGCCGCTGAGCGATCTGCGACGTGCGGGCGAGCACGCGGCTCGCGAAGCGCCGGATCGTTGCCGCGTGGTGGACGTGCCGGACCACGACGGTCCTCGCCAGCCACTGGCCGATATCAGGGCTCGTGCGGTCGGCGCTCAACTGCGCGAAGGCGACCCTCTTGGGCGCAGGACGGTGATGGACGACGGAAGCCCGGCTCGTTCCAAACGAGCCAGCCAGGCACGAGGCAAAAACGCAGGCGACGACGGCGAAACGCAACGGCAACTCCTCTTTCTCAACACTTGCGAGGTTAGTTGACGGGTTCGGACGAGAAAGACCGCCCTAGGACCACCATGACGACGCTGCCCGCCGTCTGGATCGGCCCATTCACCCCAAAAGGAAATCCCCCGCTCCGAAGCACTGCTTCGGATTCAGTGATCTTTCAGTTGTCATGTGCCCCGGGCCGTCGTGTGAGCGACGGCTGAGGTCCAATCGCTAGCTTTCCCCCAGCCGCTCGATCTCCTTCTGCAGCTCTGAGGCAACCTTCGAGGCCGCGGTCTCGATCGTGCGGCGGTCGTCCCCCTCGGCCATGATCCGGATCATCGGTTCGGTGCCCGAAGGCCGGATCAGGAGGCGGCCCGAGCCCTCGAGAGCAGCCTCGGCGTCGGCGACTGCATTGCGCACGCTCGGAGCCTCCAACACATCTCGCCTCGTCGTGCGGACGTTCAGGAGGATCTGCGGGGCGACTGCGACCTCGCGCGTGATCGCATGAAGCGTCGATCCCGAGGCCGCCGCAATGCCGAGCAGCATGAGGGCCGTCATCGGCCCGTCGCCGGTCGTGTTCGCACGCAGGTCGATGACGTGTCCTGACTGCTCTCCGCCCAGCACGTATCCACCCGAGCGCATCGCCTCGAGGACGTACCGGTCGCCCACCGGCGCGCGCAACAGACGGATTCCGTGCTTTGCCATTGCTCGTTCGGCACCGATGTTCGTCATGACCGTGCCGACGACCGTATCGCCCGCAAGCTCACCTCGGTCGCGAAGATGCCGTCCGACCGCGAAGAGAACGTGGTCTCCGGTGACGACGTCGCCGCGCTCGTCGACGAAGAGCGCGCGATCGGCATCACCGTCGAACGCAACCCCAATCGCCGGGGTTCCGGCGTCTCGCAGAAGACGCACGCGCTCGAGCAAGGCACGCAGATCCGTTGCGCCGCACTCGACGTTGATGCGTGCGCCGTCGTTCTCGCAGTGCATCTCGACGACGTTCGCACCGAGTTTGCGAAAAACGTACGGTGCGATGGCATACGCGGCACCAAATGCAGCGTCGACGACGACATTCAAACCGGAGAGATCGCCGGCACTCTCCTGAAGGCGCCGGTAGTAGTGCCGCACGAGATTTTGCTGCAGCCGCGCGACGCCGACGCCCGCGCCGACGGGGCGCGGCAAATCGGCAGAATCGAGAAGCGATTCGATCTCTTCTTCTACCGCGTCGGGCAACTTGAAGCCGTCGCTGCCGAAGAACTTGATACCGTTATCGGCAATCGGATTATGCGACGCGCTGATCATGACGCCCGCAGCAGCGTGTTCGGCGACCGTCACGCATGCAACGGCAGGCGTGGGCGCGATGCCGATGGAGACGACGTCGCGGCCGACGGAGGTTATGCCTGCCACGATCGCCGCTTCGAGCATCGTTCCCGAAAGGCGCGTGTCCCGGCCGACGACCACCGGGCGATGCCTCTCGCTGCTGCGCGAGAGCACCGTGGCGCCTGCGCGACCGACGCGAAACGCCACCTCCGGCGTAAGCTCCGCGTTTGCGACGCCGCGCACGCCGTCCGTGCCGAAGAGCCGGCTCACCGTGCAGCCGCTGCAGCGACGAAGGTGACGTGGACGCGAACGAGGTCGGGTGCGACTTGCACGTCTGGGACTTCGTGGCCCATGCCGTCGACGGGGATGGGACGCAGCATCTCGTCAAAGGAACGCGCCTGGGCCGGCATCGGAACGTTCGCGCGTACCTCGACGATCTGAGAGAGCGCGCCGCTTCCGCCGCTCACGACGACGCGCTGCGGCGTCAGCTCTGTTTGGCTCACGACAACGCCGGTTTGGCGATCCGAGTAGTGAACGACGAGGGGCAGGCTGCGCTGCAGGATGCGCTCCAACGTGAGCGTCACCGATGCGGGGCTCAGGCTCTGAATCGCCACGTCGGGAGCAACGAGCTGGACGGGCACGTTATAGACCCCGGCGGTCCGGCCGGCCAAGTCGAGCACGGCCTTGACGTCTTGCGAACGCACGGCGGGGGATCCCCGCTTCATGGCGATCGTCACCGTCGCCGTCGCGCGGGAGTAATGCGCGGCGTATCCGAGCGGTACGTTGACGGCTGTGATGGGAACGGTAAGGTCTTCGTTGAAGCGCGCCGCAACGACGGGATTATTCGCGAATCGAATGTATGCCCACCCGACGATCGCGAGGGTGAACGCGAGCAGCTTAAGTGTGAAGTTCTTGCGGATGATCTGCATGGTGTCTCTTCTGGCGGCCCTGGTTCCATAGCCGGGCGCGCAGTCGCGAAACGAAATCAGAGGAGAGCCGGCGCTCGCGCGGGCCGCGCGTCACCGCTAGGAGCATGCGGAGCAGACGATGCTCGTCTTCGATCGGCCGCGTGTGCTTGCCGGAGCGCGCGATGCTCAGGGTACCGCTCTCTTCGGAAACGACAACGACGACCGCATCGGTCTGTTCGCTCACGCCCAGTGCAGCGCGATGACGCGTGCCCAAACGCCGCTCGCCCGGGCGCGGCTCTGCGAGCGGAAGAAAACACGCCGCCGCTTCGACGATGGCGTCGTTCACGATGACGGCGCCGTCGTGCAACGGAGATCGTACGTTGAAGATCGCCAGAAGCAGCTCGACGGAGAGCCGTGCATGGAGCTGCGTCCCGCTCTCGGTGACGTCTTTTAAACCGCTCTGCTGTTCGATGACGATGAGCGCCCCGAGCCGGCTACGCGAAAGCAGTACCGCAGCATCGGCGATCATCGCCATCGCTGGATCCTGCGTGCGGCGAGACTCGATCGGATCTTCACCCATCCGAAAGACGCCGCCGCGGCCTAACTGCTCGAGCGCGCGACGGAGCTCGGGTTGAAAGATGATAGGCAGCGAGACGACGCCCACCGCTGCGAGCAGTTGGAGAATCGTCCCGAGCAAATAGAGATGAAACAGGTTCGCCAAGCCAAGGAAGCCCAGCAGCAGCAGGACACCGGTGAGAATCTGCACGGCACGCGTACCGCGGATAAGAAGCAAAACGTAGTAGAAGAGCACGCTCGTCGCGGCAACGTCCACGACGTCCGCGATCCCGACGTTCGCCAAAAGCCAGTTCAGCACAGCCCAGCTTCTTCGAGCAGCCGTTCGAGGATGCGGTCGGGTGCGATTTCAGGGGCCTGCAGCTCCGCTGCCGCGATCTCTGCCAGAGACTCCTCGGAGAGCGGAACGAGCAGCTCGGTGCGCCGCGATGCATGGAAGCGCCGGAGCTCGGCGTCGATGACGTTCATGACGACGCGCACCCCGGTGCGCGCCGGATCCCATTCGACGACGATGCTCTCTTCGGACCGCCGAACAGACACGACGCCGTCAGGACGGCCGGAGCCGCCGAGAGCGCGTTCAAGCGCCGGCAAGGCTTGTGCCGCCGAGGGGAAAACAGCAAGGACGATGTGCTCCATCACAAGATGCCTTCAGATGTTCCATTAGACCTTCGCCGCAGCCTCGTCGTTGCGACCGGCAGAAACTCGACGTGGGTCGCGCTCGACGGGGAAGCGCTGCCGCGTCTCGCGCAGCTACGACGCGTACGCGGCCGCCCGGCGATGCCGGTCCCCGGCGACGTCGCCACCGTGCGTCTGCTCGCCGGCGGCGGGACGGTCGTCGAACGTTTGGAGCCGCGCCGATCCGCGTTGACGCGCAGAACGAGCCGCGGACGCTCCAAGACGATCGCAGCGAACGTCGATACGCTCGCGACCGTCATGGCGCTTGCGCAGCCGGCTCCGCGCGGCATCATCGTCGATCAGTTGATCGCGTTCAGCGAAGTCGAAGGAGTTGCAGCGCTCGTCATTCTCACGAAGCCCGACCTCACGACCAGGGCGCACGCGGAGCACTGGAGGGAACTCTACGCAGGTCTCGGCTATACGACGGCCGTCGTCGACCCGAAGCACGGCGATGGGATCGACGAGCTGCGCGCTCTCTTGGCTGGGAGAACGGCTCTGCTCGGCGGCGTCTCGGGCGTCGGAAAGAGCAGCATTTTTCGCGCACTCGGGGGCGAGGCCGTCATCGGCGACCTATCGACGTCCGGCATCGGTCGACAGACGACGACCGTTGCACGGCTCTGCCGGATCGACGGCGGCTTCCTTATAGATAGCCCCGGGGTTGCCGAGTTCGGACTCGGCGCGATTACGCCGCTGGAGCTCGCCTCCGCGTTCGTCGAGATTGCGGCCGCGAGGGAGCGGTGCCGTTTCGCGGACTGCACGCACCTGCACGAGCCCGACTGCGCCGTCCGCGACGCGGTCGCTCGGGGAGCGATCGACACGGGGCGTTACGAGAGCTACCGCCAAATCTTGCGCCCGCACTGCGGCCATGCTATGGTCGACTGATGCCGAATATCAAAGCCGCCGTAAAGTGGGCGCGACAGACCGAAAAGCGCAGCGCTCGTAACAAGGATGTGACGTCGCGCCTGAAGACGCTCTACAAGAAGGGCGCGAGCGGCACGACGCCGGCAAGCGAGGTGGAGAGCGCGCTCGACAAGGCGTCGAGTAAGGGCGTTATTCACAAGAACAAAGCGGCGCGCAAGAAGTCGCGGCTCGCGAAAGCGCTCGGCAACGCAGCGCCGTCCGCAAGTGCTCCAAAGGCTCGTAAGGGCGGCAAGACCGCCATTCGCAAGAAGCGCTAGCTTCCCCCGGCGGAACGCGAGCCGTTCGTTGCAAGCGCCTCGAAGAGGCGCTTCACTCCCTCGTTACGCACACGTTCACTATCGATCGATTCAGGCGCCTCGAGCACGAGGTGGGCTTGCACGTTTCCGTCGGCCACCTGCTCGAATCGAACGCGAACGGAGCGATCGCCAGCGGCAACGCCGCTCGCCTGTAACGCTGCCGTCCCGGCTTTCAGAGCGGTACGCTCGACCTCGCCCACGTCTGCGCCAGCTTTGATGGTAAATGGGAGGTCGATCGCGACGGCATGAGCCGCGACCTTGTAGCTGACGAACGGACCGGTTGCGATCGTGAGGTTCGGGATCACGACGAGGTCGTTCGTAACGCTGCGGATGGTCGTCGTGCGCCAGGTCACGTCTTCAACATATCCTTGGTAACCGCTCACGTTGATGAAGTCTCCGGGCCGAAGCGAGCCGGACGCCACGAGCTGTATGCCAGCGAAGAGATTTGCAAGCGTAGGCTGCAGAGCGAGCGCAACGGCGAGACCGCCGACCCCGAGGGCGGTGAGGAGCGGTTCGATGGCGACGCCCATCGCCTGCAAGATGACGAGCAAGCCTACGACTGCAATCGCCGCCTGCACGATCGTCGCCATCAGCGAAGGCGAAAGGACGCGTGCGCCGAGACGCGCGGCGTTTTCGTGAATCATACCGCCGGCGAAGCGAGCTGCGACCCATGTGACGGAGCCGAAGCCTAGCAGGCTCAAGACGTCATCGAGGATCTGCACGACGCTGCGGTCCAACGCGGACGTTACCATTGCCGCGTGAATCCCAGCGATCGCGAACCAGAAGATCACGCCGCCGCGCAGCGCGCCTATCCCCACGCCGATCCAGCGATAGCGAGCAGCTAGGGCGCTGCGCCCGAGCCGAAGGAGTACCCATCGATCGACGATGACGCCAGCCGCTAGGGCCACCGCGATCCAGATGAGCGGCCACAGATACCCGGCACGGCCTTGCATCCAGACTTGGAACGACATGACGACCACACTCCCCTCTAGGAGCCCTAGGGATCGACGTTGATCGCTAGACGCGTGGAGCGGTCCCTCGCCGCCTGCGGAAGGATTCGTTCGCGCAAGGCACGCCGCACGGCTCCGAGCCGGTGCGTCCGCAGCGAGATGCGAAAGCGCCACTCCTCGCTCACGCGGGCGATGGGAAAGGGGGCCGGTCCCAGTACTTCCGCGACGTGCGCTTCTTCCAAGGCGCTCGCGTACCGTGCCGCAGCTGCTGCGGCGCGCGTGCGGCTTGCCCCGATGATCCCGAGGTAGACGATCCTCGAGAACGGGGGGTATCCGAGGGCCTTGCGCTCGGGTAGCTCGTGCCGAGCAAAACCCTCGTAGTCGTGCGCTGCTGCAAAGCGGATCGCCGGATGGCTGGGAGCATAGGTCTGCACGACCGCGATTCCCGGTGACGCGCGACCGCTGCGACCGCAGACTTGCATGATGAGCGCGAACGTTCGCTCCGCTGCGCGGAAGTCAGCGATGTGCAAGCCGACGTCCGCCGCGACGACCCCCGCGAGCGTTACGGCCGCAAAGTCCAAACCTTTCGCAACCATCTGGGTTCCGACGAGCACGTCGCCTCCCTCGTCGAACGCACGAAGAATGCGAGCATGATCGCCGATGCGCGTCGTCGTGTCGGAGTCCATGCGCACGACGCGTGCGCTCGGAAAGAGACGTGAGATCTCGTGTGCCACCCGTTCCGTACCGGGACCGTACTCTCCGAGCGCCTCGCTGCCGCAACGCCGGCACTGCCCGCGCGCGGGCTCGCGGTAATCGCAGTAATGGCAGCGCATGAGCGCTTCGCTGCGGTGCAACGCGAGCGCGACGCTGCAACGGGGACACTCCGGAACGGTGCCGCACGCTCGGCAGAGCACGAAGCGCGCGCTTCCGCGCCGGTTCACGAATAGGACGCTCTTCTCTCCGCGATCGATGCAGGTCGCGAGCGCCTGCGTAAGGACGGCGGAGAGTATTCCGCGGCGTCCGCCGGAGAACTCTGCACCGAGATCAACGACGCGTACACTCGGCAGCGCACCGCCGCTGACGCGCTCTGGCATCTCGACGAGCGCAAGGCGCCCGGCCTGGGCTGCGGCGTAGGAGTCCAGCGACGGGGTCGCACTCCCGAGCAGGAGCACCCCCTGCGCGAGGCACATGCGCTCGCGCGCTACCGCGACGGCATGATATCGCGGCACGACGTCTTGCTTGTACGTGCTCTCGTGCGACTCGTCCACGACGAGCAGCCGAACGTCGCTGAGCGGCGCAAAGACCGCGCTCCGCGCGCCGACGACGACGTCGATCTCGCCTGCGGCGCACGCCTGCCATGCGTCGAGGCGCTCGCCCTCGGAAAGTGCCGAATGCAGCACCGCAACGCGATCGCCGAAGATCTCTTCGAAGCGCTGCGCCGTCTGCGGCGTGAGCGATATCTCCGGCACGAGAACGATGGCTCGTCCGCCGCCACGGACGACCGTCTCGATTGCCTGCAAATAGACGAGCGTCTTGCCCGACCCCGTGATGCCGTGGAGCAGTATTTGCGCGAACGATCCCGAGGAAAGGGCGGCTTCGATCCGCTCGATCGCCGCCTGCTGCGCAGGAGCCGGAGCGAAACGTGACGCCGGCTTCGCGCGACGGCGTTGCGGCCTTGCACGTTCCTCCCGCAGCGCACCCGAGCGGATCGCTCTTGCGATCACGGCATTCGAGTATCCGGCAAGGACGGCTTGAGAGTGGGCAATGCTCCCGCATTCCGCGACGAGCGCGCAGAGCGCAGTCGCCTTCGTTCCGCGCGGGGCCGCCGACGCGCGATAGAGCGTCGGGACGCCGAACGCACGCGCTCGCACGTTGCGTGTACGGCGTTCCCGGCGCAGGTCGCCGGAGCGAACGAGGGTCCCGACGTGGCGCAGCAGCGCGGCACGGTCGGCCGCGCGGCGCGCCTCCGGATGACGCAGAAGCTGCGCGAGCGTGAAACGCTCCTCAAAGTCCGTCCACAGAAGCGTCAACAGTCTCACGGGCACAGATGGATAACGTGCCGGTCGCGCCGCCTGGGCAACGCGAACGAGCGTGTCGACAGCGCGGGGAAGCGCTTCGGCACGAACGATCGCACCAATGGCCTCCCCGAGCGTACAGACGTACGCGTCGGCGACGAAACGTGCGAGGGCCAGTCCCGTCTCGTCGAAGGCACGCGGTGCGTCGAGCCGTGCCGTTACCGAGCGCAGCCCCTCGCGCGCAGCACCCTCGTAGGAACCGCGCACGACGTACGCAACGACTTCGCGGCGGCCGAGTGGCACCTGCACGACGTCGCCGACGCGCAGGTCGAGGCCCGCGGTTTCATACGTCAGGGGCAGGTCGAACCGCGACGATCGAATCGCGGCGAGCGCGTCGACGAGCTGCATGCGTACTAGTGGCCTGTAACATCCGAATGAGAGGTGCAATCGCGCTTGTCTTTTCGCCCGGCTCTTCGTCGCTCATCGGTCACGACGCTACGGCGTCGCTCCCTCTTCGCTCCTCGATCCGAACGAAAATCCGTCGCGATCTT
>DAHUYK010000166.1 GCA_027315245.1 Vulcanimicrobiota bacterium | reverse complement strand
GCAAGCCCTCGTCCTGTGGGGTATCGTGGCGGTCGTTCTCGTGCTGGCGCTCGCGGTTCCCACCGTCCAAGCATTATCGAAGACGCTTGTCACCAATAGCCGCCGCGTTCGAGAGGCGGCCAAGCAACTCGGGGTCGTCGTCGTCGGCAGCGAAGTCTCGGGCGATCACGTCACAGCAACGAAGCGCACCGTAGAGCGCAGTGCCGGCATCATTGCGGACCTTTCCAAAGAGCAGCCATCGCCGAAACTCAACGAGCTGGCAGCGCTGAACGAAGAACTGCACGGGGATGTGACGGTGATCGAAACGCTAGCGCAAGAGATGTCCGATCGCATGCGCGATGCCGTCGATCGTGTAGCGGAACTCAACGAGGTTGCGGCAGGTTTGAACGAACTCGTGACCGGAGAACCGGGCGCGTAGGCATGTCGATTCCCGAGGTCATCTTCGTCTTTTCGAGCAACGCGGACGCAATGATTGCGACGAAGGCGCTCAAAGATGCGGGCGTGGCCGCGAAGATGATCCCGCGTCCGGCCGGCGTCGACTCGACGGCCAATCTCTGCCTCTCCATCGACGGTTCGGTGGAAGCGCAGGCGGCCGCAGCGCTCAGCGGCGCCGGCATCGCTCTCGGCGCAATCGTGAAGTAGGCGTACGCGCGCTGTCTAACGCAGCACGCGAGCATCGGCGAGTGCTATCTCGCGCCGTTCTCCGGCGTCTTCCACGAGGAGAGCGCCGCCGCTCGCGAGGCCTAGCGCCGTTGCTTCGAACGCGAGCGGCTCGCCGTCGACTTGAAGGCGGTATCGTGACGGAAGCCGCGCCTCAGCCTCCCATCGGCGAGCCGTCTGCTCGCTTTGGGCTAGGAGCGGAAGCTGCGCGCTGAACGCTTCTAGGATGAGCGCGAGCAGCGTCTGGCGGTCGACGTGCGCGACATCGTCGCAGAATGCCGGTGCAGGGAGGATCGCTTCTGCCGCAGCCTGCGTGCGAAAGACGTTGATGCCGACGCCGCACGCGACGCGCGTGCGCTCGCCGAAGACGCGCGAGACGCAGAGGATTCCGGCGAGCTTTCTTCCTTGCAGCAGCAGGTCGTTGGGCCACTGGAGCTGCGTGTCGATCCCGCTGCGCGACAGCGCGGCCCGGACCGCCAGCGCGGTCCAGAAAGGTGCGCACCAGACGTCGCGCGTCGGAATGTCGACGGGCAGAATGGTCGTGAAGAGCAGCGCGGTCCCAGGAGCAGCGATCCACGCACGGCCTTTGCGCCCGGTGCCGCGCGTCTGTTCCTCGGCAACGATCGTCATGCCGCGCGCTGCATCGTCGTCCAGTAGTTTGGCTGCGTCGTCGTTCGTGCTCGCGGTGCTCGTGACGTAGACGATGCGAGCGAAGGGTCCCTCCACGATGGCAGGCTTATCCGCGTCGAGCGCCGCACCTTCGCAGGGTTATGGCACACGAGACCACGTTGATTCTCTGCAAACCCGACGCCGTGTCGCGCGGACTCGTCGGCGAGATCGTCGGACGCTTCGAGCGGCGCGGCTACGCGATCGTCGCCATGCACATGATGCAGCTCGACGGCGAACGAGCGCGCAGCCATTACGGCGAACACAAAGGCAAGCCGTTCTTCGCCGATCTCGTCGGCTTCATCACGAGCGGTCCGCTCGTCGCGCTCGCAGTCGAGGGCGAAAGCGCAATCGAAGGCTGCCGGCAGATCATCGGCGCAACCGATCCGATGCGCGCGGTGCCGGGCAGTCTGCGCGCCGATTTTGCGCAGACCATCGGGAGGAACCTCGTGCACGGCAGCGATTCCACCGAGAGCGCGAAGCGAGAACTCGCAATTTTCTTCAAAGACGCCGACTTCACTCGCGGGCGCGAACTCGAGCGTTGGATCAGCGGCTGATGCTCGAAACATTGCGAGGCGGTGGACGGCCGCTCATCGAGGGCATCGCGGCGCGCGAGATCCTGGATTCGCGCGGAAATCCGACGCTCGCCGTCACCGTCGCGACGAGCTTCGGCGCCGTCGAGGAGGCGATGGTTCCCTCCGGTGCATCGACCGGTACGCAGGAAGCAGTCGAAATGCGCGACGGCGACGCGAGGCGCTACGGCGGCAAGGGCGTGCGCAAAGCGGTGACGGCGGTCAACGACACGATCGGCCCGGCGCTCGAAGGGCTCGATGCAACGGCGCAACGCGAAATCGACGACCGCCTGCGCGAGCTCGACGGAACAGAGAACAAATCACGTCTCGGTGCGAACGCGCTGCTGGGGGTTTCTCTCGCGGTCGCGAAGGCTGCCGCCTCGAGTCTCTCTCTCCCACTCTTTCGTTATCTCGGGGGTCCGTCGGCAGCAACACTTCCGGTTCCGCAGATGAACGTCGTCAACGGCGGAAAGCACGCGCAAGGAGCGCTGCAGTTCCAGGAGTGCATGATCGTGCCCGTGGGTGCGCCGTCGTTCGGCGACGCCGTTCGTTACGGCGCGGAGATCTTTCACGCTCTCGGCGCGATTCTGCGCGAGCGCGGGCTGCCGACGCTCGTCGGTGACGAGGGCGGATACGCTCCCCCGCTCGATGCCCCACAGCACGCCCTCGACCTCATCGTCGCCGCCATCGAACAGGCCGGCTACGCTCCCGGTACGGACGTCGCGATTGCACTCGATCCGGCGTCGAGCGAGTTTTACCGCGACGGTAAGTACTTTGCGCTCGACGGGGCGCACGGTCTTTCGCCCCGCGAGACGATCGCGCTCTATCGCGAGCTCACCGAGCACTACCCCATCGTCTCGCTCGAAGACGGATTAGCCGAAGGAGACTGGAGCGGCTGGGCCGACCTGACGAAAGAACTAGGGGAGCGCGTACAACTCGTCGGCGACGACATCTTCGTGACGAATACGACGTTGCTCGAACGGGGCATTCGCGAGGGCGTAGGCAACGCGATCCTCATCAAAGTGAATCAGATTGGGACGCTCACGGAGACGCTCGATTGCATTGCCATGGCGCGCGGCGCGGGGTATCGCACCGTCATTTCGCATCGCTCAGGAGAGACGGAGGACACCTTCATCGCCGATCTCGCCGTTGCGACGGGTGCCGGTCAGATCAAGACGGGCTCGCTCTCGCGCAGCGAGCGTATCGCGAAGTACAATCGTCTCATGGCGATCGAGGCGCAGCTCGGCGATGCCGCTGCCTATCCCGGCGCCTCCGTCTACGGCGGTCGCTCCTAGTAGACGACGACGCCAATTGGTTTGCCGAGCGTCGTCGTTCCGTTAGCGGGAATCGTCTGCACGGGCGCTACGTTACCGGTCGCGTTTGCGGCGAAGACTAATACGGCAGCGGCCGAGTAATCGGCGATGTAAATTTTACCCGAGCCGTCGACGTAAACGCCGTTCGGCTCGCGCAGTGTCGTCAACGCGCCGGAGATCGTGCGTTCGGGAGGCGTCGCCGAGGTTGCACCGGCGGCGTACTCATAAACGGAGGAATTCTCGGCGTCGGCGACCCAGATGTTCTGCGCGCGGTCGACGAAAACGCCCATCGGAGCGGCCGAAGCGGGCAGCGTCAAGCTATTGATGGGAGCTACGTTGCCGTTTGCATTGGCCGCGAACTCGTGGACGCCGCTGCTGCTGCCCACCCAAATGTGCCCGGCGTTATCGAGCCAGAGCCCGGCAGCGCTCGTGAGCAGCGTGGAGCTCCCGATAATCTGACGCGCCGGTGCGACGTTCCCGGAGGCCGAAGACGAAAAGACGTCGATCGCGGCATTTTGGTAATCTGCGACGTAGAGGTTCCCGCTGCCGTCGACGTAGATGCCGCCGGGACCCTTGATCGTCGTGAGCGTGCCGCCGATGCTCTTCATCGGGGTCGTCGCGCCGGAGAGCGCGTACTCCGTGACGGTGCCGTTGCTGCCGGACGAGTAGTTTCCGACCCAGAGCGTACGGTGGAGGCTGTCGACGAAGATTCCCTCGGGTTGATTGAGCTGCGTGCTGCCGCCGCTGAGCGTTGCGGTGGGCGCGGTCGTTGCGCCTGCGGAGAGCGGAAACGTGAGAACGCTGTTATTCGCAACATCGCTCACGACCATGTGGTGCGCTGCGAGGATACCGCCGCCCGGCGGGTTGAACGCCGTTCCTGTACTCGTACACGCCGCGAGCACGCCAAGAATGGCGAGAACGGATAGGAAAGCGAACCCCTTCTTCATCGCGGAGTGCCGTTCAACGAGCCGACGCGGTACCCCTAGCGTACGGTAGCTCTCCCACTGGGCCGTAAAGCGGCCTCCAGCGCGCCACGACCGTGAGGCTTCGCCATAATTTTGGAGGCAAGAGCGAAATAATAGAAAACTATCGCGGGATGAGATACTCGCCGTACCGGGCGATCCGCTTTGCCATGATGTTGGGTGCCGCGCTTTTCGTGCTTCACTCCGTTGGTTCGGCCGCGGCGCTTTCAAAGAGGCAAATCGCTCGCATCGACGCCATCGTGCGGCGCGCGATGGCGCAGCAGCATCTCAGCGGCGTGGAGGTCGGCGTCGGTCGCAGCGGACGTCTCCTTTTCGCCCAGGGATACGGGTTGCGCGATCGGGTGCACCGTTTGCCCGTCACTGCGTCGACGGTCTTTGCGCTCGGGTCGATCAGCAAATCCTTCACCGCAGCAGCGGTTATGTTGCTCGTGCAGAGCGGGAGCGTCGATCTCGACGCTCCAATCGCGCGGTATCTGCCGTCCGTGCCGCATGCGCGCGAAGTCACCATCCGCGAACTCCTCGACCAAACCTCGGGCATTCCCGACTATCTCGAAGATCCCGCGCTCTTCCATGCGATCCTTACGTCGACGGTTCGCCCACGGCCAATCGCGCAGTACGTGCAGATGATCGGGGGCAAACCGTTGCTGTTCCGGCCCGGAAGCAAGTGGTCGTACAGCAACACGAACTATGCGATCCTCGGTATGCTGATCCAAAAGGTCACTGGCGAATCGTATGCGGCGTTTTTGCAGCAACGCATCTTCGATCCGCTGCGCATGACCGCGACGCAGGTCATGCGATCGACTCCGCCCGAGGGCAGCGACGTCGCCGACGGCTATACCTACGCCAGGGGACGGTACGTCGCCGTCGCGCCGCAGTCGATGGCATGGGCAAACGCCGCCGGATCGATGGCGTCGGATGCGCACGATCTCGTCGCCTTCGACGGCAGCCTTTTCGCTGGAGCGGTCGTTTCCAAAGCCTCGCTGCGCGAAATGCTGACGCCGCCGCGCAATCGCCCCATGGTGCCAAAGGGAAGCGCAATGAGCGATCTCGCCGGCGGGTACGGCTTTGCTTGGGTAGCTGGTCATGACGAAGGGCGACGTCTCTACTGGCACAACGGCGGCCTTATCGGCGGCCGAACGATGAACGCCGTCTGGCCGAAAGACGGACTAGAGATCGTCGTGCTAACGAATGTGACGACGGCGATGCCAGAGAACGTCGCGTTGCAGATCGCGCGTATGCTCTACGCGCCGTGACGGTGTGACCGTGCGCGCGCTCGTCGCGCTCGCTCTTGCAGCGCTTCCCGTTCTGGCGGGTTGTTCGCAGCGCCCGGTGGCGCGCGGCGATAGCCTCACGATCGCGGTCGGGACGGAGCCGCGGACGCTCGACCCGCTCCTGCTCGAGGGTCCGACCGCGTCGATGGTCGGGAGTCTGCTCTACTCCTTCCTCCTCGTCGAAGGCCCGAGCGGCACCGAGATTCCCGACGTCGCGACGGCGGTTCCAACCCTCGCAAACGGCGGCATCTCTCCAAACGGCCTGCGCATCATCTACCATTTGCGCCATGACGTACGCTGGCAGGACGGGGCACGGCTCACCGCCCGCGACTGCGTCTTCACGTACCACGCAATCATGAACCCCGCCAACGCGATACCGTCGCATTACGGGTACGAAGACATCGCGCGCGTGAAGGCGCGCGGAGACTACACGCTCGAGGTCGACTTGCGCCATCCTTCACGCGACGTCGTCGTGAACTTTCTCGCGTTGGACGGCAACTATCCGATCATGCCTGCCCATCTGCTCGCGCGGTACCCGAACATCAATGCAATCGACTACAACGCGCGGCCGATCGGATCGGGTCCGTACCGCGTGACGAACTGGGTGCGCGGCGACCACATCTCGCTCGCAGCGAACCCCTTGTACTTTCGTGGCGCACCGCACATCGCGCACATCAGGATGGAGTTCATTACCAATGGTACGACGACGCTCGACGAGTTGAGCACCGGCGAGATCGGCGCAGCCTTCAATCTGGATCCGCAAGTATATCCTGAGGCGCGCGTTACCGCGAACGTGCGCATCGTCTTGACGCCCGAAATCGGCATGGGAGCGATCCTCATGAACACCGCGCGAGGGCCGACGGCCGACGTCCGCGTGCGTCGCGCGGTGGCGCATGCCATCGACGCACCGCTCATAACGCGCAAGGCCTCACGCGGAGCGTTTCTCGCCCGTAACGCTCGCCGCGTGCTCCTGCGCCTGCCGCTCGCCGGGCCTCCACAAATGCCGCCGTACGATCCGGCTCGCGCGCGAGCACTGCTCGACGCGGCGGGCTGGCACGTCGGTCTCGGCGGAATCCGCGAGCGCGACGGTCATCGCCTCGTGCTTGCGCTCATTACGAGTTCCTACGATCCGATGTCGGATTCGGTGACGACGCTCGTGCAGGCGCAGCTGCGCAGCGTCGGCATCGCCGCGCCGATTCGGGCGTACGCCGCGGCCATCTACATGGTGCCCGGCGCGGTTGGCGGCCCGGTCTTCGGAGGAGACTTTTCGCTCGCATATCTCACCGCCGTCGGAGAGAGCAACGGAGACGTGCAGTTCCTCTACGACTGCAGCCAAACGCCGCCGAACGGCTTCGACCTGACACGGCTGTGCGATCCGCGCGTCGACGCTGTCGCGCGAGCCGGCTCTGCGGCAGTCGATCCAGCGGTCGCGCAGCGCGACAACGAAACGCTCAACGCGCTCTTGGAGAGCGACGTGCCCGACGTCATCCTGTTTCAGCCGCGCATCGTCAGCGTCTTCACGACGCGGCTGCGCGGGTTCGCTCCGTCTCCCGTGACGCCATATGCGAGTGCGTGGGCATGGCGGCTACTGAAGTAGAAGTGCTGCGCGCCGCCGAATCGCCGCATCGATGGTAAAACGCTCGAAAGCGCGAGCGGGCGGCAAGCGTTCGAACGGCAAAGCGAAGGGTGCGACGAACGCACAGCTCCCCGACGTCGGGAAGATACTCAAGCACCTGCGTGCGCGCCACCGTGTAACGGTGCGTGACGTCGCCGAGCGAAGTGGTCTCTCCCCGTCGTTCGTGAGCGCCGTCGAACGCGGCGAATCCGACATCTCTTTGGGCCGGCTCGCGCGGCTCGCGCAGTTCTTCGAGCAAGATTTGGGTGCGTTCTTGGGCTTCAGCACGCAGCTGTCGCACCCGAACTTCGTGGGCAAGGAGAGCCGCAGCAAGGTCAAGCGCGGTCGCGGGGTCGACTATCAGGCGCTGCACCTTCCTGGCATCGACCTCGATTTGGTCATCGTGCGGATGGCGCCGCACTCCGCGTTTCGCAGCGAGATCGCACACGATGGCATCGACGTCGTGTACGTTCTCGAAGGCGACGTCGTGCTGCGCGTCGACGGCGTCGACTACCCGATGTCCGGCGACGCGTGCTGCGTGTATGCCGCCGGCTACGCGCACGCGATGCGCAACGAAAGCGCGCGCCCGGCGTGCGTCGTCGCGCTCACGACCGCGCGAATGAACTAGCGAACCAACAGCGCAGGTGCCTCCGTGTCGAGCGGCCAGATCGGCCGGCGTACGGTGCGATATGGGAGTTTCGCGAAGGCCAGGCGCAGCGGCCCCGGCGTGTCGACATAGAGCACGCGCTGCGCGATCGGCGCAAACTCGTGGTAGAAATGATTCGTCGACTTCAGCGCGACGATGTGCTTGGAATCAAGCACGACGCCGAGCCGCTCGAAGAACGAGCGTGAGAAGACTTGCGAACGCCGCGTCGAGATGGCGAGGTCGACGTTGTGATCCAGCCGCAGCACCGCGACGTCTCCGTAGCCGGTATCGGCGTCGAGCCCGCCGGTCACGGCGGTGCGAACGTCGTGCGCGAGCGCCGTCACCGTTGCGCGTACGCGCAGCGGTGCGCCGGAGAGCGGCGAAGACGCGCCTCCGACGAGCAGGTCGACGCGTTTCCCCGTGCCGGCGCGCATGCATGCAGCCACGGCAGCGGCATCGCAGAGTGCGCCGTAGGCGACGTCGGCGGCGCGCGCTTCGATGAGCGCGCGCAAGAGCCACGTCCCGTCGGCAGGGGCGCCGCCTCCCGGGTTGTCGGCGACCTCGGCAAGGACGCAGCGCCCCGCATTCGTCAAGGCGAGGCGGATCGCGTCGCCGAGCGCCGCCGGTGCATCGAACGTCGTGCCCCGAAGCGAGACGAGCTCGCCCCCCACGTCGCTCACGCATCGCGTCGCCTGTTCTGCCGTGCCGGCGTAGACGAGCACCTTCGTTCCGGCCTCGGCGACGTCGCCCCACGGAAAGCCGTGCACGACCGAAACGGAGCAGACGCCGCTGCGCTGTTCCATGGCAACGACGCGGTCGACGAGCGATCGCATCGGTTCGCGATTCGTGTAGTAGAGCGAGATCGTGCGGCAGTCGAAGACTGCGGGCACGGGACGCGTACCCGTGTCGTGCATCGCGAGGAGTTTGCAGACGAGCTCGTTCGCTCGGGCATCTGCGTCGACGTGCGGATACTCCTTGTACGCAACGAGAAGATCGCTCGCGCCGATCATCTGCGCCGTAAGGTGCGCGTGCGGATCGAATACGGCGCCGATGAGGCAGCGGTCGCCGACGATCTGGCGCACCCTGCGCAGCACGTCGCCTTCGCAGTCGTTCTCTCCTTGCGCGACCATGGCGCCGTGGAGTGCAAGCACGACGAAGTCGAGCGGCAGATGTTTGGAAACGCTCGCCACGAGCTCGTCGCGAAGCGCCCGATATGCGGCGGCTTGGGCGAGGCCCGCGGGCGGCGCGAAGGCGTGGAATCCGCCGGCGCACTCGATGCCGCGGTCGCGCGCGGGTGCGAGTGCATGCTCCCAGTGCCGCTCCATGCGGCTCCCATCGCGGTCGAAGTCGTCCAGGGTCGTGGGAACGGCGGAGAACGTGTTCGTCTCGGTTCCGAACGCGGCGTAGGCGAGGCGCATGGCCGGACGAAATATTGATTTCGTGTCCAAAATATCCTATACTTGCGGGATACGCACACCTCTCTCGAGGAGCATGCTGTGAGAAGGTCTATCGCGACGATACTGTTGCTTTTTACGTCCTTAGGAGCAGCGGGAGTGCAAGGCATTGCCGCCCCTGCCGCACCGAGTGCCAGCCCAGCGGCGCATGCCCTCACGCCGAGGGACCTCGACGCGTTCTTCGCGGGGTTCGTGCCGTACGCAATTGCGCGGGGCGACATCGCCGGCGGCGTGATCTCGGTCGTTCACGACGGCAAGGTGATCTTCGCGCGTGGCTACGGGTACGCCAACGTGAAAGCCAAGAAGCCGGTCGTGGCGGGTCAAACGCTCTTTCGCATCGGATCGATCTCGAAGCTCTTCACGTGGACGTCGGTGATGCAGCTCGTGCAGGCGCACAAGATCGACTTGAACGCCGACGTGAACCGGTATCTCGATTTTCGCGTACCGGAGCGATTCGGAAAGCCGATCACGATGCGCGATCTCATGACGCACACCGCGGGCTTTGAGGAGACGCTCAGCGGCCTGTTCGTGGAGAAAGCCAGCCAACTCGTTCCGCTGCGGACCTACCTCATCGAACATATGCCGCCATGCATCTTTCCTCCCGGCAAGACCGTGGCGTATTCGAACTACGGCGCGACGCTCGCGGCGTACATCGTTCAGCGCGTCTCCGGCCAGCCGTTCGACGAGTACGTACAGCAGCATATTCTCACGCCGCTGAAGATGAACGACTCCACCTTT
>DAHUYK010000164.1 GCA_027315245.1 Vulcanimicrobiota bacterium | reverse complement strand
TCGAACGCACGCCGTTCGTGCAAGGCGTTGCGACGATCCAAGACGCTCTCGCATGGCGTGCGCAAGCCCGAGCCGTGCACGTGGAGGAGCGGCTCAAGCGGTACATCGTGGAGATCGTCGCTGCGACGCGCGAGCCGCACGAATACGTCGATCACGGTGCGTCGCCGCGCGCGACGCTTGCAATTGCGAACCTCGCGCGCGCGAAAGCGATCCTGGCGGGGCGCGATTACGCCTTACCCGACGACGTACGCGCAGTCGCGCCGCTCGCGTTGCGACACCGCATCGATTTCAGCTACCGGCTCGCGACCGAAGGGATCTCTCCCAGCGAGGTCGTCGAGACATTGATCGCCGGCGTCGCAGCTCCGTGAGCCGTACTTCGCCGTCGGCCGGTATCCGGGCGGCGCTCCTGAGCGGCAAGCGCAGACCGCGGACGGCCGGCGGCTCGCCGACGATGCGGCGGGGCGATGGCTACGAGTTCGTCGAGCTGCGTGCCTACGTGGCCGGCGACGACGTGAGGCGCATCGATTGGCCGGCGAGCGCGCGCGCGCAGGAGCTCCAGACCCGCGTCATCCTCGAAGACGTCGCACTGACGCTTGCCGGTGTTCTCGACGACACGCCGTCGATGCAGGTGGGTCGCAGACGCCCACTCGCCCGCGCGGGGGCAGAGGCACTTGCCGCATGGTACGCAGTCGCGGCTGCCGACGATCGCTGCGTGCGCGTCATCGGCGACGCGATCCATCCGCGGGGCGCCGCGCGAGGTCGCGCCTCGGCAGCGGCCGCACTCGGGGCGAGCGGACGCTTCGACATGATGCGCAGCCTGAACGTCGCACGCGTGGCCCTGCGTCCCGGCGCGGCGCTGCTCGTCGCGAGCGATTGCTTCGATCTCTCGCAGGATGCCGACGCGCTGCTCTTGCGGCTCGCGCGCCGGTGTGACTGCACGCTGCTCTTGGCTCGCGATCCGTGGTACGAGGGACTGCCGCTCTCCGGCCTCGTGCGTATGCGCGGCGCGGAGGGCGGTACGGAGCGCGCCTACATCGGCGGGGCCGAACGCGCGCGCTATACAGAGGCGGTGCGTGTGCGCGAGGAAGCGCTCCTAAAGCGTTTCGCATCCTGCGGGTGGCGCGCCGGCGTGCTTCGCGAAGAGGACGGCGCTGCGTCCCTCGCGGCGGCGTTCGGACTGTGACGTTTGCACATCCCCTGCGCTTCGCGCTTGCCGTCGTTGTGGCGGCCGCATTCGTGCTCCTCTATCGCAGGCTCGTGCAGCGAAAGACACGGCAGGATCTCGCGTATTCGAATCTCGACTTCTTCGTGGCGGCGGCGCGACCGCGGCGGTGGGTTCCGCAAGCGCTCGCCATTGCGTGGAGCGTGGGACTGCTCGCGCTCGCATTCGCTCTCGGAGGCCCGCGTATCACGGCGCCGGTGCCGGTTCGCGACGGTGCCGTCTTCATCTGTATCGACACCTCGGGATCGATGTCTGCCGGGGACGTCGTGCCGACGCGTGCCGCAGCCGCACTCGAAGCCGCGCGTGCATTCATCGAGGAGTCGACCCCGGGCACGCGTATCGGACTCATCGCATTCTCGAGCGGCGCGTCGCTCATCGAGCCCCTTTCGCGCGATCACGCTCGCGTCGTGGCAGCGCTCTCGGACGTGCCGCCACCAGGCGGCGCGACGGCAATCGGCGATGCGCTTCGCCTCGCCGCGAGCGCGCTTCCGGCGACGGGGCACCGGCTCGTCGTGCTCATTACGGACGGCGTGAATAATATGGGCGTCGACCCGCAGCAAGTCTCGCAGTGGCTCGGAACCCAGCACATTCCGATCTATACCGTCGGGATCGGAACGACGGCCGGCGCGCTCATTCCGGGGAGTTCGGATCAGGCGACGATCGACGAGCCGGCTCTGCGCTCCTATGCCGACGCAAGCGGCGGTGCGTACGCTCGCGCGGAGAACGCGGCGCAGCTGCGTGACGCGCTCGCGCGCCTTGGGCGCGTCACGTCTTTTGAGCGCAAGCGCGTCGACGCGACGACGGGTTTCACCGTCGCGGGCATCGCGCTGCTCATCGCAACATTCTTTGCAGGCATGGGCGCGGGACGATTTCCGTGACGCGGCGCAGCGTCATGGTCATTGGATCGGGCCCTATCGTCATCGGGCAGGCTGCGGAGTTCGACTATGCGGGCGTGCAAGCGTGCCGCGCGCTGCGCGAGCAAGGTCATCGTGTCGTGCTCGTCAACTCGAACCCCGCGACGATCATGACGGATCCCGAGATCGCCGATGCGGTCTATCTTGAGCCGCTCACCGTGGAATCCGTCGAGGCAATCGTTGCACGCGAGCGCCCCGATGCGTTGCTCCCAACCCTTGGAGGACAGACGGGGCTGAATCTCGCCGTCGAACTGCACGAAGCGGGCGCCCTTGCGCGCTACGGTGTGGAGCTGCTTGGAACGCCGGTGGATGCAATTCGTCTCGCTGAAGACCGCGAGCGCTTCAAAGAGAAGATGATCGAGATCGGCGAGCCCGTGCCCGAGAGCAGCGTCGTCACGGAGATCGAGCACGGCGTCGCCTTCGCTCGCGAACACGGCTATCCGCTCGTGGTGCGCCCCGCGTACACGCTTGCGGGAACGGGTGGGGGACTTGCGTATGACGAGGAGCAGCTCCGTGAGACGCTGCGCGCCGGACTGCGCGCAAGCCTCATCGGCCAAGTGCTGTTGGAGACCTCGCTCCTGGGCTGGAAGGAAGTCGAGTACGAAATTCTCCGTGACGCCAGTGACAACTGCATCGTCGTTTGCAACATGGAGAACGTCGATCCCGTCGGCGTGCATACCGGCGACTCGATCGTCGTGGCGCCCTCACAGACGCTCTCCGACGTCGAGTACCACATGCTGCGCACCGCGAGCCTCAACGTCATCCGGGCCCTCGGTGTCAGGGGCGGCTGCAACATCCAGTTCGCGCTTCACCCGGACCGCAGCGAGTATGCCATCATCGAAGTTAACCCGCGCCTTTCGCGCAGCTCGGCCCTGGCATCGAAAGCGACGGGGTATCCGATCGCAAAGATCGCGACGCGTATCGCACTCGGGCAGCGCTTGGACGAGATAGAGAACCCTGTGACCGGCATTACGAAGGCCGCGTACGAGCCGGCGCTCGACTACGTGGTCGTGAAGATCCCACGCTGGCCGTTCGACAAGTTTCCACTTGCCGATACCCGTCTGGGAACACAGATGAAGTCGACCGGCGAAGCGATGGGGATCGGGCGCACGTTCCGTGCGGCGCTTGCGAAGGCTGTTCGCGGGCTCGATCTCGGCATCGCGTCGATGGCTGACGCCGGGCTGCGCGAGTGGAGCCAAGCCGAGCTCGAGCGCGTCGTCGAGCATCCGACGCACGAACGGCTCTTTGCGATCTGCGAGATATTGCGCCGCGCGCACGAGGCAGGCGGAGTCGAACGGGCAATCGAGCGCGTACGCGATCTGTCGTCCATCGATCGATTCTGGCTGTACGAGATCGCGGCGCTCGTGGCCGAGGGTGAGGGAGCGTGGTCTCCTCGCGACGGCGCGTTCCGCATGGTCGACACGGCAGCCGGCGAGTTTCCCGCTCAGTCGCCCTACTACTACCTGTCGCCGGGAGAATCCGACGAACTACGCCCTCGCATGCCCTCGGGCAGCGGTGAAGCGGTCGTCGTCGTCGGAAGCGGTCCGATTCGTATCGGACAGGGCATCGAGTTCGACTATAGCTGCGTTCACGCGGCATGGGCGTTACGAGACGCGGGCCATCGAGCGGTCGTCGTCAATAACAATCCCGAGACCGTCTCGACCGATTTCGACGTGTCGGATGCCCTCGTCTTCGAGCCTCCGGGCCCGGACGAAGTCGAGGCTGCATACCACGCGACGGGCGCGCGCGGTGTCATGCTCGCGTTCGGCGGACAGACGGCGATCAATCTTGCCCCGGAACTGGCGCGACGCGGCGTCCGGATCATCGGCAGCGACCGGGTGAGCCTCGATATGGCCGAGAACCGGGAGCAGTTCGATGCCGCCCTCGCGCGCCTCGACGTTGCAAGGCCGCAGGGGCGCGCAGCGCGCAGCTTCCGTGAGGCACGCGCAGTCGCGCGGGAACTCGGCTTTCCTGTGCTCGTCCGCCCGTCATTCGTGCTTGGCGGGCGGGCGATGGAGATCATCTACAACGAAGCGCAGCTCGCGTCGTACGCGGAGTCGGCTCCCCCGATTCGAGCCGACGCTCCACTGCTCGTCGACCGTTACCTCGCCGGTCTCGAGTTGGAAGTGGATGCCGTCTTCGACGGCCACGACGTCTTGATTCCGGGCATCTTCGAACACGTCGAACGGGCCGGCATCCATTCCGGCGACTCGATTGCGGTCTATCCGCCGCAGCGGCTCACGCCGATGCAGCAGCAGCGAATCGTCGAGGTGACCGAGGCGATTGCGCGCGAGCTGCGTATCGCGGGTCTCATCAACATCCAGTTCGTCTTGCACGAAGACGAGCTTTTCATCATCGAAGCGAATCCCCGCGCAAGCCGCACGGTACCCATCATCCAAAAGGCGACCGGCCTGAACGTCGTCCGCGCCGCTACACGGGTCGCGCTGGGCGAGCGGTTACGCACGATGGAGTACGGTGTCGGCTTGGCGCCGGCTCCTCCGTACGTCGTCGTGAAGATTCCCGTCTTCTCGTTCTCGAAGATGCGCGGCGTCGAGACCATCCTCGGCCCCGAGATGAAGTCCACCGGAGAGGTGCTCGGCATCGACGCAACCTTTGCAGGCGCGCTGCGTAAGGCGTTCGTGGCGGCTGGAGTACGGCTGCCGAGCGAGGGCGGCCGCATTCTCGTGTCGATCTCTGACGAGGAGAAACAAGCGGCGATCGCCGTGCTCGAGCGGTACGTGGCGCTCGGGCATCGTCTCGTCGCGACGGCCGGCACCGCCGACGCACTCGACGCCGCCGGGATCGCCTGCGAACGGACGAACAAGATCGCCGACGGGTCGCCTCACGTCCTCGACGTCCTGGCCTCCCGTTCGGTCGATCTCGTCATCAACGACGCGAAGGGGCCCCGAGAGATATCGGACGACTACAAGATTCGACGGGCTGCGGTCGAAGCGAGTATCGCGTGTTTGAGCAGCCTGGATACGGCGCACGCCCTGGCGGAGGCGCTCAGCGGTACGGCGGGTCCTCCGCAAAGCCTCCAAGAGTACCGCATAGCGACCGCCACGATCGCATCCTGAGCGCGCGCGGCGAGCCGGCGGCCTTCGTGCTCGGCGGTAATAGCAGTACGCTTGCTTTCGTAAACAGCTTTCGCCCAGAGGGCGGCGCGATCACCGCGCGCCTCGTTCCGGTGGCGTGGACCCCCGCCGGCGTCGTGATCGGCGACGGTTGGCAGAACGTCGGGCTCGCACTCGCCGGCGTCATCGACTGGGTCGATCGCACGTTCCCGCCCGAGGACGAGCGTTCGTTTATCGCACCGGTGCGCGACATCGAACTGCTCGCGCGGGTCGAGTGGTCCGCGCCCGTACCCGATCGTCTCGACGAAGAGGCGGTGCTGAACGTCGAAGATCTTCCAGAAGACGTTGCCGAAGCGCTCGCACATCCGCCGGCCGCAATCGTCCAGTGCGCCGCCTGCCGCCGCCTCTGCGTGCGCGACGAGTTCGTGTGGAAAGAACGTCAGCTCTGTGCGTGGGATTTTCACGGGCAGGTGTTTGGAAAGCGCGGACCCTGGCGACAGGGCCGCTACGAACCGCACCATTACGCATCGCTCCCTCGATGCGCGTACGTTGCGCCCGCACTGCTCGTCGAGCTCGGTGTCGACGTCGTCCTCGCAATCGAGGGCGTCGGCGACGCCACGGTGCAGCGGCTCGTGGGGGCATTGCTCGACGAAGACACGGTGCGACCGCATCTCGCGGTGCGCACCGAGAATGACGGTTTGCGGGTGCTGCGAGAAGCAGCGGAGCCGCCCGCGTGATCAACGGTACCGTTCGCCGCTTCGATCTCTTGATGGCCGTGTGCTTCGTCCTCATCGGCGCGCGGCTATGGTACGTGCAGATTGCGCAAGGCCCGGCGATTGCGTCGCGCGCCGCAAATCCGCGTAACGGAACGGTCGAAGCGGGGCGCGGGCGCATCTTGGCCACCGACGGGACCGTCCTCGCGTACTCCCACGGCGGACGGCGCATCTATCCGCTCGGCGCCGAGCTCGCGCAGATCGTCGGCTACGTCTCAACGCGTTACGGCACGAGCGGTATCGAGCAAGCCTACGACCGAGCCCTGAGTGCGCCGGATCTGTCGGGCAACGCGTTCGGACAGTTCGAAGAGATTCGCGCGGCGCTCGCGGGGCACGCGCGCATGGCGCGCGGCGACGACATCGTGACGACGATCGTTCCCGCTATCGAGAATGAACTCTACACCCAGCTCGCGCCGTACGCGCGCGCTGCCGGGGTTGTCATCGATCCTCATTCGGGAGCGGTCCTAGCGATCGCGTCCGTTCCTTCGTTCGACCCGCAAGCAATCGACGGCATCTTCGGCAGTCTCGACGCGAATCCGCAGAGCCCGCTTCTCGATCGTGCGACGCAAGGGCTCTATCCTCCGGGGTCGACGTTCAAGATATTCACGGCATCCGCTGCGCTCGACAGCGGCGCGGTGACGCCGGGTTCGCACTTTGAAGACCCCGGCTATCTCAACGTCGGTACCGGCGTGCTGCACGACAACGAAGGAGAAGCCACCGGGTATCAGGACGTCACGACCGCTTTTGCCCTCTCGAGCAACGTCGACTTCGCACAGATCACGCTCAAGATGGGGCTCGACACGTTTTACCAGTATCTCAGCCGCTTCGGCATCGGAGGCAATCTCGATTTTCAACTGCCGGCTTCCGCGAGCGTCGTCCCGCTCCGCACGCAGGTGAGCGCAGGCGAGCTCGCGCAGATGGGCTTCGGACAAGGCGCGCTCCTCGTCTCTCCGCTGCAGATGGCGCTCGTCGCCGCGACGGTTGCAAACGACGGAGACGAGCCTCGACCGTACATCGTACGGCAAATACGCCGCGACGGAATGGCCGTCGGCGTTCTTCCGAGCGGAATGCTTGCTTCGCCCATCTCGGCGGATACGGCACGGGAGGTGAAGAAGATGATGATCGCCGTGGTCGAGCGTGGAACGGGCACCGTTGCGAGCCTGCCGAACGTCATCGTTGCCGGGAAGACGGGAACGGCCACGAATCCGCATGGAGCCCCGCACTCGTGGTTCGTCTGCTTCGCGCCTGCAGATCATCCACGCGCCGTCGTTGCAATCCTCGTCGAGAACGCTGGCTACGGCGCGGCCGTCGCGGCGCCGATCGCGCGTAACGTGCTGGAAACGGCGCTCGCGAGTACAGCGGCCTCAGGATCATGACGGAGCAGACGTTCAATAATCGTTACCGGCTCGATCATGCCCTCGGCGAAGGCGGCATGGCGCGCGTCTATCTCGGCGTCGACACGCTGCTGCGCCGGCGGGTCGCGATCAAAGTGCTGCGCGAGCAGTATGCGGCCGATGAGGATTTCGTTCGCCGATTCTATCAAGAAGCCGAGTCCGCAGCGAAGCTGACGCATCCCAACATCGTGAACACGTACGACGTGGGGCGTGAAGGGGAGCTGTACTACATCGTCATGGAGCTCGTCGACGGCCCGTCGCTCGCCGAGATGCTGGCGGCCGACGCCAAACTGCCCGAGCCCGTTACCATCGACTACATGGTACAAGTCTGCACCGGTCTTGCATACGCTCACCGTCAAGGGCTGTTGCACAGGGACGTCAAGCCGGCGAACATCCTCGTCACGAAAGACGACGTCGTGAAGCTTTCGGACTTCGGGATCGCACGCGCGGTAACGCAGCATACGATGGCGCTCACGACGCCGGGTCTCGTGATGGGAAGCATCTACTATATATCTCCCGAGCAGGCGCAAGGGCACGAGCTTCATGAGGCGTCGGATCTCTACAGCGTCGGCGCCGTGCTCTATCAGATGCTCACCGGGTCGCTGCCGTACAGCGGTGACTCCCCCGTCGCGGTTGCTCTCAAGCACATCGGCGATCCCGTGCCTGCCATCGACACCGCGAAATACGGCGTGAGCCCGGCTCTGGCGGCAATCGTGAACCGCCTCCTGCAGAAGGCGCCGGAGCATCGCTTCGGCTCTGCCAGCGAGGTTGCGTCGGCGCTGCGCGAGGCGCGCGAGCGCCCGAGCGTCGCCGCATACCGCATCGAAAACGACGCCCCAGGGCGGCTTTCGGGGCTCGACCTACCGCCACGCCGTTCGAAGATGCCCGATCGTGCGATTCGTGACGCCGAGCGGCGCAGAGCGTCGGGCGCGAACGTCGCGATTCTTGCCGTGGCGCTGCTCGCTGCGATGGCGATCGGTTTTTGGGTCTTCGGTAAGCCGTTGCCCGACTTCGGTGCGACCCTTGCGGTGGGAAACTACGTCGGCGAGACGGACGCACAAGCAGAGCAGGACGCGGCGAATGCCGGATTGGCGACGAAAATCTTTCACGGCAGCAGCAACAGCGTACCGCTCGCACACGTGATCCGCCAGTATCCAGCACCGGGAACGAAGGTGGCACGGAACACCGTCGTCGAGCTCTTCATCAGCAACGGGCTCCCGACGCTCGGGTTGCGCGACGTGCGCGGCTTCGACGCGCAGGATGCGACGCGAATTCTGCAGGACGATAAGTTCCACGTACGGGTCGTGCAACGCTACGCGAACGACACGAAGAACAGCGTCGTCGACCAGCATCCGGCGCCAGGATCGCGCGTTCGAATCGGAAGCGTCATAACGCTCGTCGTCTCGAAGGGGCCACAGCCGACGCAAGTGCCCAACTTCGTCGGCCTGCCGATCGATGCTGCACAGACGGCCGCACGGCGTCTTGGGCTCGTCATCGACTCGAACGAGCAAGTCGCGATTCCAGGTGAGACCGCAAACACCGTCGCTTCGCAGGATCCGCCGGCGGGGCAGCCGGTGCAGCCGGGAACCGTCATTCACGTTGCCGTGAACGTCTTCGCGGCCAACGTCGCACAGCCGCCGGCAGGCGGAACGGTCGTTCCCGACGTTATCGGCGCTCAGTATGACAACGCGGTGGCAACGCTGCAGCAGGCGGGGTTCAGCGTCTCGGTCCAGTTCTCGGTGCAGCCCACCGCAAACGGCACGATTATCGGCGAGACTCCCGCAGGCGATGCTCAGGCGCCGACCGACTCGCGCGTGACCGTGACGCTCTCCGTTCCAGGCGAAGTCCCCGACACCGACGGTTTGACGCTCGACGAAGCGCGCGACGTTCTGCAGTCTGCGGGCTACTCGATCTCTTCGATGACGTACACGTCGGCTCAGGGCGCCGACGGCCGCGTCATCGGCACGGTACCGCAGGCCGGTTCGAATCTCGCCCCGGGCTCGGGCGTCGTGCTCGTCGTCAACGGATCGCAACCATGAAACGCCGCGTCATGCCGGTTTCGGGCCCCATCGCTCGAGAGCGTCCAACTTTTCGAAAAAAGCCATGGACGGCGTACTTCAATTGGCGTTTTCGAAAAGTGGTCGAGCGCGAGCACTCATGGACGATTGCGAGTAGCGTCTCGAAAGCGATGGGGCCCGAAACCGGCAGTACGGCGGCGAGTCTACGGCTGCTGTGAGGATTCTTGGCGTGGATCCGGCGCTGCGCGTGACGGGGTATGGCGTCATCGACGGCACCGGCGCCCGCGTGCGGCTCGTCGAAGCCGGCGTCGTGTCGCCGCACGTCGGAGCGCTCGAGGTCCGGCTGGCGCAGTTGCATCGGGCGATGGCCGACATCATCGCGCAGACCCACCCTGACGTCGTCGTCATCGAAGAACTGTACACGACGTACAAAAATCCGGGAACCGCCATCCTCATGGGGCACGCGCGCGGTGTGCTCGCACTCGCGAGCGCACAGGCCGGCATTCCGGTCCACACGATCGGACACGCTCACGTGAAGCGCGCGCTGACAGGATCGGGGAGCGCGCGAAAAGAGCAGGTCGGTGCGATGGTGGCGCAGATGCTCGGGCTACGCGACCGGCCGCGTCCGCTCGACGTGTCGGACGCGCTGGCGATCGCGCTTGCCTTCCACCATCGTAAAGGGCGTGGATCTCTCGCTCGCGCAGCGGCGCCTTCGAAGGTTTCGTAGTGTTTTCCCGGATAGAAGGCACGCTCGTCGAACGGCGCGCGGAGTCGGCCGTCATCGAGGTTGCCGGGCTTGGCTACGAAGTGATCCTTCCGCCCTGCGTCGCGGAGAAGGTGACGTCGGTGCCGGGCGAGCGCGTCGTCTTGGAGGTGTATGCAGTTCTCAGCCTCGATAAAAATAGCGGACGCTTTACGTACTACGGCTTTCACAATGCGGTGGAACGGGAGTTCTTCGAGGCGCTACTCTCGGTGGCGTCGATAGGCCCGCGTTCCGCAGCGCGCGCGTTCTCACGGCCGATGTCGTCGATTGCGCACGCTATCGATCGCGGCGATTACGGATTTCTCAAGGGCCTTCCGGGCATCGGACAACAGAAGGCGCGCGATATCGTGGCAAAGCTCCAAGGTAAGGTCGCACGATTTTTGCTCATTCAAGACGCGCCGCAGCCCGCGCCCGAGCGAAAGCCGGGGATGCCTGAGTTTGCGCACGAGGCCCTCGATGTGCTGCTGCAGCTCGAGTACCGCAAGGCTGAAGCGGAGACGATGATACGCGAAGCACTCGCTGCCGAGCCGGAGATCTCCGAGGCGGAGGCGTTGTTGGCCGAGATCTACCGGCGCCGTACGATGCGACCGACGCGCAGCGTGTCCGTATGAGCGACGAGGTCCGTAAGCGCCTCCTCGGGCCGCAGGACGAGGGCCGCGTCGTCGACCCGCAAGAGCGCCTGGAAGACGAGCTTTACACTGCCAGCCTTCGCCCGCGCACGTTCGCGGAGTACCTCGGGCAAGATCAGGTCGTCGAGAGCCTGCGCATTGCGATCGCCGCGGCGCAGGGCAGGAACGAACCGCTCGAGCACGTTCTCTTCTACGGTCCGCCGGGGCTCGGGAAAACGACACTCGCAGGACTCATCGCGCGCGAAATGGGCGCGAACTTCCGGCCGACGAGCGGCCCAACGCTCGAGAAGCCAAAGGATCTCGTCGGCATCCTCACCGCACTCGAAGAGGG
>DAHUYK010000156.1 GCA_027315245.1 Vulcanimicrobiota bacterium | reverse complement strand
ACGCTGGAGCCGACGCTGAGCTGGCTGACATACGCGACGCTCTCGGCTGGATCGTACGGGCGCTACAACTACTCGCTGGCGGAGACCGGATCCGATGGAAAGCTTGGCGTAGCGGTCGAGACGACCGACCGCTACAACCCGAGCCTCGTCGACGGGCAGCGGTATCTCGACGCAAGCGGGCTGGATTACATCCATAACGGCGCGAGCACGATCGGCGGCGATCTCGTCAAGCTCCACTATGCCTTCAGCGACGCGCAGACGCTCATCGCAACGTTCATGAACTCCACGCGCGCGACCGGTCTCGTCTGCCTGCGTCTCAACGGCGCGACGCCATGCGGCTACGGACCGAACAACGGGAACGAGAGCGACTTCAACATGTACTCGCTGACCGACAATGCACTCCTGGGCGCGACGACGGTGCAGGCCTCGATCTACGGCATGGATTCGAAGACGTACCTGAACGAGTTGAACCGCTACGTCGCGGGCGTTCCCGAGCCGACGGGCTTCTCGTCCGGAGGCGGCACCTTTGGTTGGTCGGTCGATGCGACGCTTCCGGCGCGGCAGCGTCACACGTTCGGTATCCAAGCATACGGTACGACGGACTCGCATACGAATACGCCGCTCGTGCCGCAAGCCTTTCCCTACTACCGCGGCGCGACGCAATCGTCGTACGGTGCGCTGCAGATAAGCGACACGGTTCATTCGAGCGACGAACTGACGTTGAACGAGCTTCTCGGTATCAGCCACGCATCGTACGCGCCGTCGACGTTCCTCGGGACGACCGCCGCGACGTGGCGGCCGACGCCGCGCGATACGTACGCTGCATCCATTTCCTTGGGCGGCGTCGCTGCGGGTGGATTCCGGCAGACGATTCTTACCGATCCCGCGTCGTTGCAGTTCGACTGCTATGGCAACGTCGCGTACGGACAGGCTCCCGGCGACCAGCCCGGGGCAAGCAACTCCACCTCGCTACGCGCGAGCTACACGCACACGCTCTCCGGCGGCAATATCTCGCTCTCGCTCTACCGGCAGGTCGAGAACGACGTCGTCCTGCCCGTTGAGGTGAATGGCTCCGTGCTCACGGCCCTGGGCGTCGTTCCGCCGTCGTATCCTTCGCTCGTGCAGCCGATCTGGGATTCGCTCGGGGGCTGCAACGCGCCGCCCGGAACGCCGTTTTCGGCGACGCAGCTGTACTTCAACACGCCGATCGGGGGAACGCGCCGCGTCTATCAAGGCGTCGAGCTCACCTCGTACCTGACGCTCGGTGATCTCGTCGTGCAGCCGTTCTATAATCTAACGCAGGCGACGGTCTTCTCCGTCGATCCGCGCATCGACAACCCGTACTCGTTCATCCTTGTGGGCAAGCAGATTCCCAACGTGCCGCTCAACCGCGCCGGTATGACCCTCGACTACAAAGCGCCCCGTTCCGCATTCGAGTATCTGCTCGATGCGCAGTACACTGGCAGCAACAACTTCCAGCATCTGCCGGCCTACACGACGCTGGACGGTGGCGTGAGCGTGAGCTTGGAGCACGGAACGCTGACGGCGATCGCCAGCAACGTCACGAATGCCTACGGTGGCGTCTTTACGAGCCCAATGTGGGAAGTTCCGTACGTCACGCAGGGCGGCAGCGTGTTGCCGAACCTTGCGCGGCCGCTGCAGCCGCGCGAGTATTCGGTAACGTACACGGTGGCGTTCGGGCAAGGAGCTCGCCCGCAGACGACACAGGCTGCGCTTGCAACCGAGACGGAACACCGCGGGCCACGTATGTTCTTCGGACGTCCTGGCGCGGGCCCAGGGCGAGGTCCCTTGCGGGACGTCTTCACCCCACTGCCCGCAAGCGCGCCGGCGCAACCCTTCGCGCTGAAGAACGGCGGAGCGCTCTGTGGCGCAAGCGATGCCGTCTACGCGAGGCAGCTTGCAGCGGCGCTTGCTACGTTCACAACGCGCATCGAGGCTGCCAAGTCGGCGAGCGGCTATCCGGCGACGATGCCGGCGCCGTCCGTGCCGGATGCAACGCTTGAATACCACGGCTTAGGAGCGGCGTATGCGATCACCGTGACGCCGCGCACCTTCGCTCGCATGCGACCGATCGTCGGGTGCCTCAGCGTGCACCGCGCAACCCCCGGCGAGATCGCCGCGCACCATCTCTACGAGCCGCAGACGCAGCTCTTCATGGTGCCCCAGATAGAGTTCATGCCGTCGGTCGGACTCTATTTTGCGCCGCGGCGCCTGCAGCCGGGCCAGGAGAACTTCCGTGTGTACGTCTTGCCGTCGGCACCGCCGAGCAACGCCTTCGAAGTGCGCAGCGGCGGCGCGTGCTCGGGGGCGGAGCACGATACGGCCGTGGAGCTCATCGGCGAGCTGCGAGCCCACTTTTTAGCAGGCAAGGCGGCGCCGAGCTTTACGATTACGGCGCACGTCGCGAAGGCCGGCACGTGGTACGAGCTCGACCCCGGCGATCCCGCGACGCTCGGGGCGCTTCTGGAATGCGGACGCGTCGCCGGAGCGACCGCGGCGGAACTTGCGCAACGCGGCTGGGACGGCGCAAGCGTACCGGAGCTGAACTATACGCGCACGCTCGGGATCTACATGATCCGTCCGCAGTTCGGCACAGCGCCGGCTTCGCCGATCGTCCCGTCGAAGCCGTCGCCGCTGCCCTCGCCGTCCTAATACATCGTTCCCGCCCTTCCCTTGGGTGGAGGGACGCTCGGGCCTCGTTGCCGCCGTCTGCATCTGCGATGATCTCTGCTGTCTTACTTTCGTCGCGGAGTTTAAAGCAATGGGAACTGCGAAAGCACGCATCGCGCTCTTCACCGGAATCGCCGCACTCGTAGCGGCGCTTGCTGCATGCGGCGGCGGGGGCAGCGGAGGCGGCGGGGGCGGCGGAGGCGGAGGCACTCCGCCCACGAGCCAGCCGACGAATCCGCCCACGACGTCTCCACCGAGCACCGGAATCACCGGCACGGTATCGGCGAACGGCAGTGCGCTTGCGAATGCGAACGTCGTCTACACCTGCGGCTGTTCCGCGCAAGCGGGAACGACGACCGCCGACGGCGGCGGCAACTTCACGATCGCCACATCTGCAACGGCGGTTCCGCCGTCGCCGAACCCAACGTATACGATCGTTCCGGGTCGCAACTACATGGTCATCGGCGCGAACGCGACGACTCACCAGGAAGCGTGGACCATCGTCTTCCTCGGCAGTCAATCGTCCCACAATCTCTACTTGGGTACCGGTTCCGCAGACACGACCGACAACGCAACGGCAGCAGCGGCGCTCTACGTCTTCTTGAACGCGCAGAACGAGAGCGACACCGCGTTCGACGACTGGAACTTCAATACGATCGCGGCATGGACGTCGAAGCTGCGCAGTTCGCCAACGTCGCAGGAGACGAAGCTCATGAACGACATCTCCGCGGCGGAAGCCAGCGCAACGCCGCTCTACCCGACGATTCCGGATTGGGATAATGACCGCGGTTCGGCGAACGCGACGATTGCCGCCGACGTGCGCGCGATCACGCCCGCGAACGACTCGTCGGTGCCGACGCCCTGTCCGCTCAGCGGTGGGACCCCGGCATGTACGGGAGCGCCGACTCCGTAATCATCACGACGCGCAAAGCCCCCGGATCAAGGCCGCTCGCTCGAGCGGCCTTGTCGTCTTGCCAGCTCGACCATCTCGCGCATGCGCGGGTGCGTGCCCGGAATCGTCTGGACCCATGATTCGAAACGCGGCACCGGCTCGCCGATGCGAAAGAGGAAGTACCAGGCGTTCATGTCGCCCATGAACGAAAAGCGGCGTTTGAGATCCTTCGCGAGATCGGCGTATTCGTCGAAACCGCGAAGATAGGCGCGCACTCCCCCGGCGCCGGCGTCGAGCGCGAGCAGCGTGCGCGCGTTGTGCACGGTGGCGCGGATCTTGCGGGTTGAGTGCAGGACGCCGGGCGTCTCGAGCACGCGTGCAACGTCGGCGTCGTCGAACGAGGCGACGCGCTGCGGATCGAAGGTGCAGAACGCGCGGCGATATGCTTCCCAATGTGCGGCGATCTGTTTCCAGCTCACGCCTGCCTGAAAGACGGCGCGCGTCATGACCTCGAGGTAATCGGCAAGGGTGACCGGCGCGACGACGTCGGGGATCGTCGGCGTCATGGAGCGCAGCGCGCCGCGTCGAGCGCAAGCGCCGTCATCATCGCGACGCCGGTCGGCAGCGCGGTCTCGTCGATGTCGAAGAAGCTCGAATGGTGCGGGTGCGCGGTGGCGGGACCCGAGCGCGCGCCGAGCATGTAGAAACACGACGGCACGCGCTGCGCGAAGAACGAAAAGTCTTCCGCACCCATGAGGCGATCGGCGGTAAACGTTCGCGCCGGCCCGGCGAGGCGTTCGGCGACGGCGCGCACGTAGGCCGTCTGATCGGGATCGTTGGCCGTTACCGGATAGCGCCAGACGTAATCGAAGGCATACGTGGCGCCCGTCGCGCTGCAGCACGCTCGCAGCACCCGCTCGATATGCTCGGGCATGGCGGCGCGCACGTCTGAAGAGAACGCACGGACGGTTCCGAGCATGCGGCATTGACGCGGGATGACGTTGTGGATCGTTCCGCCGTTAATGGCGCCGATTGTCACCACCGCCGGTTCGAGCGGATCGAGCGACCGTGAGACGACTTGCTGGACGGCCGTAATGAAGTTCGCCGACGTTACGATGGGGTCGACGGTCTCGTGCGGTGCCGCCCCGTGGCCGCCGACGCCGACGACGTCGATCTCGATCGAATCGCTCGATGCGTACATCGGTCCCTCGCGAAAGCCGAGCGTTCCCACAGGATACTTTGACGAAAGGTGCAGTCCGTAGGCGCGCTCGATGCCGAAGCGTTCGATGATGCCTTCATCAACCATCACTTTGGCACCGCCGCGTCCCTCTTCGGCGGGTTGGAAGACTAAGCAGAGCGTGCCGGAGAGTTCATCCCGCGCACTCGCAACGAGCGTTGCAGCACCGAGGAGAATCGCGACGTGACCGTCGTGGCCGCACGCGTGCATGACGCCGTCGACGCGGGAGACGTACGGGTGCTCGGACTCCTCGCGGACGGGGAGTGCGTCCATATCCGCGCGCAGCATGACCGTCCGGCCGGGACGAGCGCCGCGCATCACGCCCACGACCCCAGTCGTCGCGATGCGCTCGTGCACTTCATACCCGAGCGCGCGCAAGCGCTGGGCGACGAACGCCGCCGTTCGCTGTTCCTCGAAACCGAGCTCCGGCTGCATGTGGAGATGGCGCCGCACGGCCACGACGTCGTCCACGAGTTCACTGGGGATCGCGAGGGTCGTCATGTTTCGCCGGTTTCTCCGGAAAGTGCCCACGACCCGGCAGGGAGGCGTCGGGCGGCCCGGAGAAACGCCGCCCTCTTAGGAACTATCGGACGTCGCATGACCAAGGGCTCCAAGGCTCGGCTCTTTAGCGAATACGCGTCGTATCACAACGACCCGCGGAATCGCGCTTGCCACGCTCTCGGAATCCCCCTCATCGTTGCCGGTTTGCTTGGCCTCACGGCCGAGATTCGCATCGGCAGCGTTAACCTTGCCATCGTTCTCGCGGTGCTCACGCTCGTCTATTACGTGGCGATCGATCGACGCGGCGCATTCGTCGCGCTGCTCGTCTTCGCCGCATTGTACACGATCGCGACGAGATTGCAGTGGCAGATCGACGCGGCGCTCTTTGTCGCCGGCTGGGTCTTTCAGCTCGTCGGACATCGCATCGAGGGAACGAAGCCGAAGTTTCTGGAGAACCTCATCTACCTCTTGGTCGGCCCGCTCTACATCTTCGAAGAGGGTGTCGACGCTCTGGCCCGTTGCTTTTAGGAGTCGATATCCGTGTATGTAGACGAAATGCTCAACTGTGTGGATTGCGGTCGTCAGTTCGTGTTCAGCGCTGGGGAGCAGCGCTTCTACGAACAGAAGGGCTTTCAAAACAAGCCGAACCGTTGTCCCGACTGTCGTCAAGCGCGCAAGGCGATGCGCTCGCAGGGGCAAGGCGCTCCGAGCGCCGGGGCGCCGCGCGTGCGCGAGATGTTCACTGCAACTTGCAGCGGCTGCGGCGGCGTCGCGGAGGTGCCGTTCAATCCACGGGGCGATAAGCCCGTGTACTGTCGCGACTGCTTTGCGTCGCGATAGAGACCGGGACGAGCACAACGACGTTGACGAGGAGCGCGACGAACCCTGGGTTGATGCCCCAGGGCGTGGCGCTCGTGCTCAGGAGTACGGCGGTGGCGATGCCCGTGACGATGCCCGCGCCGACTCCCCATGCGTTGGCGCGCGGCCAGGCGAACGCGCAGACGACGCCCGGCAAGAACTGCGTGATGCCGTTGTAGACGATGAGGAGCAATCCGACGAGCGTACTTTTTTCGAAGAGCCAGAGCGTGAGCGCGAGCAGGGCTATGCCGAGCACACAGACGCGCGTTGTCAACACGCGCGCGTCATCACCCCGGGCGACGCCGAAGGCGTCGCCGAGCACGTTCTTCGCGACGACGCTCGCCGTGGCAAGCAGCAGGGCCGAGGCGGGAACGAGCGCGGCGAGCGCACCCGCACCCGCGACCGCACCGAGCACCCACGGCGCGTAGAAGTGTTGCACGACGAGCATGAACGACTGATCTGCCTGCGCTCCTTTGAGCCCCGGCACGAGCAGCAGTGCGGCGAACCCGGCGAAGAACGCGAGGAGTAGCACGACCTGGTAGAGCGGCATGAGCACGGCGTTGCGACGCAGCACGTCTTCGCTCTTCGCGCTGTACACCGCCGCAAACGACTGCGGGAACATGTAAAATCCCGCGCCGGTGAGCAACACCGTTGAGACGTACCATACGGCGCCGTACGGTCTGCCCGCCGGCGCGAGGGTGAGCATGGCGGCGTGCGCAGCACGGAGCTGCGCGAACATGTGCGGCAGCGAGCCGAAGAAATGCAGCGGCACAACGAGCCCCACGAAGGCGATCGCTGCGAGAACGAGGCCGTCTTTCACGACGCTCGCCCATGCCGTACCACGCAGGCCGACGGTGAACACGAACAGCGCGACGGCGAGAAAAGCGATGCACGCGGCGGCCGTGGCGTTGAAGCTGCCGTACCCCGCGATGTGCAGCAGAATCTGCAGCCCAGATATCTGCAAGGTGACGTACGGGATCATGAAGGTCAACTGTGCGAGTGCGACGAGGACGCCCAGCGCGCGGCTCCCGTAGCGATCGACGAAGAAGTCCGGCGCGGTGAGCAGGCCGCGTTCTTTCCCGACGCGCCAGATCTTCGGTAAGAGGAAGTACCCCAAGACGTATCCGCACGTGCCATACGCAAGAATGTAATACGCGGGAGCGCCGTGGAGGTATGCCAAGCCTGACGCGCCCAGAAACGTGAAGCTCGTGTAGACTTCGCCTGCGAGCAGCAGCCAGAGAAAGAGCGTGCCGAAAGACCGGCCGCCGACGATGAACTCCTGCGGGCTGACACGCACGCGGCGCGTGGAGAGAAGCGCGAAAAGAATCGTTGCCGCCACGATCGCTGCCACGATGCCGAGAGCGATCGTTGCGCCGCTCACCAGCGATGCTCCAAACGTCCGACGAGCCACAAGAACAAGGGCGTCACCGCAACCCACGCGACGACCCAGAACATGACGAACGGCACGCCGAAAACGCTCGGGTCGAGCCGGTTTACGAGCGGCACACCGAACGCAAGCGCTGCGACGGGGACGAGCGCGGGGAGGGCAGCGCGCCAGCGCGTCATGTCGCTACCTGTGCGCTCTCCTTACGACGATAACCTGGGGAGCAAGGTGATCCGCGCTCAGCGCCTCCGCCCCTACGCCAAGCTAGTTGAGCGTAATGGTGCCATGGGATGATGCCGTGTGATGGCAGACTTCGTCGAGTTCGATATACGAGATCGTTTCAGTCCCAGGCGCCGTCCTCGTCCAAAGGTACGTGCCTTCCGTTTGTGTAGAACCGACGAGCGTCAACGTACCGAGCATGGGAGTGGGATCTTCGGTCACCTTGACGGTTACGTATTCCCCACCAGAACCACCCGGGGTGCAATCCGGTGGCTCTCCCCACGAGAGCGGGAGGGTGATTGAACAAGCGCTCCCAATGCCAACCGACATCGTCGCACCGGAGCAGGAGTTGACGATGGCGCTGACCGAGCGTGCTCCCCCGCTCGAGAGAGAGCGATCCGTCGATTGCACTTCTAACAGGCACGATGGCGTGGACGATGCCGGCGCGAGGGCCGTCGAGGAAGAGGCGCTCCACGAGAGCGCCGCCGGATTGATGGATGGTCCGCAACTGCCGATGACGAGATCGAATACGCCGCTGTAGTTCGGCTCGGTCGCCCAAAGCTTCACGGTATCGTTCGTGACGCAGCCGTTTGCGTCGGTTTCATTGAATGCGTCGGTCGAGTTCGGTGCGTTCGCGTCGGCGTTTCCGTTCTCCAAGTAGAGCTGTGCGTACGAGCAGGCGCCGCCGCTCCCGGACGGCAGCCAGAAGACGATCTTTCCCAGTGTCGAGAGGGCACCGGTCGGCGGTGCGAGCGAGAGCGTAAACGACACGCCTTCGCCGGCTTCCGCGGCTGCATCCGAGGGCGCGCCCCCATCGGCGTAGTGATTGAAGATGACGCCCGTGCAGTTCATAGCGGACGGCGGCAATGCGACGACCGTGAACGTAAGGCTCGCGGTTGACGGCGCCGAGGAACGGGTCGGAGGCGTGGAACCCGCCGCGTTGCTCACGTTGATATCCGCGGCGCACGGAACGGCGCTCGAACCAGTGAAGGCGACTTGCGGTGAGAGCGCTGCGCTGTCGAAGCTCTTTGCGAGTGCGATCGTGACCGAGCTTCCCGCTGCCGGCAAAGCGGTCGCGGGAACCGCGAGCGTTCCCGCCGCGTGCGTTACGGCGGTCGATCCGTACGTCGCGGTGAGCCATCCCATTACGGCGATAGCCGTGGAAGCGCTCTGGCCGAAGGCATCTTCAACGGTGGCGCTGCAGAGCCCGGCGCCCTGCGGCTGCAGCGGAAATGCAGCGGGCGCGTCGTTCATGCTCGCGCCGCCGGAGTTCGGATACGAGTACGGAGCGTCCGGCGGCGGCGACGGAGCGAGTCCGGCTTCGGCCAAAGACGGCGGCTCGCTGTACGGTGACGGCAGCACGTTCGGAAAGGCGGCGACGCCGTTACCGCACGCGAAACCGGCCGAGGAAGCAAACCAGTGCGTGTATCCCCACTCCGTCGCGACGAAGGGTTGCTGCACGTCGGCGGGCCAGTGAAAGAGCAAGGCGGTCGGCGTGACGATTGGGACGTTCGGCGTCGGCGACGGATCGGGCGATCCCGCAGTGCTCAACGCGTTGCGGCACGGCAGCGCGCGCGTGCGCGATACCGGCGGCGTTACGATCGAGATGGTCAGCACGAAACCGGCCGACGGACAGGCGGGCTCTTGCGCGATGACGGAGAATCGCGCCGCGCCGCCTGCGTCGAATGCAGGGTAGGCTGCCTGCCCGCTCGCGTCGCCCGCACTGTCGATGAAGATCGCGAACGGAGGATCGCCGAGCTTGGCTTCATGCACGTTCGCATCGGCGACGACCGGCATCGCATTCGTCGGGACGACGGCGCCGGGCGCATTGGGACGCCCGGTGTAGACGCGCACGGAAAAGCCGGCGCCCGCGGTACTCGGCGCGAAGACGATCGTTGCGCCGTTGCCGCTAGCGCTTGCGATTGCGCGCGCCGACGCGAGCGCCGCGTCGACATCGTCGGTGGCTGATGCGAGTGCGTCCGGGTGCAACGAGAACGCCCATGCTCCCGCCGCAGCGAGCAATGCGAGGATGCCGACCGCGATTGCTAGCTCGAGGAGCGTAAACCCCCGTTCCCGCGCACCCATGCCAGCACGAGTGCCCCGTGCGGGCGGCGATGAGACTACGCACCGTACCAGCGCAGATGGGGCCAGATCGACTGCAGCGGCGCGATCGGTTGCGTACAGACATAGATCGGCGCGGGACCTTCGACGATCCAGCGATACGGATCGAACGACGTGGCGACGAGCCGCACCCGGCGATAGTAACGGCGCAGGTAGGCGATGCGCGTCGCACCGATGGCGATGAGCACGCGTCCGCTCGCGCCGTGCGTTCCCCACAGGTAGTAAGAGTTCTGCGACGAGATTGCAGGCGGTAAACGATAGCGCGGCCCGAAGAAGTCAAGCGCGCCGGCGTCGCCGTACGTGTCGGCGTAAATGGTTGCAGCGCGCCGCTGCGAAGGCGGAAGCGCCGCGTAGACGCGCGCGACGTCACGCGCTAAGCGATTCCAGCCGAACTCCTCGGCAAAGGCCGGTTGCACGAGATGTTGCTGAGAACCGGCATTGCCGGTCAAGTGGAGTGCGGCGCTGTACGCGACGAGCCCCTGCACCGGCAGCACGGGAATGGCGAAGGGCATCGCCACGAGCCCGCAGGCAACTGCTGCGCTGGCAAGTGTGCGCCGAACCGACAGCGCACAGCGCTCGAGCCAAACGCTGCCGCAAGCGACGAGCGAGCCGTAGAGGCCGGCGACGTAGTAGCCTTTCGCCTCTGCGGCGATTGCGACGGCGAAGGCGACGAGGGCGGCGATCGCGATGAAGCGCGCAGCCTTGAGCGACCGCAAGCAGAAGGGCGCGATGATGCCACCAGCCCAGATCGGCGCTGCGAGCGGGTTTGCGACGAGCATTTGCTCCACGAGAAAGGCCGCGGTGTTCGTGAAGAATCCGCGCGCGTCCAGGAGCACGCCGTTCTGCAGCTCGGGACGGTGCGCGGCGTCTCCGGACAACACCTGTAGCATCGGCCATCCGTGCGCACCCTGCCAGAGGATGTTCGGGGTGACGAGGAGCAGCGCGATCCCGGCGGCGCCGGCGGACCACGGCGTTGCCAGAACGCGCCGCTGCGGCGTCGCGAGCAACCCGATGACGAGAGCGAAGACCCAGAGCGCGATCGTGTATTTGCCGTAGAGTCCGAACGCGACGACGAGCGCAAGCGCGATCCACCAGTACGGCTGCGCGCTGCGGACGAGACGGAGCACGCAGTACACGGTGAGCGTCCAGGTAAGCGGTTCGAACGATGTCGTCGTGAGGGTGTTGCCGAGGAGCAGATACGCAGGAAGAAGGAGGGTCAGTACGCCGGCGGTCCATTGCGCAAAGCGACCGCCCCCGAGCTCGCGTGTCAGCGCAACGACCGTGACGACGGTCAGCGCGGCCGCGAGCATGGGCGCCGCGCGAAGCGCAAGGAGTGCGAACCCGAACGGCTGTGCGAGCCATGCAGCGAACGCGACGAGCGGCGGCTGATCGACGTAGCCCCACGCGAGATGATGGGCGCACGCGATGAAGTACAGTTCGTCGCGAAAGTATCCGTAGCGCCCCGCCGTTACGGCGTGCAGGGCGAGCGCTCCGAGCGCCAGCACAAGAGCGGCCTTCACTTCAAGCGTAGTCGGCGGCGGTCGTTGCATCGGTCCCTTTGCCGAGGCGCAGCAGAGCAAAAACCGGCGAAAGGACGCTGCAGACGGCGAGATTGATCGCTAGTCCGTAGAGTGCGATGAACGCCGTTACCGGCTGACCGAAGAAGACGAACGTCATGTTCGGCGAGATGCCGTGGCCGCCGGCGGCCGTTGCGACGGCCATCGCGGTCGATGCCGTCATGGCGGCGAGCCAGCCGGCGAAGAGCGCTGCCGGATTGAACGCGCGGGTGTACAGGCCGAGCGCGAACGCGGGCAGGACCTGCACCATCCAGATGCCGCCAAGCAGTTGAAAGTTGATTGCATACGCGGTCGGCACGAAGATGACGAAGCAGAGCGCGAACGCGCTCATGCTCAGCGTCAGGAGCTTGGAGAGATGCGCGTCACCGTGCGCGCGGCCGGAATCGAATCCGCGAAAGATGTTGTTCGCAATGAGATTCGCCGAACCGATGGCCATGATCGCCGCCGGAACGAGCGCTCCGATGACGATTGCGGCCAGCGCCACGCCTGAGAGCCAAGGTGGAAAGTAGCGGTCGAGCAAGAGCGGGATGATGCTGCTCGTGTCCTTCGTCGAAATGCCGGCGGCGACCGCACAGTATCCGAGTAGCGCGAGAAAACCGAGCATCACCGAGTAGATCGGAAGCAGTGCCATGTTGCGCTGGACCACCGCCCTGGATTTCGCGGCGAGCACCGACGTTATTGAGTGCGGATAGACGAAGAGCGCAAGGGATGATCCAAACGCCATGGTCGCGTAGGCGATCTGCTGGTCCGGAGCGAGGAGAATAGAGGCTGGCTTCGCTCGCGCAGCGAGCGCTGCCCCAGCAGCATCGAAGACGTGACCCCATCCGCCGAGCTTCGCGGGAATGATGACGATCGCGGCGACGACCGTTGCGTAGATGAGCGTATCCTTGACGAACGCAATTGCCGCCGGAGCCCGCAGTCCGCTCGTGAACGTATACGCTGCGAGAAGCACGAATGCGATCGTGAGGGCGAGCTCGCCGTTGCTCACGGCAAATGCGCCGCCGAGGTGCACGAGCACGGCCTTCATGCCGACGACTTGGAGCGCGATGTAGGGCAGCGATGCGAGCACGCCCGTTGCGGCGATCGCCATCTCGAGGCTACGGCTTCCGAAACGCTCGCGCACGAAGTCAGCCGAGGTGACGTACCCGCGTGCGCGCGCGACGTTCCAAAAGCGCGAGAGGATGACGAAAGCAAAGGGATAGGCGATCGCGGCATAGGGCACCGCATAGAAGCCCAGTGCGCCCGCGCCGTACACGAGCGCGGGGACCGCGATGAACGTGTACGCGGTATACACGTCGCCGCCGATGAGAAACCACGAGACGATCGTTCCGAATCGACGCCCCCCGAGCGCCCACTCGTCGAGGTGGCGCAGGTTGCCTGAGCCCCAGCGCGCCGCGAAGAACCCGATGAGGCTAACGAACGCAACGAGGCCCGCGAAGACCTCGTTGCGGACGGCGTGCGTCATCGGCGCAGTCGCCCCAAGAAGAGCACGACGCCGATGAGGATCGACGTGAGCGCGATCCACCCGAGCTGGTACGCATAGAAGAAAGGAAAGCCGAGGACGCGAGGCTCCATGCGGTCGTACCAAGCCGGGTCCAGATACGCGACGAATGGTACGAGGAGAAGCACGTACCGCAGGCGAGAGCCTCTACTCACGAGCAGGCGGCCATTCGTCCCGAGGAACGGATTCCTTGCTTGGGGCCGAGGCGCAAGCAGGCGCCCTCTCGAAGATGCCGTCGCGAAGGCATCGCTTTCAGAGAAGGAGATCGTGCATGGCCACGCAGACGCCCCCAAAAGATACGCCCTTCGGGCTCGAGCCGAACGTCGCCGCGGGACTGGCATACCTCTTCGGATTCATCGGGGGCATCGTCATGCTTGCCGGTGGGGGTTCGAACAAGTTCGTACGATGGGCGGCAGCGCAATCGATCGTACTGAGTCTCGTTTACATGGTCGTGTGGTTCGTGCTCAATGCGGCGTACACGCCTCTCTACGGAGCCGGCTTCGGCCTGCGCATGCTGCTCATGTTCGTGCTGTGGGTCGCGTTCGTCGCGGCATGGCTCTGGACGTTCATCACGGCTTTCCAAGGCAAGATCGTCCGCGTTCCCGTCATCGCATCGCTGACCGACACGCTCTTCAAGTCGATGCTCTAGAGCCTACAGGCTCTAGGGACTCCAAGCCGATGGCGGCGCCGAGCCAGGCGCTAAGCCGGTCCAGACATTTGCCGGCATGAGCGCTCCGCTCGCTGCGTTGCGGTAGACGACCTCGATGAGGGTTCCGGAGGAAACGCCGGCGGTTATGCCGCCCGTGTCTCCGGCTCCGCTCTCCCCGTCGTCGAGCGTTGCGTCGGTCGCTCCCGCGGCGACTGCGTACGGTGCGACGCGCAGCGTGCGAAAGACGACGCTACCGCCACGTGCCGCAAGTTGTTCGCCGGCTGCATCGGAGATCGAAGCGGCGATCGTTGCAACGGCGCGCCCTTCGCCGACGGCATCGTTCGACTGCACGTACCCGTAGCATGCCGCTGGCGGACACGCCGTGGGTTCCGGCGTTGCGACGACGATCGTCTCGTGCGCGACGAGCGTGCAACCGGCGTCGCCCGACACGACGCACGTCGGTTCCGGCGACGGCACAGCGCCGGAAAGCGGCGCGTTTTGGACGATTGCATTCGCAATGTACGCCTGCGCGCGCTGCGTCGCGTCGACGAAGGCGCTGGACGCGGCCGCGATGCTTTGCCGGTGCAGCGCCGTGAGCGCGAGCGCCGCAGCGGCCTGCAGCATCGTCTGAGCTACGACGATGCAGGCGAACGAGACGAAGAGTGCGCGCAGCAGCAACGCGGTTCTCTACGGCGCGCCGGTCGGTGCGGGTGCAAGGCCGGGAAGGGTCGACGACGTCCCGGGAAGAGGTGCTGGAACGAGGAGCCCGCTCGTCATGGACCGGTGCTCTACGGCGCCGTTCCACGTTGCCTGTGCGGCAATCGTGACGACGATGCCGCCCGGCGACGGCGTCACGAGCGTCAGGTGCAGCGTGGCCGGCAGCGGCGACCCGTCGGCGAGTGGTATGGTCGTCTCGATCGATGCCGGCGCCAAACTCGCATGTTCGTATTTGACGAGGTTACGCGCCGTACGCATCTCTCGCTGCAGCGCAGCGTCTAATGCCGTCCGTGCGGGGTCGGATCCGAAATGCGCGCTAGCGGTGATGGCGGCCGAAAGTGCGGCGCCGAGCACGAGAACGACGATGGCCGTCGCGACGATCGTTTCGATTATCGCTTGGCCGCGCTGACCCATGATCGGAAGAGTGCCCCGAATCCGCTCGGATCGGGCAATCGGAGAAGCGGGCGTTCGACGAGATACGTCACGAGCGCGGCCTGCACGATCGTAAGGCTGAAGGCGACGAGCGTATACGTCATCTGCCAGTGCGGGTCGTGGTGCGGATCGCCTCGGTAGCCGGGAACATGCAGCCATAGCAGCTCGCGCTCGAACATTTGATGATAGAGATAGAGATTGTACGAGATCGTGCCGAGAAAGACGAAGGCGCGATTTGCGAGAACGCGTTGTAGAACCCTTGGACTCCACAGCGCTCCGAGCGCGACGGCGGCGAAGGCCATGCCGAACCACTGACGGCGCCACACTTGCCAAACGACCGTCCACTGGTCGTGCAGGCGAAAGGCATAGAGCCCCTCCATGAGCGCAACGGTGCCTGCGACGCCTGCCAGCCACAACGCCGGCGCTGCCGGTCGCAGTGGATTGCGGCCGCCAGCGTAGCGGCAGTAGATCCACGAAGCGAGCATGCCGCACGCGAAGATGTCAAGGTAACCCGGAAGATTTTCGCTGTACCACGGAAAGAACGTGTGGTAACAGCACGCAGAGAGAGCGTAGCGCCACGCGATCGCGATGGCGATCATGGCTGCGGCCGTCATCCACGGTGCGCGCGCGAAGCACCACCATAGAAGCGGGAAAAGCGCATAGAACTCGACCTCGACCGCCAGCGTCCACAGGACGCCGTTGATCGAGCCGTAGAGCGACGGAAACCAGGTGTGAATGAACAGCAGGTGTGCCACGACGGCTTGGGCCGCCGGAGCGGCGTCCTGCCGCTGTGCGTACCCGATCGCATAGGCGACGGCGATGGAAAGCACGTAGGACGGCATGATCTTGAGCGCGCGCCTCCACGCGAAGTGACCCCATGACGGCGAGCGTGTCCGCCGCACGTGCGCGCGGATGAATGGATACGTGATGACGAAGCCGCTGAGGAAAAAGAAGAGGTGCACGCCGATGAACCCGGTCTCCGGAAGGAACTGCAGCCACGGCGCGGGAGCGGGCAGCCACGAAATCTCCCATGTGTGGAACCAGAGGACGAGCAGAACCGCAACGCCGCGTAGTCCGTCGAGGACGGTGAGGCGCGTCTCTTCATAGAGCGTTCCGCTTGCGGCCACGTTCGCACTATAGCATGGTGTGGCGCCGGCGTGCGCGAAGCGAGAGGCGTGGCAATAGCGGTCTATCAAGGCGTCGACGGAGCCTACTCGCAGCTCGTGCTCGAGCACTTCATGCGCGAGCGCGGCATTACGGGCAATACGCTGGGTCTGCCGAGCTATCGCGAGTTGGTAACGACGCTGTCGAGCCTGCGCGCCGACCTCGGCGTCATTCCCATCGAGAACGCGATCGGTGGAACCGTACGTGAAGCGTACGATCTCATCGGCGAGTTTGAGCTTGCGCCGGTCGCCGAAGTTCTTTGGAGGACCGATCATCGTTTGCTCGGCGTGCGTGGCGCTGCGCTGCGCGACGTGCGCGAAGTGCTCGCACACCCGCTCGTCATCGCGGAGTGCGGGAAGTTTCTCGGCGGCCTGGAGCACGCACGCGCCATTCCATGTGAAGATACCGGTGTCGCAGCGCGAGAAGTCGCGCGCGGCGGCAGCCCGGAGGTCGCCGCGCTCGCCCCGCCGGCGGCGGCGGCTATCTACGACCTCGTTGAACTCGCATCGCATTGCGCGGATCATCCTGCCACGTACTCACGATTTCTCATCGTGCGCCCGAAGCATGGGCTGACGGCCGAGTTCGCGGCGCCCGCCGGCGCACGCCGTCCGCGGAAGACCTCGCTCATCTTCGGCGTCGAGGAGCGGACCGGCTCGCTCGCGCGCTGCCTGTCGCTGCTCGCCGAGGCCGGCATCAACGGCGACAAACTGGAGTCCAAACCGTTCCTGGGGCATGGCGCAGAGCGTATCTTCTATATTGACTTCGACGGGGACGTCGGCGAGGAGCGGGTCGCGGGGGCGTTACGATCGCTGCGGACGCACTGCAAGACGCTCTCGGTGCTCGGCAGTTACGACGCGCATGCCGGAGAACCGGCCGGTGGGAGCGACGCGCCCGTTCCAGCGTCGCTCGAGCGCATACCGGAGCGGCGTACGATCGAGCCGATCGTTCCGCCTTTCGAAACACCCTTTCCGCGCGTTTCGCGGCCGACGAAACCGGACGGCACGGTGCTGCGCGTCGGAAACGTGCGCATCGGCGACGGAGAGTTCGTCGTCATTGCGGGACCGTGCTCGATTGAATCGCGCGAACAGATCCTGCAAACCGCGCGAGAGGTCGCGTCGCGCGGTGCCGTCATGCTGCGAGGCGGCGCGTTCAAGCCGCGAACGAGCCCGTACGCCTTTCAGGGACTCGGCTGGGAAGGCGTAACCTTGCTTGCGGAAGCGGGTCGCGCGAGCGGTCTACCGACGGTAAGCGAGGTGATGACGATCGATCAGGTCAGCCGCATGGCCGAGCACGTCGACGTGCTGCAGATCGGCGCGAGAAATATGCAGAACTTCGACTTGCTCAAAGCAGTTGGGCGGGCCGGAAGACCGGTTCTGCTCAAGCGCGGTCTATCGGCAACCATCGACGAGCTGCTTGCTGCGGCCGAGTACGTGCTTGCCGAAGGTAATCCGAACGTCATGCTCTGCGAACGCGGTATTCGCACGTTCGAGCCGGCGACGCGCAACACGTTGGACCTTTCCGCGGTGCCGGTCTTGCGCGAGCGCTCTCATCTTCCCGTTCTCGTCGACCCAAGTCACGGCGTCGGCGTCAGACGTTGGATTCGTCCGCTCTGCCGGGCCGCAAAAGCCGTCGGCGCGCATGGTCTGCTCGTGGAAGTGCATCCGAACCCCTCGGAGGCAAAGAGCGACAAGGAACAGGCGCTAACGTTCGAGGATTTCAGCACGATCGTCGCCGATCTGTCGCGCATTCCGGTGCCCGAGACAGACCTCGCTCGGGTCCACGAGTGATTCGCGGCATCCGCGGCGCCATCAGCGTTGACGACGACGATAGCGAGGCGATTCTTTCGGCGACGAAGCGCGTGCTGCGGGAGATGACGGAGCGTAACCGCGTAGCGTCGGATGATATCGCGTCCGTGCTCTTTAGCTTGACGCCGGATCTCCGAGCGGCGTTCCCTGCCATGGGCGCGCGCGAACTCGGCTGGGTTGCGGTTCCGATGCTGCATTTTAGCGAAATCGACGTGCCGGGAGCGCTCGGACGCATCATTCGCGTACTCATGCACGTGAACACGGACCGATCGCAGGACGAAATCGAGCACGTCTACCTCGACCGCGCCGTGAGCCTTCGTCCCGACCTCGCGCGGTAAACCGGTGCGCGTGCTCGGCATCGTCGGCACCGGCCTCATCGGGGCGTCCATCGGTCTGCGCGCGCGGCACGACGGCACGCGCGTGCTCGGCTTCGACGCAGATGAGAACGCCGCAGCAGCCGCGCTTGCGCTCGGCGCAATTGACGAAACCGTCGAGCGCGAGCGGCTCTACCGGGAGTGCGACGTTGTCGTCATAGCGACTCCGCCGCGTGCGACCTGCGAGGAACTCACCGCGCTGCGTGGCCGAGCGCCCGCGTGGGACGTGCTTCTCGACGTCGCCTCGGTGAAGCGAGTGGTCGTCGAATCGGCGACGGGCGTCGGCAACTTCGTTGCGTCGCATCCGCTCGCCGGGAGCGAAGGGAGCGGGCCGCAAGCGGCACGAGCGGATCTGTTCGCCGGTCGTCGTTGGGCCTACGTTCCAAGCGGTGACGAAAAGCTGGATGCGCGTTTGCGCGCGTTCATTTCGAGGATGGGAGCCGACGCTTTTCCATGTGACGGCGCGAGGCACGACCGCATCGTCGCGGTGACGTCGCATGTGCCGCAGCTCGCCGCGCGACTCGCGGCCCGGCGAATTCGAGAGATCGGCGACGACTACGAACAATACTGCGGTCCGGCGGCACGCGAGCTCTTGCGCCTTAGCCGTTCCCCCCAAGCGCTGTGGGACGAGATCCTCGCCGAGAACGTGCTCGAGGTGAAAGCCGAAGGAACGGCCCTCGCGCAATCCATTCTTGCGGCGTGCAGGCGGCTAGGCAACTGACGCGATGGTTTTCAACCGGCAGTAGCGAGCGACCGCCCGCGTCATGCTGAGCCGTTGACGGGCGCGGTGCCCCTTGATATACTGCCGAGGTTCTAAGGGCCCGCGCAGGTGCGGCCCTACTCCTGTGTGAGCCAAATTTGCCGACGATCAATCAGTTAGTCCGAGCCGGTCGCGAGAAGACCGAGCGCAAGGTCAAAACCCGCGCCTTCCGTGTGATCCTCACGGGGCCTAAGCCGGGTCATCCTGACTTGCCCACGCGCAGCTTCGAGGTCCAAGGCAATCCGCAGCGGCGAGGCGTCTGCACGCAAGTGAAGACCGTGACGCCGAAGAAACCGAACTCCGCCCTTCGTAAGGTCGCCCGCGTTCGCCTCACCAACGGTGAGGAGGTCACCGCGTACATCCCCGGGATCGGTCATAACCTGCAGGAGCACTCGGTCGTGCTCGTGCGCGGCGGCCGTGTCAAAGATCTGCCTGGCGTCCGGTATCACATCATCCGCGGAACGCTCGACACTGCAGGGACGGCGAATCGTAAGCAAGGCCGCTCCAAGTACGGTGCGAAGCGCGAGAAGAAGAAGTAATGCCTCGTAAGGGCCCCGCGCCCAAGCGTCAGATCCTTCCGGATCCGCGATACAACTCGCGTATTCTCGCGCGCTTCATTAATAAGATCATGCTGCGGGGCAAGAAGTCGACTGCTGAGCGCATCACGTACGGCGCCCTGGACATCGTCGCCGAGAAGACGGGTCGCGACGCGTACGAAGTCTTCCAGCAGGCCCTTTCGAACGCGATGCCTTTGGTCGAGGTACGGCCGCGCCGCGTCGGCGGTGCCACCTACCAGGTGCCGATGGAGGTTCGACCCGATCGACGTCCTGCGATGGCGATGCGATGGATCATCGGTTTTGCGCGCTCTCGCGGAGGCCGCTCCATGGAGGAGAAGCTCGCGAGCGAGCTGCTCGACGCAGCCAACAACACCGGAGCGACCATCAAAAAGCGCGACGACACGCACAAGATGGCCGAAGCGAACAAAGCCTTCGCACATTACCGCTGGTAATCAGCGGCAGCACGTAGATCATGGCAACACGGGATTTCCCGCTCGAACGCACGCGTAACATCGGTATCGCGGCGCATATCGATGCCGGCAAGACGACGTGCACGGAACGCATTCTCTTCTACACCGGACGCGTCCACAAGCTGGGCGAGGTTCACGACGGCGCTGCCACCATGGACTGGATGGTTCAGGAGCAGGAACGCGGCATCACGATTACCTCTGCCGCGACGGCGTGCGTCTGGCGCGACACGCGCGTCAACATCATCGATACGCCGGGGCACGTCGACTTCACGGTCGAGGTGGAACGCTCGCTCCGCGTTCTCGACGGGCTCGTTGCAATCTTCGATTCCGTTGCGGCCGTGCAGCCGCAATCGGAGACCGTGTGGCGGCAAGCGAATAAGTACCGCGTTCCGCGCATCATCTTCGTCAACAAGATGGACCGCATGGGTGCCGATTTCTTCAACGTCGTCGCGAAGATTCGCGAGCGGCTCGGAGCGCGCGCCGTTCCGGTGCAGGTGCCGATCGGAGGAGAGGACGCGTTCAAGGGCGTCGTCGACCTTTTCACGATGAAGAAGATTGCCTACTCGGACGATCTCGGCACGCAGATTGCCGAGGCCCCCGTCGAGCCTGGCGATCTGCGCAATCTCGCGGAGCGGTATCGCCGCGAGCTCGTCGAGGCGATCGCCGAGCAGGACGATGAGCTGCTCGAGATGTTCTTCGAAGGCAAAGAGCTGCCTGTGGACCGTATGAAAGCCGCGCTGCGCAAGGCGACGATCGAGGGAACCGTGCTCCCGATGCTCTGCGGCTCGGCATTCAAAAATAAAGGCGTTCAGCCGCTGCTCGACGCGATCGTCGATTATCTGCCATCACCGCTCGAAGCGCGCCCGATCGTGGGCAAGGATCCCAAGATCGGCGCCGAGGTGACCCGCAAGCCCGACGACGGCGAGCCGTTTGCGGCTCTCGCGTTTAAGATCGCGACCGACCCGTACGGCAATCTCACCTACTTCCGCGTCTATTCCGGCACGCTGAACAAGGGCAGTTATCTGCTGAACTCGCGCTCGGGCCGCAAAGAACGCATCGGCCGCATCCTGCGGATGCATGCGAACCACCGCGAAGACATCGATTCGATCGGCGCGGGCGACATTGCGGCGGCCGTCGGGCTCTCCGATACGCGCACCGGCGACACGCTCTGCGAGGAAAAGGCCCCGATCGCGCTAGAGTCGATCACGTTCCCGGAGCCGGTCATCTCCCAGGCCATCGAGCCGAAGTCGAAGATTGACCAAGACAAGCTCGGCACGGCGCTGACGCGCCTTGCTCAGGAAGACCCGACCTTCCGCATGCGGACCGACGAGGAAACCCAACAGACCATCATCTCGGGCATGGGCGAGCTGCATCTCGAGATCATCCTCGACCGGCTGCGCCGCGAGTTCAAGGTCGAAGCGAACGTCGGCAAGCCGCAGGTTGCGTACAAAGAAGCGATCACGAAGCAGGTCGAAAAGCGCGGGAAGTTCATCCGTCAGACCGGCGGAAAAGGCCAATACGGCGATGTGACGCTCGTCGTCGAGCCGCAACCGGCCGGGACCGGTTTCGTGTTCGAGTGGAAGATCGTCGGCGGTTCGATTCCGAAGGAGTACCAAAAGGCGGTCCGGGAAGGCATAGCCGAGGCCTCGATGAGCGGCTGCCTTGCGGGCTATCCGGTGCTCGATTTCAAGGCCTCGGCCGTCGACGGGTCGTACCATGAGGTCGACTCCTCCGAGGTCGCGTACCACATCGCGGCGTCGATGGCGTTCAAGGAAGCAAACCGCGCGGCGGGGCCCGTCCTGCTCGAGCCGATCATGAAGGTCGAGGTGACGACGCCCAAGGACTTCATGGGCAACATTACGGGTGACCTCAACCGCCGTCGCGGAATGATCCAGACGACGGAGGACGCTCCAGGCGGGGCCCAGGTGATCACGGCGAACGTGCCGCTTTCGGAGATGTTCGGCTACGCGACGGATATGCGTTCGGCGACGCAAGGACGCGCGACGTACACGATGGAGTTCTCGCACTACGAGCAGGCGCCGAAGTCCGTGACCGAGGAGATCATCGCGAAGTCCGGTCAAAAGAAACCAAGTTCAGCGGCATAACCTAGATAACGAGAAAGGACGTACATGGCGAAGGCAAAGTTCGAGCGGACGAAACCGCACGTCAACATCGGAACGACGGGTCACATCGACCACGGCAAGACGACGTTGACCGCTGCGATCACGCACTGCCTTGCAACCGAAGGGCTCGCGACGGCGCGCGGCGTCGACGAGATCGACAACGCGCCCGAAGAGAAAGAGCGCGGCATCACCATTGCGATCTCGCATCAGGAATACGAGACCGCGAAGCGCCACTACGCGCATGTCGACTGCCCGGGCCATGCGGACTACATCAAGAACATGATCACGGGCGCCGCTCAGATGGACGGTGCCATCCTGGTCGTTGCGGCGACGGATGGTCCGATGCCGCAGACGCGCGAGCACATTCTGCTCATGCGCCAGGTGGGCGTGCCGCGTATCGTCGTCTTCTTGAACAAGGTCGACCTCGTGGATGACGAGGAGTTGCTCGAGCTCGTCGAACTCGAAGTGCGCGAGCTGCTCAACAAGTATCAGTTCCCCGGCGACGACACGCCGATCATCCGGGGTTCCGCGCTCAAGGCGCTCAACTCGAGCGGCAAGCGCGGCGATCCGGACGCCGACCCCATCTTTGCGCTCATGGACACCGTCGATCAATACATTCCCGAACCGCAGCGTGAGATCGACAAGCCGTTCCTCATGCCGGTGGAAGACGTCTTTACGATTACGGGGCGCGGCACCGTGGGTACGGGACGCGTCGAGCGTGGCCAGGTGAAGGTCGGCGAAGAAGTCGAGATCGTCGGCCTGAAAGAGGAGACGAAGAAGACCGTCGTCACCGGCATCGAGATGTTCCGTAAGCTGCTCGACATCGGCATCGCCGGCGACAACATCGGCGTGCTGCTGCGCGGTGTCGACCGCGCCGAGATCGAACGCGGTCAAGTGCTCGCCAAGCCCGGGTCGGTGAAGCCGCACAAGAAGTTCACCGCTGAGGTATACGTACTGTCGAAAGAAGAGGGCGGCCGTCACACGCCGTTCTTTGCGAACTACCGCCCGCAGTTCTACTTCCGCACCACCGACGTGACGGGAACGATCAAGTTGCCCGAAGGCGTCGAGATGATCATGCCCGGCGACAACGTGCAAATGGCCGTGGAGCTCATCACGCCGATCGCGTGCGAAGAGGGACTGCGCTTTGCGATTCGCGAGGGCGGTCGCACCGTGGGTGCCGGCGTTGTCACGAAAGTTCAGGATTAGTGTGACGCGGCCGGGTCGAGGTCAATCGAGTCTTGGAACCGCTCGTCGCTCGCCGTCCATGGCTCGCTCCTGCTGCTCGGCCTCCTCGCTCCCGACGTCCGTGTCTCCGCTCGTCGGTCCGAACTTCCTCGACTCGACCGACCTCGCCCTCGCGTCACCAATCATGGTTGGAAGAAGATTGTTAGATCGTGGCTAAGCAGAAGATTCGCATTCGCCTCAAGGCGTACGATCATCGCGTGCTCGATCAGTCAGCCGAGCGCATCGTCGAGACGGCGAAGCGCACCGGGGCGTTCGTGAGCGGTCCCGTGCCACTGCCGACGGAGATCAATCGCTTCTGCGTGCAGCGTTCGACGAACAACGACAAGAAGTCGCGAGAGCACTTCGAGATGCGCACGCATAAACGCCTCATCGACATCCTGCAGGCGTCGCCGAAGACGATGGACGCGCTCATGCACTTGGATCTGCCAGCAGGCGTCGACATCGAACTCAAGGCGTAGTTTTCGGCGGCCCTCGCCCGGCGACGCTTGGGATGACAATGGCGGCAGGCCGCGAACCCGCTCGCTATGCCCATCGATCTGCGCGAGTCGAGGCCTCGGACGTTCACCGGCACGAAGCGCCGCATCTTCCACTTACTGGAAGAGATGGGAACGTCCGCCGACCAGATATGGCCCTTCGCGTCGCAGCCCTTCATGCGTTCGCCGGGCCCGATGACCGTCGGGAAGACCGAGGAGTGGCATCTCGGCATTCACGGGGTTCTTGCAGAGATCGTACCGGAGGAACGCATCGTCTGGCGCATCCTCAACGATGGCGTCGAGGGACGGCACGGGTTCTACCTCAACACCGAAGGCAAGACGACGACGCTCGAGTACCGGATCGAAGGTACCCTCTCCGATACCGACGGCAGGCTGCTGTGGCGCCGCTTCGAGGACCAGTTCGAACGCTCGACCGAAGCGCTGTTCGATAAGATCAACCGCGTCTTGCGGCGCTAGGTTCCTAGGCTCCACGTGAAACAAAGAAAGCTCGGCTCGCAAGGACTCGTCGTCTCCGCGCTCGGCCTCGGATGTATGGGGATGTCAGAGTTTTACGGCTTCGGTGAGGAATCGGAGTCGATCAGGACGATCCACGAAGCGCTCGACGCGGGCGTCACGCTGTTCGACACGGCCGACATGTACGGATACGGCGACAACGAACGGCTCGTGGGCAAGGCGATGCGTAATCGCCGTGGCGAGGCGATCCTCGCGACGAAGTTCGGCTTCGTGCGCGATCCGCAGCGGCCGGGTGAGCGTCGCATCAGTGGGAGGCCGGAGTACGTCCGTTCCGCGTGCGACGCATCGCTGCGCCGGCTGGGGATCGAGTGTATCGACCTCTACTACCAGCATCGGGTCGACACGGACGTGCCCATCGAAGAGACGACCGGCGCCATGGCGGAACTCGTCGTCGCGGGGAAAGTGCGCTTCATCGGTCTCTCCGAGGCCAGTGCGCAGAACGTGCGGCGGGCACACGCCGTGCATCCCGTGAGCGCGCTGCAGAACGAATGGTCGCTCTGGTCGCGCGATCTCGAGGAGAACGATCAGCTTGCGACCGCGCGGGATCTCGACATCGGGATCGTTGCGTACAGTCCGCTTGGGCGTGGCTTCCTCACCGGCGCCATCAAAAGCCCGGCCGATTTTGGATCCGGCGATTTCCGCAAGAACTCGCCCCGCTTCGCCGCAGAGAACTTCGAAAAGAATCTGCGGCTCGTGCGCGAGGTGGAGGCGATGGCCAAACGCCTGCGCTGCGAGCCCTCACAGCTCGCTCTTGCGTGGTTGCTCACGCAAGGGGACGACGTCGTCCCGATCCCTGGAACGAAGCGCGTACCCTATCTGCGTGAGAATCTCGGTGCTCTCGAGGTGCGCCTTTCCGCCGACGACTTGCAGGAGCTGGACGCCGTCTTTCCGCCGGACGCAGCGAGCGGTGCACGCTATCCCGACATGAGTTTCGTCAACCGCTAGTGTCCCTAACTCGCTCGTAGGAGACGCGGTGATCGATCCGCTGGATTTTCTCGCTATCGACGCGCTGCTCACCGCTGAAGAGAAGCTCGTTCGCTCGCAGGTACGTGCGTTCGTCGATGCGCGGGTGCTTCCGAACGTCGCGCGATGGTTCGAAGAGGGAACGTTTCCGCGTGAACTCGCGCGGGAACTGGGAAAGCTGGGCGTGCTCGGCATGCACCTCTCCGGTTACGAGTGTGCCGGGGCAAGTGCGGTGGCGTACGGCCTTGCGTGCTTGGAGCTCGAAGCGGGCGACACCGGTGTGCGCAGTTTCGCATCGGTCCAAGGATCGCTTGCGATGTACGCGATCCACCGGTTCGGCAGCGAGGAGCAGCGCTCGACATGGCTTGCACCCATGGCGCGCGGCGAGCGTATCGGCTGTTTCGGGCTCACCGAACCCGACTTCGGCAGCAATCCGGCAGGCATGCGGGCTGCGGCGCGGCGGGACGGCGACGATTGGATTCTGCGTGGAACGAAGATGTGGATCACGAACGGCTCTCTGGCCGACGTCGCGGTCGTCTGGGCGCAGACCGCCGACGACGTTCGCGGCTTTCTCGTACCTCGAGGAACGCGCGGCTTTACGACACGCGACATCGATCGCAAACTTTCTTTGCGCGCGAGCACGACGAGCGAACTCGTCTTCGATGACTGCCGCTTGCCGGCAGATGCGTTGCTTCCGGAGGCTCGCGGTCTGCGTGCTCCGCTGCGCGTCCTCGACGAAGCCCGCTACGGCATCGTCTGGGGAGCGATGGGCGCAGCTCGTTCGTGCTATGCCGCCGCGCTCGAGTACGCCAAGAGCCGCGAGCAGTTCGACCGGCCGATCGGCGGGTTCCAGCTCGTCCAAGCACGCCTCGTTGCCATGCTCCTCGAACTCCAAAAGGGCACGCTGCTCGCCTTACACTTGGGCCGAATGAAAGATGACGGGCGCCTCCAGTCGCCTCACATCAGCTTTGGCAAGCTCAACAACGTGCAATCCGCGCTCGACATCGCTCGATCGGCGCGCGCGCTTCTCGGGGCGAACGGCGTAACGCTCGAGTACCCCGTCATGCGCCACATGGCCAATCTGGAGTCCGTTTCCACGTACGAAGGGACGAGTGAGATCCACACGCTCGTTCTAGGGCACGCCATCACCGGACTGGCGGCGTTCACGTAAGGCCCCGCGAGGCGAAACGCGCCGCGAAACGCGCCGCCTTGACGCGAGGAAGCAGCCCTGATATAGTGCCGTGGTTGTAGTCCGGCGCGGCGCAGGCAATACGCCAGGCTGCGTGTGTATCAAGCCAGACCAGAGCCCCAGAGCCTAGTCGAAGGAGATCGATGAAAAACATCCTTGGCCGCAAGGTAGGGATGACCAGCTACTTCACCGAGGACGGTCGCTTTGTCCCCGTCACGGTTATTGCGGCGGGTCCCTGCACGGTCGTGGAGCGCAGAACGAAAGAGAGCAACGGCTACGACGCCGTCGCACTCGGCTTCGACTCGGCCAAGCGTCGCCGGCTCACGAAAGCGCTGGCAGGACATTATAAGAAGCAGGGCGTCGAGGCGCCGCGCTTCGTGCGCGAGTTCCGCGACGACATCGACGGCATCGAGGTCGGCCAAACGATCACGGTTTCAGCCTTCGCACCGGGCGACCGCGTCGACGTCATCGGCGTTTCCAAAGGGCATGGCTTCTCCGGTGGCATCAAACGCCATAACTTCAGCGGAGGCGGTGCGAGTCACGGGTCGATGATCCATCGCCAGCCTGCGTCGAACGGCGATACGAACGCAGGCCGAACGACGCGAGGAAGCCGGCGGCCGGGACACTATGGCGTCGACAGCACGACGCATCGGAACCTCGAGGTCGTGCGGGCGGACGCCGAGCGCAATCTCCTCCTCGTTCGCGGACCGGTCCCTGGCGCGAAGAACGGGTTCGTCGTCGTGCGCTCGAGCGCGAAGAGCAAGGCGAAGCCTGCGGGAGCGACGGCGTAATGCCCGACGTGATCGACGCGAGCGGCGCGGTGTTGCGTCAGGCGGAGCTTCCCGAACTATTCGCCCAGGCCGGCGAGAAGCGGCACGTGATCTTCCGCGCCGTGCATCGTGAGTTCGCGAACGCACGCGCGGGAACCGCTTCAACGAAGAAGCGTGACGAGATCGCAGGCGGCGGCAAGAAACCATGGCGGCAGAAGGGCACGGGGCGCGCGCGTCAAGGCTCGATTCGTTCACCGCAGTGGCGCCACGGCGGCGTGGTCTTCGGACCGCAGCCGCGCAGCTACGCTGAGGATCTGAACAAGAAGGAACGTCGCGCTGCGTTCGTCGCGGCACTCGCAGAGCGCTTTGGCAGCGACGCCGTGACGCTCATCGATGCGCAGAGCCTTACGCTGGGCAAGACCGCGGATATCGTCCGCCTCGTCTTCGGAGACCGCAAATCCGCGAAGAGAGCGCCGTCCACGCTCGTCGTGCACGCGCGAGGGGAAGCTAGTGCAGGCGCCATCGTTCGATGCGCGCAAAACGTGCGTCGCGTCGGCGTCACCCATGACGGGGCACTCGACGTCAAAGACGTCCTTCGCTTTGAGCGGCTTTTGCTCACGACGGCAGCGTACGACGCGATCGTCGCCCGCCTGACGATGGAAATTTAATGGAAGCCCGCGACGTCATTCTCTCACCGCGCATCACCGAGAAGGCGATGGCGAAGTCGGTCGAGTCACAGTACACGTTTACCGTTCACCCGGACGCCACGAAGACACAGATCCGCCAGGCGATCGAGAGCGTCTTCAAGGTAAACGTTCTCAAAGTGAACACCGTCAACGTGCGCGGCAAGTCGCGAAGCTTCGCTCGTGGCCGCGTTCGCACGAGCGGCCGGCGAAGCGACTTCAAGAAGGCCGTCGTCACGCTGCGCAGTGGCCAGAAAATCGAGCTTGCCGGCGTGAACTACTTCGAGCAGTAACATGGCAGTAAAGAAATATCGTCCTACGAGTCCCGGACGGCGCTTCATCACGACGATCGACTTCTCGGAGCTGAGCAAGGCCGAGCCCGAGCGATCGCTCGTTGAGGTCCGCAAAAAGCACGCGGGCCGGAACGTCAACGGGCACATCACCGTTCGGCACAAGGGCGGCGGAACGCGCAAGCTCTACCGGCTCATAGACTTCAAGCGCAGCAAGGACGGCGTTCCCGCGAAGGTCGCTACGATCGAGTACGATCCGAATCGATCCGCGCGTATCGCGTTATTGCACTACCGGGACGGAGAGAAGCGCTACATTCTCGCCCCACTCGGCCTGCAGGTGGGCGACCTCGTCGAGTCGGGCTCCGCGGCGGACATCAAGACCGGCAACGCACTGCCGATCAAGAGCATTCCGGTCGGGACCGTGATCCATAACATCGAACTGCGTCCTGGGCAGGGCGGCCGGCTCGTCCGTTCGGCCGGCGTCGGCGCACAGCTCATGGCAAAAGAGGGGATCTACTCGCAGGTACGCATGCCGTCGGGCGAAGTGCGCATGATCCACGTTGATTGCCGTGCGACGATCGGGCAGCTCGGCAACATCTATCACGAGAATCAAATCATCGGCAAAGCGGGGCGCTCCCGCCATCTCGGCAAGCGGCCGAGCGTACGCGGCATTGCGATGAACCCCGTCGATCATCCGCACGGCGGCGGCGAGGCGCGCTCGACGTCGGGACGGCCGCCGACGACGCCGTGGGGCCAAATGACGATGGGCAAAAAGACGCGGCGCAACAAGCGCACCGCAAAGATGATCGTTCGCAAGAGGAAGTCGTGAGGGGAACTCCTTAGTGTCGCGTTCTTTGAAAAAGGGTCCGTTCGTGGCGGACCATCTGCTCAAAAAGATCGAAAAGCTGAACGAGACGCGCGAGCGCCGCGTCATTCGGACGTGGAGCCGCACCTCGACGATCGTTCCGGCAATGGTGGGTCACACGATCGGGGTGCACAACGGCAAGGCACACGTGCCGGTGTACGTCACCGAGAACATGGTTGGGCACAAGCTCGGTGAGTTTGCGCCGACGCGTACGTTCCGCGCGCACAGCGGCGAGAAGTCGGCCGTGAAGCCGGCGACGCCGTCGTGACCGAGAGCGTGCAAGCCGCTCCGCGAGCCGTTGCGCACCTGCGGTTCGTCCGCATGGCGCCGCGTAAGCTGCGTCGTGTAGCGGATGCGATTCGCGGCAAGAGCGTTCGCGAAGCGCTCGTTCTCTTGAAGTTCTCGGGGGTGTACGCCTCCGAGCCGATCGAGCGTTTGGTCCGTAGCGCAACGGCGAACGCCGGCGCCAACCACAACATGGACGCCGACGCTCTCTACATCGCACGCATTACCGTCGACGGGGGGCCCGGCGGCCGCTTCACGAAGCGGTTGGATCCGCGTGCTCAAGGCCGCGCATACTTCAAGCGCAAGCGCCTCTCGCATGTCACGGTGGTCGTGAGCGAGCAGCCACCCGCGCGCACCCGGCGCGCACGTCCTGGAGCAGCCGTTGCCGCCGCTGCCAAGCAGCCGCGGCGCCCGATTTCACGAGCTCGCAAGCGCGCGGCGGCCGCCGCAGCGGGCGCGCAGGCGTAAGGAGTTTCATGGGGCACAAGATTCATCCGGTGGGCATGCGCATCGGCATCACGCGGACGTGGGATAGCCGGTGGTTTGAGAAGAAGCACTACATCGATTGGCTGCACGAAGACGTAGCGATTCGCAAGTTCTTCAATCGGTGGATGCGCTCGGCCGCAATCAGCAAGATCGAGATCGAGCGTCGTGCGAATCAAGCGCGCGTCATCGTCAACACGGCGAAGCCCGGCATCATTATCGGAAAACGAGGCGTCGGTATCGAAGATATCCGCAAGAGCCTCGAGCAGTTGACCGGCAAGAACGTGCAGGTCAACGTGATGGAGATCAAACATCCCGAGCTCGACGCACGTTTGGTGGGCCAAAACATCGTCGACCAGCTCGAGAAGCGCATTGCGTTTCGCCGTGCGATGAAGCAAGCGATCTCCCGGACGATGAAGGCCGGGGCTCGCGGCGTCAAGGTTCAGGTCTCGGGACGCCTCGGCGGCGCAGAGATCGCGCGCACGGAGCGCAATGCAGACGGCAAAGTGCCGCTGCACACGCTGCGCGCGGACATCGATTATGCCACCGTCGAAGCGTTCACGACGTTCGGTCGCATCGGGGTCAAAGTGTGGATCTATCGCGGCGAGGTGCTGCCGGAGCAACCGCGGGGTGACGGCGTACGCGGCGAGCGCCGGCGCGAACGTGGCGGGCGTGGACGCCGTCCGCAGCCGGCCTTGGAGCCGGCGGCGATGACACCGATGATCGAGCCGGCGCTCGAGGTACCTGCTGCAGAGCCCGTGCCACAGAGCGAAGGAGGCGCGTCCTAAATGCTGACTCCCAAACGCGTGAAATGGCGCAAGTCGCAACGTGGGCGCATGCGCGGTACCGCATCGCGCGGCAACGCGCTGACGTTCGGCGAGTACGGACTGCAGGCAATGGAGCCGTGTTGGATGACGAACCGGCAGATCGAAGCGGCGCGTATCGCCATGACGCGTCACATCAAGCGCGGTGGAAAGGTCTGGATCAAGGTCTTTCCGGACAAACCGGTGAGCAAGAAGCCGGCCGAAGTGCGCATGGGCTCGGGTAAGGGCAACCCGGAGTTCTGGGTTGCCGTCGTGCGCCCCGGCCGGGTTCTCTTCGAACTTGCGGGCGTCGAGCCGTTGACGGCGCGTGAAGCGCTGCAGCTTGCCGCTTCGAAGCTTCCCATCGGCACGAAGATCATCAGTCGTGAGGAGACGCGCGCATGAAGAGAAACGCGCTAGCGGAGCTCCGCGTGCTGACGGTCCCCGAACTCGAGCAAAAAGCCAAGGAGACGAAGTCGGAACTCTTCAATCTGCGCTTCGCTCTGCGAACCGGTCATCTCACCGACTTTTCGAAGGTGCGCGAAATGCGACGCTCTTTCGCGCAAATTCAAACCGTCATTTCAGAAAAGAAGACAACGGACCGTGATGGAGCAGCGTAAGGAGCGCGGCCGGCGCCGGGTCAAGATCGGGCGCGTCGCATCGGACAAAATGGATAAGACGATCGTCGTCGTCGCTGAGACGCGCGTGCCGCACGGCATCTACGGCAAGATCGTACGCAAGTCGACGCGCTTCAAGGCGCATGACGAGCGCAACGAGGCCCATGCCGGTGACACCGTACGCATAGAGGAGTGCAGGCCCATGTCGCGCGACAAGCGCTGGCGCCTCATTCAAATCGTGGAGCGCGCGAAGTGATCCAGCACGAGACGCGGCTCAAGGTCGCCGACAACTCCGGAGCGCGCGAGCTGCTCGTCATCCACATTCAAGGTGGGGGGCGGCATCAGTACGCGCACATCGGCGACGTCATCGTCGGCACCGTGAAGGCGGCAATCCCCGGTGCGGCGGTCAAAAAAGGCCAGGTCGTCAAGGCGGTCGTCGTGCGAACGACTGCGCCGATCCGCCGCACGGACGGCTCCGTCGTGCGTTGCGACGACAACGCGTGCGTCATCATCAAGGGCGAGAAGGACAACTTGGACCCGCGCGGGACGCGCGTCTTCGGACCGGTCATGCGCGAGCTGCGCGATCGGGGCTTCTTGAAGATCGCGTCGCTGGCACCGGAGGTGTTATGAAATCGCAGATTCTCAAGGGCGACACCGTGCTAGTGCGCCGCGGTAAGGAGAAAGGTAAGCGCGGGACCGTCAAAGCGATCTTCGCCGATTCGTGGCAGGCTACGGTCGAAGGCATCAACGTGGTGAAACGCCATACGAAACCGCAGCAGCAGCAGTCGAACATGGGGGCCGCGGGACGGAACGGAGGGATCGTGGAGAAAGAGGCTCCGCTTCCCATCTCGGTGCTTCAGTACGTTTGCGAAGCATGTAAGGCGCCGACGCGCTTGCGGCGAGGTGAGACGAAGGAACACCGCCGTGCGCGCATCTGCGTGCGATGTGGCGAGCCGGCCCGCGAGTCGGCGAAGGGGGCATGACGTGGCTTCACGACTGCGCGGCCGCTATGAGGAACTCGTACGCAAACAACTGCAGGACCGCTTCAGCTATGGGAACGTCAACGAGGTTCCCAAGCTCGAAAAGATCGTCGTCAACATGAGCGTCGGTGAGGCAATCGTCAATCCGAAGGCTCTCGACAACGCCGTGGCGGAGCTGACGGCGATTACCGGTCAGAAGCCGATCGTTGCGAAGGCGAAGAAATCCATCGCGGCGTTCAAACTGCGGGCGGGGGTGAACATCGCAGCGAAGGTGACGCTGCGAGGCGACCGCATGTACGTCTTCCTCGACAAGCTGTTCAACATCGTGCTGCCCCGCATACGCGACTTTCGCGGCCTACCGCAGAAATCGTTCGACGGGCGCGGCAACTATAATCTCGGCTTGCGCGAGCAGCTCGTTTTTCCCGAGATCAACTACGACAAGGTCGACAAGGCACGTGGTATGGACATCACGATCGTCACGACGGCGAAGACGGACGAAGAGGCTTGCGAGTTTCTCGTCGCCATGGGGCTGCCGCTGCAGGCGCAGCGCGCGAGAGGATAAAGAGCTTGGCTAAAACGAGTATGATCGTCAAATCGCAACGCACGCCGAAGTTTTCGGTGCGCAAGCATAACCGCTGCCGCATCTGCGGACGTCCGCGGGGGTTCTTGCGGCGATTTGCTATGTGCCGGATATGCTTTCGGGAGGGGGCCCATGCGGGCGTCGTTCCCGGCGTGACCAAGGCGTCGTGGTGAAGGCGGGAGGTTCGTCATGGCATTAACCGATCCGATCGCGGACATGCTGACGCGTATTCGCAACGCCAACACCGCGAATCACCGCAGCGTCGACGTGCCGGCGTCACGCGTGAAGCGCGCAATCGCGGAGATCCTCAAAGAGGAAGGTTTCATCGACGGCTTTGAACGCGTCAACGAGGGGGCGCAAGGAATGCTGCGTATAGCGCTGCGTTACGGTCCGGAGAAGGAGAAAGTCATCACCGGATTGCGGCGTATCTCGCGCCCCGGCCTGCGCGTCTACACGCCGAGGACCTCGATTCCACGGGTACTGGGCGGCTTGGGTTTGGTCATCATCTCGACGCCGCAAGGCATCATGTCCGGAAAGCGCGCGCGCAAACTGGGCGTGGGCGGCGAAGTTCTCGCATACGTCTGGTAGGCTTGGTACAGAGTTATGTCACGAATCGGTAAGATGCCCGTCCGCGTTCCCGGTGGCGTCAACGTCACGGTAGGCGACGGCGAGGTGCACGTGAAGGGTCCAAAGGGCGAGCTGCGCGAGCGCGTCTTGCGCGACGTCGTCACCGTAAAGGTCGACGGTGACGCGGTCGTCGTCGAGCGGCGGGGAGACGCGCGGGCGCATCGCGCCGCGCACGGCCTCACGCGTACGCTCATCGCGAACATGATCGAGGGCGTCAGCAAGGGCTTTCGCAAGAGCCTGGAGCTGCACGGCGTCGGATACCGCGCCGCGAAGGCCGGCGAACGGCTCAACCTCAGCCTCGGTTACTCGCATCCGGTCGTCTTTGCGCCGCCGCAGGGCATTGCGATCTCAGTCGAAGGTCAGAACAAAATCCATATCGACGGTACGAACAAGCAGCAAGTCGGACAAGTGGCAGCGGAAATTCGTTCGCTACGAGCGCCCGAGCCGTACAAGGGCAAAGGCATTCGGTACGAAGGCGAACGCGTGCGCCGCAAGCTCGGCAAGGCGGCGAAGGCAGGCAAGAAATGAGCGTACGCTCCAAGAGCGCTGCGCGGCGTTCGCGACACGAGCGTCTGCGGCGCAAGGTCGCGGGAACGGCTGAGCGACCGCGGCTCTTCGTGCGGCGCACGCTGCACCACATCTATGCCGCCGTCGTCGACGACAGCCGCGGTCATACGCTTGTCGCTGCCTCGACGCGAGAGAAGACGGTGGGAGCGCGGAGCTCGCACACGAACGTCGACGCCGCAAAAGCAGTCGGCGCTGCGGTCGGAGCCAAGGCGAAAGCTGCGGGTGTGACGCGCGTCGTCTTCGATCGTGCCGGTTACAAGTATCACGGACGCGTGCGCGCGCTCGCCGATGCGGCGCGCGAAGCGGGTCTCGAGTTCTAGGAGAGGAGGGTCGATGCAGTATCGTGGAGGTGGTCGCGAGCGCGACGGCAGCGGATTCGACGAAACCGTCGTGCGTGTGAACCGCGTTGCGAAGGTCGTCAAAGGCGGTAAGCGCTTTAGCTTCAGCGCGCTCGTCGTGGTCGGCGACCGCAACGGACGCGTCGGCTTTGCGATCGGCAAGGCGGGCGAAGTGCCCGAAGCAATTCGCAAAGGTGTCGAGCGCGCCCGCAAAGCGCTCGTAACGGTACCGATGGTTGAGAAGACGATCCCTCACGCCGTGACGCATCAGTGCGGTGCGGCACGCGTCGTGCTCAAGCCCGCAGCGCCCGGAACGGGCGTCATTGCCGGTGGCTCGATGCGTGCCGTGCTTGAGTTGGCCGGCATTCACGACATCCTAACGAAATCGCTGGGCAGCAACAACCCCGTGAACGTCGTCTTGGCAACGGTGGAAGCGCTTGCGTCACTGCGGACTGCGGAACAGGTTGCTGCGTTACGCGGAAAAACCGCGAAGGAGATTTTCGCCGCATAGCGGCGACCTATCATGGCAGAGAAGAAGAAGGCGAAGAAGTCGCCGGCGCGTCCTGCAGCGAGCATGAAGAAGAGCGCCGCTGCGAAGCCTCGTGCAAAGAAAGCGACGCCTTCGAAAGCGCCTGCAAAACCGGCTGCGAAAGCGGCGCCTGCACCGCGAGCCACCGGACTGACTGCCGGGCGCGGCGGGCTGCGGCTTGGTATGCTCGTGCCGGCTGCGGGCAGCAGACCCAAGCGGCAGCGCATCGGGCGCGGACACGGCTCCGGCATGGTGAAGACCGGCGGCGAGGGCGGCAAGGGTCAGACCGTGCGCTCCGGCGGCGGCAAGGGTCCGACGTTCGAAGGCGGTCAAACGCCGTGGGCACGCCGCCTGCCGCATCGCCGCGGATACTCGCAGAAGGCGCGCGATACCGGGCATTTCCGGTCGCGGTATGCCGTCGTGAACCTCCATCGCCTCGCGCGTTGGGATCCGTCCGTCGAGGTGTCGCCCGAGTCGCTGCGAGAGCGTGGCCTGCTCAAGAAGACGCTCGACGGCGTGAAGATTCTCGGCGGTTCCGAGGTCGGGAAGTCGCTCCCCCAAGGCTTACGCTTCCGCGACGTCGTCTTCTCCGCGAGCGCACGTGAGGCGCTCGGTGCGGCTGGAGCGCAGCTCGAGGCGCCAGAGACGCCCGGGTAGGAACAGCGTTGCTCAATAACCTGCGCGCGGCGCTGCTCGTTCCCGAGATCCGCAAACGCGCTGGGTTCGTTCTCTTTGCGTTTGCGTGGTTCATCTTCATGATCCACGTGCAGCTGCCCAACGTCAACGAGACGGCCTGGCAGCGCGTGCTGCAGCAGGGCATCTTTTACAACTTGCTCGGCTTTCTATCGGGCGGCGCTTTGCAGCGGCTCTCCATCATTGCGATGGGCATCACGCCGTTCATCAATGCGTCGATCATCATGCAGCTCATGACCGTCGTGCTGCCGCAGCTCGAAGAGCTTGCGAAGAAAGGCGGCGAGGAAGGGCGCAAGAAGATCAGCCAGTACACACGCTGGCTCACGATCGTGCTCGCCTCCGTTCAAGCGACGTTCATGGCGAACACCATGCGCTCGAGCGGCGTCTTCTACGACACGAGCCTGCAGTATTTTCTCTTTGCCGTGATCGCGATGGTTGCGGGAACCCTGTTCCTCATGTGGCTCGGCGAGCAGATCAGCGATAGAGGCATCGGTAACGGCGTCTCGCTCATCATCTTCATCGGCATCGTGCTGCGCTACCCGACGTACGTCGTGCAGACGTACTCGACCGCCGCCCAGGGCGGCCTGAGCCTTGCGAACCTCGTCGCGTATATCGGCGTGGCAATCATCATCATCATCTCGATCGTCTTCCTCTATCAAGGCCAGCGTCGCGTACCCGTGCAGCAGGCACGTCGGGTCGTCGGACGCAAAATGTTCGCAGGACGTTCGACGTACATCCCGCTGCGTCTCAACAACGCAGGCGTCATATCGATCATCTTCGCAATCTCGATCCTCTTGCTACCGCAGCAGGCGCTCTCGTGGTTCAACCGGGGAGGAACCGCTCACGGACCGCTCGCGAACGTCTCGAACTGGCTGCAAGCGTATTTCGCGCCCAACACGCTGCTGTACAACATCGTCTACTTTTTGCTCGTCGTCGTGTTCACGTTCTTCTATAGTTCCGTCGTCCTGAACACGCGCGACGTCGCCGACAATCTCAAGAAGAGCGGCTCGTTCATTCCGGGCATCCGGCCGGGGCAGCCGACGGTCGATTACCTCAACAAGATACTCTATCGCATCACGACCGCGGCCGCCATCTATCTCGGCCTACTCGCGGTGCTCCCGAGCGTTCTCCAACAGGGCCTGAGCGTGACGACGTTCTATCTCGGCTCGACGTCGCTGCTCATCGTCGTCGGCGTTGCGCTGGACACGATCAATCAGATCGAGGCGCGTCTGGCCATGCGCGACTACAAGGGGTTCATCAAGCGATGAGCTTGCCGGCGTAGGCAATGGACGTCATCTTCTTCGGAGCTCCCGGAGCCGGCAAGGGAACGCAGGCGCAGATTCTGCGCAAGCAATACGGCTATCGGCAAGTATCGACCGGCGATCTGCTGCGCGAGGAACGAGAGAAGGCGACCGAGCTGGGTAAGGCTGCGGAGCCGTACATACAACGCGGAGCACTCGTTCCCGACGACCTCATCGTCGAAATGGTGAAGAAGAATCTTCCGCCTGCCGGTTCGGGCGTCATCTTCGACGGCTTTCCGCGCACGGTCGCGCAGGCAGAAGCGCTCGATCACCTTTTGCAAGCCGCGGGCCGCGGGCTGCCGCATGCCATCTACTTCTACGTGCCGAGGACGACGCTCGAGGAACGGCTTTTAGGCCGCTGGACGAATCCGCGCACGGGGCGTGTCTATCACGAGCGGTTCAACCCGCCAAAGCGTACCGCAGTCGACGATGACGACGGTGGGCCGCTGATACAGCGTGAGGACGACACCCCGGCGATCGTTCATCACCGGCTCGACGTGTTCGAGAAGCAGACGATGCCCCTCATCGCGTACTACAACGATTCGCGGTCTCGCCGGTATCTGAAGATCGACGCGTCACGTCCTATCGGTACGGTGACGGCGGAGCTGCTGCACGCGCTGGAGGCGACGTCGTCGCCGATGCGGACGCCGTGATCACCCTGAAGTCGAACCGGGAGATCGAAACGATCCGGCGCGGCGGTAAGATCACCGCTGACGTCCTGACGGAACTCATGCAAGCAGCTCGGCCCGGTGTGACGACGCGCGAACTCGATAGCATGGCGGAGCACGGCATCCGGCAGCGCGGCGGCGTGCCGACGTTCAAAGGGTATCGAGGTTTTCCCGCTTCGATTTGCGCGTCCGTCAACGACGAAGTGGTCCACGGGATTCCCGGCTCGTACGTGCTGCGCGACGGGGATTTGCTCTCGATCGACATCGGCACGACGTATGAGGGCTTCGTGAGCGACAGCGCCGTGACGGTGCCGGTCGGCGACGTCTCCGCGAGCGCGCGCCGGCTCCTGGCCGTGACGCAGGAGTGCCTCATGATCGGAGTTGCCGCCGCCAAAGAGAACGCCTACGTCGGCGACATCGGTGCCGCCGTGCAAGAACATGCCGAAAGCAACGGTTTCGGCGTGGTGCGGGAGCTGGTGGGCCACGGCGTCGGGCGAGAGATGCACGAGGAGCCGAACGTTCCGAACTACGGGCGCCGCGGTTCGGGTGCCAAGATCCGCCGGGGGCTCGTCATTGCTATCGAACCGATGATCACTCAGGGAGCTCCCGGGGTCGTCATCCAGAAAGACGGCTGGACAGTCGTCACGGCGGATGGTAAACTCGCAGCGCACTTCGAGCACACGATCGCGGTCACGCAGGAGGGTCCGAAGATCCTCACGTTGCGCGAACTCGGAGAGCATCCCGCCGTCGAGCAGTTCCGCGAAGCCGGCGCTCTGTCAAGGTAACGAAAGATGAAAGTACGTCCGTCAGTCAAAAAAATGTGCGAAAAATGCAAAGTCATCCGGCGTCACGGCAAAGTGCGGGTGATCTGCGACGTCAACCCAAAACATAAGCAAGTTCAGGGGTGATGATGACACGAAAAGGAAGCGAATCAATGCAGCGAGGCATAGCGTAGTATGGCGCGTATTGCCGGTATCGATCTGCCGCGCGAGAAACGCGTGGAAGTCGCCTTGACCTACATCTTCGGCATCGGCCCGTCGACGGCGCGCCGCCTGCTCGCGCATACCGGCGTCAGCCCGGACCTGCGCATCAAAGACATGGGCGAAGAAGACGAAAAGAAGCTCCGCGACGCCATCGACGAGCTGCAGCTGCGCGTCGAAGGCGATCTGCGCCGCGAGGTGCAGGGCAACATCAAGCGGCTCATGGACATCGGCTGCTATCGTGGCCTGCGTCATCGTCGCGGTCTCCCCGTTCGCGGGCAGCGTACGAAGACGAACGCGCGCACGCGCAAGGGGCCCAAGCGCACCGTCGCCGGTAAGAAGAAAGTCCTCGCGAAGAAGTAGTACGCGGCGACCGTAAAGGGTCGTTTCATGATCTACATAGGAACGTGCGGCTTTGCGTACCGGGATTGGCTCGGGTCCTTCTATCCGGCCGGGATAGCTTCGGCAGAGATGCTGCCGTTCTACGCACGGCGCTTCTCCGCCGTCGAGATCGACACGAGCTACTACGCCGTTCCACCGGCGCGGACGTTCGCGTCGATGGCAGCACGTACGCCGGGCGACTTTCGATTCTCCGTCAAGGCCCCGGCTTCGGTGACGCACCTGCAGAGCGCGGCGCTCCGCGTCCACGACGATGCGCGAAGGCTCGTTGCGGCGCTCGCGCCGCTACGCGAGTGCGGCAAACTCGTCTGCGTACTGGCGCAGTTTCCGAACGCGTTCGCACCGTCACCATCGAATGAGACGTACCTGCGCCGTGTCGTCGAAGCATTCGACGGCGTACCCGTCGTCGTCGAGTTTCGGCGGCGAGAATGGCAGCGGCCGCAGACCCTAGCACTTCTGCGAGACGCCGGCGCTGGATACTGCAACGTCGACATGCCCCCGCACGAGCGCCTTCTCGGGCCCTCCTCCGACGCGACGGGAGCGATCGGCTACGTGCGCTTTCACGGACGCAACGTGCACACGTGGTGGAAGGGCACGAACGTCACGCGATACGACTACGAGTATACACAGGCAGAGTTGACGCAGTGGAGCGACCGTATCGCGGAGGTGGAGCAGCAGGCCGCGACGACGCTCGTCTTTTTCAATAACCATGCACGCGGTCAAGCGGCGCGCAACGCAGAGGCGCTGAGCGGCATTCTGCAGCGGCGGTACGGCGACACCGCACCGCGACTGCTCGCGCAACCGCCGGCACACGCCGGCGCCCCACAGCAAGGAAGTTTTTTCGCGAACGACTCGTAAGGGCCGGACGAGGGGCTCAACACATGGGGCACAGGGCTGCAGGAAGCGGCCTGGGACCTTTTACCTACGCCAGCATCCAGGCTTTATTCTCTGTCGCCCCTGCGTTTCGCGCGCTACGCTCATGGGGTGACTGTTTGTCTTAGAGCGGTCATCCCTAGCGTTGCCGCAATTGTGGTACTCGGTGCCCCGTGTATTGCCCTCGGGCACGGCAACGATCATGGCCGGCCAACCGGCGGTCCCGAAC
>DAHUYK010000127.1 GCA_027315245.1 Vulcanimicrobiota bacterium | reverse complement strand
CGAGGACGCAGTTCTCGAGGTCCGCAGCGGTCGGCACCCGCTGCTGCTCTCGCAGGCGATCCCCCAATCGCTGAGGCTCGACGATGAGGTGCGCCTCATCGTCATCAGCGGTCCGAATATGGGCGGAAAGACCGTGACGCTCAAGATGGTTGGACTCTTTCTCGCGATGACGTATGCTGGTCTTCAGATTCCCGCGGCTCAAGGGAGTCGCGTGGGTCGCTTCTCGCAGCTCATCGCCGATATCGGCGATGAGCAGTCGATCGCGGCGAACGCATCGACGTTCTCCGCCCATCTCGATCGCATGCGCGAGATCTTCCAACGTTCCGACGCTCGGGCCCTCGTGCTCGTTGACGAGATCGGCTCGGGAACGGAGCCGTCGGCAGGAGCTGCGCTCGCCATCGCGATGCTCGAGCGGCTCTTACGGACGCGCGCGCGATGTATCGTGACGACGCATGCCACCGAGCTGAAGCTTTTTGCGCACAAGGAGCAGGGAGCCGTGAACGCAAGCGTACGGTTCGATGCTCAGAGTTTCGCACCGACGTACCATCTCGACATCGGGTCACCGGGCCAGTCCTTTTCCTTTGCGCTGGCGCGCGCCCGCCGCGTCGATGAAGCGACGGTCGCCCGCGCGGAGAGTCTTCTGGCATCGGAGGAGCGCGAATACGAGCGTGCGCTCGAAGAACTCGCCGCACGAACGTCCGAGCTCCAAGTGCAACGCGATGCTCTCGAGCGTGAACGAGCGTTCGAAGTCTCGGAGCGTGCGGCGCTCGAACGCAAAGAGACCGAACTCCGCACGGAGCAGGATCGTTTCGTTCAGCGTGCTGAGGAACGTCTGCAGCGGACGCTACGCGAGTTTCTCGCAGAACTCCAGCGCACGTCGCCGGAGCAGCGTCGAGCAGCGCGATTGACGCCCAGTCAGAACGCCACGCTCGCTCGCACGCTTGAGGCGATGCATCGCGAGCTCGGTTTGGTCGAGCGCGAGCCTTCCCAAGCGGCTCCGCGCAGCGTGAAGCTCGACCTTCCTTTGACGGGAATGCAGCAACGTCGCGGTAGCGGCCCAAGCGTTCACTTCGAGGCAGCCGCGGCGACGCGCGTCGAGCTCGATGTGCGTGGTAAGCGTTATGCGGAGGCGGAGCCGATGGTGGACCGCTGGCTCGACGAGGCCCTGCTGGGCGGAAGCCGCGAGCTGCGGCTCATTCACGGCAAGGGCACCGGCATGCTGGGCAGAGGACTGCAGGCTCATTTGCGCGAGCATAGCGCGATCGCGCACGTGCGCTACGGCAGCGAGGAGGAGGGCTCGCACGGCGTGACAATCATCGAACTCAAAGAGCAATGAGCCGACCAGAGCATTTTTCAGACGTCGAGTACCTGCTCGACGGCTTCGCACATGTCGAGACGTTCGCAGAGTTCGAAGAGCGCTTGCAGCGAAAGCGACCTCTCAACGTCAAGCTCGGCATCGACCCAACGAGCCCCGACCTGCATCTTGGCTTCATGGTCGTTCTGCACGCGCTGCAGCGGTTTGCAGAGAGCGGGCACAACGTCACGCTTATCATCGGTGATTTCACGGCACGCATCGGCGATCCAAGCGGCAAAAAGCTTACCAGGCCACAGCTGAGCACGGAAGAGATCGAGGCGAACATGGAGACGTACCGCGATCAGGCGTCGCGCGTACTCGATCTCGAGCGCATCGTGGTCCGGTATAACTCCGAGTGGCTCGGCGCGCTCTCTGTGGCGGATCTCGTCAAGCTCGCCGGCAAGACAACCGTCGCGCAGATGCTCGAACGCAACGATTTTCGGGAGCGCTACGAGAGCGGGGATCCGATTTCGCTGCACGAGCTGCTCTATCCCATTGCCATGGCGTACGACTCGGTGGTGATGAAAGCTGACGTGGAGCTCGGTGGCATCGATCAACTCTTCAATCTGCTCATGGGCCGTCACTATCAACGAGAGATGGGTCAGGAGCCGCAGATATGTGCCATGGTGCCGTTGCTGGTCGGGCTCGACGGCGTGCAGAAGATGAGCAAATCGCTGGGCAACTATGTCGGCGTTACAGAAGGGCCTGAGGTGCAGTTCGGCAAGCTCATGTCCATCCCGGACGAGTTGATACCAGCATATGGGCGCTACGCCGCCTTTCTCGATGCGTCAGATGTGGCGCGCGCGCGTAGCGCGCTCGCGTCCGGGGTGAATCCCATGGACGAAAAGAAGCACGTCGCGCAGGAAGTCGTGGCGCTCTACCATGGAGAGAAAGCGGCAAGGCACGCCCGGGAGTACTTTGAGCGCACCGTGCAGCGCAAGGAGCTGCCCGAGAGTATGCCGGAGGTAACGCTCGACGGCATCGGCCCACATTCCATTTCGGGCGTCCTCGCTGCAAGCGGCCTCGCGGCGAGCCGTCGGGATGCGGAGCGCCTGGTGAACGGTGGTGGAGTGCGTGTCAACGGCGAAGCGATCGCGGACCCGAAGGCTCCTTGGCGCTGGACGCAGCCGGTCGTACTTTCGGTCGGCTCGCGCAGATTCGTACGCATCATTTTAGCATCCCGACCGTAACGCCGCAGTGTCATCATGAAGAGCAGCGCCGCTTTGCTACCGTGAAGAGCAGCGCTTCCTTTGTCATGCCGAGCGTAGCGCGGAAGGCGCGAAGTCGAGGGACGGCCAAGGACGTCGCGCCGCATAGGGCCTGCGTCGGGTCCGACTCCGGTGCGTTGCACCCATGCTTCAGCCACGACAACCGCGCGAAAGCAGCGCAGTCTTGTCACTGCCCACGCAGCGCTTCCCTTGTCATGCCGAGCGTAGCGCCGCAGGCGCGCAGTCGAGGGACGGTCAAGGACTTCGCGAGTGCACGGGGCCAGCATCGGATTTGACTTCGGTGCGTTACACGTATGCTCAGCCGTGAGAATCGCGCGAAAGCGGCGCAGTGTCGTCATTGCCAATTCGGCGCTTCCGCTGTCATGCCGAGCGTAGCGCCGAAGGCGCGCAGTCGAGGGGCGAGGGATTATGAGAGTGAAACAGTGGCTCGACTTCGCTCGCCATGACAAGAAGTAGCGCGGAGGGCGCGAAGTCGAGGGACGGCCAAGGACTTCGCGACCGCATAGGGCCCGCGTCGAGTCCGACTCCGCGTCCGATGCTACTCGCGCTTCGCTCGCATGAGGCGGCGTCTTATCGGACGATCAGTGCGACGAGCTGCTCTGCATTGAAGGAGTAGTCACGTTTGCAGTATTCGCAACTCGCATGGGTCGTCTCGTGCGCGCGCGCCATCTCGCGGAGGTCCTTGGCGCCCAGGCCGAGGAGTGCGGCTTCGACTTTTTCACGCGAGCAGAGACAACCGAAGCGTATGTCTAGTCTGCGATGCTCTTGCAACTCCAAGCCTCCCGCGAGTGCCTGCACGAGCCCCTCTGCGTCGGCGCCATCGTGCATGAGCTGCGTCACCGGCGACATCGCGAGGGCGCGCCGCTCGAGCTCGCGAGCCGCTCGTTCATCGGCGCCCGGAAGCACCTGCGCAAGAATGCCGCCCGCCGCAATCACGCCATCCGGGTTTGCAAGCACGCCGAGGGCGACGGCGCTGGGAATCTGCTCCGAGTGCAAGAGATACGCGGCAAGGTCTTCAGCGATTTCGCCCGACACGATAGGAACGATGCCCCGATAGGGCTGCCCAACCGCGTAGATCTTCGTGACCTGGAGCGAACCGGTGCCCACCGCCCGCGATACGTCGAACTTGCCGTGTTCGTTGAGCGCCAGGTCCACGTGAGGATTTCGCGCAAAGCCACGAGCCCCGATCGTCTCTTCGTCTACGAGCCAAGCGTCGGCAAAGAGATTGCCAAGGGGGCCGTCCCCGGCGATCTGGATAGAGACACGCTCTCGGTCTTTGAGGCCTGCGCCGAATAGCGCCGCCCCAGCGACGAGTCTCCCCACGGCGGCGGTTGCCAAGGGCGCCAGGTCGTGCCGGTCACGTATTTCGCGAACGAGCTCCGTAGCCGTGACGCCGATAACGGCTATTCCAGCTACGGGAGAGTAAAGACTGACGGCACGGTCGCGCATCGCGCCGACTCGTCCGAAGGCCGTGGCTTTTCCTTCTGAGAAGAGTGGGGCGATGCGCGTCTTGGTGATTCACGGACCGAACCTCAACTTGCTCGGCGAGCGTCAGCCGGAGATATACGGAACGCAGTCATTGGCAGACGTTGATGCGGCTCTTCTGGCAGAGGCAAAGGTGTTGGGAGTTGAGTTGCACGCGGCGCAGTACAACGGGGAAGGAGAGATCATCAATGCGTTTCATGCCGCGCGGCACGAGTTCGAGGGGGTAATCGTGAACCCGGGTGCGTACGCGCATTACTCGCACGCGATAGCCGATGCAATTGCCTCGCTGTGTATTCCTGTAATCGAAGTACATCTGACGAACATTGCGGCGCGCGAACCGCATCGGAGAACGAGCGTCACTGCGGGCGCCTGCCATGGCAGCATCAGCGGCTTTGGGATTCAATCGTATCTTATCGCGCTGCGCGCACTCGTCGAAATCATTGGTAGATAGAGAATCTACGTCGGCAAGCGAAGGAGGCACTGGCCTGCCTGCGTATACTGTCGTTACTCCCGGCAGGTCGCCGGCTAGATCGCTTACGGTAAGGAGAAGGAACAGTTGACGAAAGCGGATATAGTTGACATCGTTGCCGGCGAAGGTGAGTTGTCAAGGCGTCTCGCTGGTCACATCGTCGATCGTATTCTTGACGGGATCACCGCTTCGCTACGGCAGGGTGAACGGGTTGCGCTCACGCCGTTCGGTAGCTTCGTCGTCCGGTCGCGCAAAGCGCGTGAGGGGCGCAACCCGAAGACGGGCGAGCGTATAAAAATTGCAGCGCGTAACGTTCCGGCCTTCGTTGCGGGCAAGTCATTGAAGGACGCGGTCAGCGGATCCCGTCCCAAGTAGACGAGCAGAGAGGGTCTATGCAGGTCACGATACTCTTATGCGATTCGGCGCAGGCCGTAGGCGGAAAGCTCTATGTGCTCGGCGGCGGTTGGTCGATGACGGGACCGCAACCCGCACCGATGGCGGTCGCGATGAAGCTCTCGATTCCGTGGTCCGACGCGAACCACCGGTTTAATATGAAGCTCGCTCTCGTAGACGCCGACGGACACCCGGTACAGCTGCCCACCGGCCCGGAGGCCGAGTTACAGAATGTGGAGGTTCCGTTCGTGTTCGAGGCCGGGCGACCCGCAGGACTCGTTCCCGGTACTCCTCTCGACGGTTGCTTCGCGGTGAACTTCCCGCCGATGCCCCTCGCGCCCGGTACACGGTACGAGTGGCGCGTTGAAGTCGACGGCCGCTGCGAGGATGCATGGCGTGTGCCCTTTACCGTACGCGCAAATGCACCCAGCGGGTTCCCTGGCGTCTAGGGCGAAGAGAGGCATCGCCGGGCCGTAGCGTAGCTTGGTTAACGCGCAACGCTGGGGGCGTTGAGAACGCACGTTCGAATCGTGTCGGCCCGACCAACATCATGCAAGTTGCTTGCGAAGGTTCGTCATAGCAGAACCCCTTCGTCATAGCTCAGGATCCCTTCTTGCGTGAGTCGCACGCCTTGTGTCAATCGATGCGGCGCGAGCGTTCCGTCATGCATGAGGTGCAAAACATCGAACCCATGCAAGAGCACCGCTGCGTCAGCGATCAGTCTTCGATGGCAGCGCCACCAGAGCGTTTCAGAGCACATGATCGACGTCTTGACTACGCGGGCATGAGATAGGAGCTCGTCGAGGGCAGTGCTGAAGCTCTGAGTCTCCATGTAATCTGCGTAACCCCGAAATGCCGCGTTCCGAAGCGCGACGTTTCTGCTCGTGCTCGTCGTTTTGCGGAACCCGCCGAGCTCAGCGATGCGAGCATAGCGCGCGCCCGTGCGCTCCGGTACCCACCGCGCCAAGGCCGCCTCCCACACGTGCGGGTTTCTGCGGCTCTTGGGAACGGTACGGACGTCGATGAGGCTGGCAATCCTAGAGCCACAAATCAACTCGGCGAGCTCGCTTTCGCTCGCCGTGCCGTGGCCTAATGTAAGAAGCGTTAGCGCAGCGCTGCGAGCGATTCTTCGAATGCCTCCAAGAATTCGTTCACGTCCTCTGCTCCAAAGATGTACGGTGGCTGAATGCGCAATACGTTGCCGTACCGGCCGCCCTTCCCGATCAGGACTTTGCGCTTACGCATCTCCTCGAGCATGGACGTTGCCAAATCCGGAGCGATGCGTTTACTTCCGCGGTCTTGCACAAGCTCGACGCCGATCATCAAACCTTTGCCGCGCACTTCGCCCACAACTGAATGCGTCATTGCAAGGTCGCGCAGCCCTGCCATCAACGCGTCTCCCTGAATCCTGCAGTTGTCGATAAGGCTGCGCTTTTCGATGACGTCGAGTGTGACGCGTGCAGCTCGCGATGCGACGGGGTTACCGCCGAACGTGTTGATGTGCGGTCCCTTAAAAGTATCCGCGAGTTCCGGCCGCGTGATCGTGATGCCGATCGGGAAGCCGCTCGCGAGTCCTTTGGCAGACGTGATGATGTCGGGAACGACGCCGTAGGAAGAAACCATGCCGAACCATCCGTCACCAAGGCGCCCCCAGCCGGCTTGAACCTCGTCTGCAATGAGCAGTGTGCCGTACGGTGCGAGCGTCTCCTTGAGGACGCGAAAGTACTCAGGCGGAGGAGTGATGATGCCGCCGACGCCGGAAATCGTTTCGGCGATCATTGCAGCCGGCGCGCCGTCGGTCTGGGACTCGACGACGCGCTTTGCGTACTTGGCGCAGGCGATGTCGCACGAGGGGTAGGTCATGCTCAGCGGACAGCGGTAGCAGTACGGATTGGGAACGAACGCAACGTGTGGCATCTGCGTTGCGAAGTTCCGCCATTGGCTCTGCCCCGCGAGAGCGACGGTGTAAGCGGTGCGCCCGTGGTACGCATGATCGAGCGACAGCAAGTCGCCGGACTTTTTCGAAGAGGATGTTCGAGCGATGAGGGTCGCGACTTCATTTGCTTCTGAGCCGGAGTTCGAGAAAAACGATTTCGTCATTCCTTGCGGCGCGATGTCTGCTACCCTTTCTGCGAGATCGAGCATCGGTTCGGTCAGGTAGAGCGTCGAAACGTGAATGAGCTCCTTTGCCTGCGCCGCTACCGCCCGCGCCACCTCGGTGTCACCATAGCCCAACGTATTCGTGCAGATGCCCGCGAAGGCGTCGAGATATTCGTTCCCCTCGTCGTCGCGTATGCGCGTCCCTTCACCGTCGACGAGCGTGAGCGGCTGTTCGTAGTACGTCTGCTGCGCTGCAAACAGATGATCTTTGGCTCGCTGCGCGTTGTTCTTTTGGATCATTTTCATCGCGTCTATCGTCCTATAGCGTGTGCGTTAGGTGGCATCCACCGCGGAAGCGGACCAGGTGACCTTTGGATGTATCGCCGCCGTCTCCGAAGCGGTGATTGCATCGTACTCTTCTTGTGAGATACGTGAGCGGCTGCCCTGCATGAGCAACGCGTAAGCAGCCAGCCCGCCGAACAAGCTCAAAACCCATCCACCTGCCGAGAGACGCGTAAAGAGGCCGCTCCAGCCCCGCGCCCATGGGGCGTGCATGCTCGCTGCCATGGTGCCGAGCACGGCAAGTGTCCATCCGGCGATTAACGCCGCGATGGCGCGCGGGTTGACCCCGCGCGCGTACGCGTAGATGCCTCGCGGGGCGTAGAGCTGTGCCAAGTCGAGCCGTCGCTTGCGTACGAGCCAGTAGTCGGCAATTGCGATTCCGTCGAAAGCGCCGAGCATCGCCCCGTACGCACCGAGCCAGAGAAAGATGTAGTTCGTGAAGCTGGAGAGGACGTACCAAGGCTGCATGAGGAGTGATAGCAACCCTGTCATGACGGCGCCCCATGCAAAGGTGATGCGTTTAGGCCACAGGTTTTCGAAGGCGCGCGCCGGAGCCATGACGTTCGCACCGACGTTGATCGTGACCGACGACAGGATGACGACGATGCCAGCGATGACGACCACCGGCGTGGGGAACTTCACGATGAGCGCAACCGGGTTCCAGAGCGCCGTTCCAAAAAGAGCTACTGTCGCCGATGTGACGACGATGCCGACGAATGAAAAGAGCGCCATCGTCAGCGGCATCGCGAAGATCTGCCCGCGCACTTGCGAGCGCTGCGAGACGGCATAGCGCGTGTAATCTGGAATGTTCAATGCCATCGTTGCCCAGAACGCGATGACCCCGACGACGGATGGAAGGAAGCCGCTCCAAAAAGCGACACCATGGATCGCAGCCGGTCGCGCCAGGAGAGGCCCGAAGCCGCCGACTGCATGCACGGCCCAAGCGAAGAGCGCGATCGCCCCTATTGCAAGCGTCGGAGCAGACACCTGCGCGAGCCTTCCGATTGCTTGTGGACCCCTCGTGGCGACGATAACATTGATGAACCAGAACGCGGAAAACGCGACGCCGAGATGCCAGCCGTTGCTCGACCACGAGCGAATGAGGTGGCCTAGTATTGCGTCGAGTGCCTGCCCGCCGAACCACGAGTTGATGCCGAACCAACCCGCCGCAATGACGGCGCGCGCCAGCGCGGGGACATGCGCGCCGCGCGTTCCAAACCAAAGCCGCGCGAAAACGGGATAGGGAATTCCGAACTTCGTGCCGGCGTGCGAGACGAGGAGTATAGCGGCCATGACGATCGCGCTGCCGCAGAGAATCGTCGCCACCGATTCCCACCAGTTCATGCCGAGGGCGATCATGGATGCCGCAAGCGAGTACGTCGGCAGACAGATGCACATTCCGATCCACAGCGACGCGAACTTCCCCGAATGCCAGCTGTGCTCTGCGAGCGAGCACGGCCGAAGATCCTCGTTCCACATCGAATGGTGTTGTGCAGCCTGTACCGCGGCGGAGTCGGTCAAGACGACGACGTCACCGATTTGCGCCTGCGTCGCTATGGCGACACCATCTCGTCGTACGCTTCGGGCCGCCGATCGCGATAGAACTGCCAGGTGTCGCGCACCTGGCGAATGACGTCACGATCCATCTCGCCAATGACGACCTCGTCTTTGTCGCGACTTCCAATGGCGACGATCTGTCCTCGCGGGTCGACGAGGTAAGACTGGCCGTAAAACTCGCCCATACTCCACGGCGGCTCGATGCCGACGCGATTAATCGCTCCCACGTAGTAGCCGTTCGCGACGGCATGGGCGGGCTGCTCGAGTTTCCAGAGATACTCCGACAAGCCGGCGACCGTCGCTGAAGGATTGAAGACGATCTCCGCGCCGTTCAATCCGAGGATGCGCGCACCTTCAGGAAAGTGGCGATCATAACAGATGTACACGCCGACTTTTGCGAATGCGGTGTCGAAAACCGGAAAGCCGAGATTACCCGGGCGAAAGTAATACTTCTCCCAAAAACCGCAGCCTGCGGGACCGGCCTGCACTTGCGGGATATGGTGCTTGCGATACTTGCCGAGATACGCACCATCAGCATCGATAACCGCTGCCGTGTTGTAATAGAATCCCGGCGCCTCGATCTCGTACATTGGAACGACGAGAACGATGCCGAGCTCTTTAGCGAGATCTTGCATCCGTTTCGTCGTCGGGCCGTCGGGGATGTACTCGGTAGCGCCGTACCATTTCGTTGTCTGCTCCGTGCAGAAGTACGGCCCATAAAATATCTCCTGCAGGCAGACGATCTGCGCACCTCGACCTTTTGCATCGCGAATCATCCGGTCGTGCTTGGCCAAGGCGACTCGCTTGTGCTCTTCGACGGGCCGGTCGCCGTCGACGTCATTGTGGGCTTGAATCAAGCCGATCGTTACCGTGCTTTGCATGCTTGTCATCTCTTCTTTATAGCTGCCAGGGGTAGAACGTCGCGCTTTTGACGTGCTTGCCTGCGCCCTTCGTTCCGACGAACTTCTCTCCGTCCGCCACCATCGCCCCTCGCGAGAAGACATAGCGCGGACGACCCGTGACCGTCATTCCCTCAAAGACATTGTTGTCAACGTTCATGTGGTGCGCCTTAGCTGAAATTGTGCGCGTCGCTTTCGGATCCCATACGACGACGTCCGCATCGCTGCCGACTGCTATCGTGCCCTTGCGAGGGAAGAGCCCAAAGAGTTTCGCTGGATTCGTCGAGCCCAAGGCCACGAACGCGTTGATGCCCAGCACGCCGCCGTTCACGCCAACCTCGTAGAGAATCGCGAGCCGGTCCTCGATGGTCGGGGCGCCGTTTGGAATCTTCGAAAAGTCGTTCTTTCCTAGTTCCTTTTGCCCACAGAGATTGAAGGAACAGTGATCGGACCCGAAGCTCTGCAGTTCCATGTTCTTGAGTTTGCGTAGAAGAACGCCTTGATTCCATTTCTCGCGAATGGGCGGAGAGAGCACGTATTTCGCGCCTTCGAAGTTCGGACGTTCGTAATCGCTGAAATCGCAAACGAGGTACTGCGGGCACGTCTCGCCGTAGATCGGCAAGCCGCGTTTGCGTCCGTCGCTGATGGCATCTGCCGCCATGGCCGACGACACGTGCACGACGTACAGAGGCGCGCCTGCTATTTCAGCTAGGCGAATGGCACGGTGCGTCGCCTCTCCCTCGCATTCGACGGGACGCGTCAGCGCATGCCACTTTGGCTCGGTCTTGCCTTGCGCGAGCGCTTGCTTCGTGATGACCTCGATGACATCGCCGTTCTCTGCGTGGACTTGAACCAGACCGCCGGCGTCCCGGCACGCTTGGAGCGTCTTGAAGATGGTCTCGTCGTCGACGTAAAGCACATGTTTATACGCCATGAACACTTTGAACGAGTTGACGCCCTGCTCGCGGATCATCTTCGAGATCTCGGCCATCGTCTCATCGCGTCCGTCCGCAATCGTCAAATGAAAGGCGTAATCGATGACCGCTTTTCCCGCCGCCTTCTCGTGCCACGTCCTCACCGCATTGAGCAGCGAATCGCCGCGCGTGTGCAGTGCGAAATCGACGATGGTCGTCGTTCCGCCCATCGCCGCTCCGCGCGTCCCCGTCTCGAAGTCATCCGCTGTGACGGTGCCCCCGAAGGGCATATCCAAGTGCGTGTGCGGGTCGATGCCTCCCGGAAGGACATACGCATCGCTCGCATCGACCACGCCGTGCTTTTCCGTTGGAATGTTGAGGCCGATCGCAACGATCTGCTCGCCTTCGAAGAGCACGTCGGCGTGATAGGTGTCGACGGCCGTTACGACGGTCCCACCTTTGATGAGCGTCCCCATCAAGAATTCACGACGAGCGGACGGCTATGCTCGGGACGACACGATCGCAGCACTTCGTTCCTTCCAAGATTGCGACGCGAGATTCTCGTCGACACGAATCATGTCAATGCAGTCGACGGGGCAGACCATCATGCAGAGGTTACAGCCGACGCAGTGTTCGGCATCGACCACGAGATCGTACGTGCCGTCGTTGCCGCGGGCGACGCGATCGATGCATTGATGCGCCGCATCCTCACAGGCGATATAGCACTTGTTGCAATGAATGCAACGCGATTGATCGACCTCGGCGACGATCTTGTAGTTGAGGTTGAGATTCTCCCACGTCGTGATCGTCTGGCGCGATCGTCCGACGAGATCGCGCACGGAGGCCAGGCCCTTTGCGTCGAGGTAGTCGCGCAGCCCATCGATCATCTCGCGAACGATGCGAAAGCCGGAATGCATGACCGCAGTACACACCTGCACGTTGGTCGCGCCGAGAAGCAAGAACTCGACGGCGTCGCGCCACGTTTCCACGCCGCCGATGCCGGAGATCGGCACGCGTACCTCTGGATCGCGCGCGCAGTCACTCACCATGTTGAGCGCGATGGGCTTCACCGCGGGACCGCAGTAGCCGCCGTGCGAGCTCTTTCCGTCGACGTGTGGAATCGGATTCCAGGTCTCCAAGTCGACGCCCATAACGCTGTTGATCGTGTTGATGAGGCTGATCGCGTCCGCGCCACCGCGGGCGGCACCGCGCGCCGGGAAGCGAACGTCCGTGACGTTTGGAGTGAGCTTCACGATGACGGGAACGCGCGATGCTTCCTTGACGTAGCTCGTCACGCGTTCGATGAGATCCGGATGCTGCCCCACGGCGGCCCCCATGCCGCGCTCGCTCATTCCGTGCGGACAGCCGAAGTTCAGTTCGAAGCCGTCGATGTCGACCTCCTGAACGCGTTTCACCAGCTCGTGCCACGGCTCGCGCTCGCAGACCTCCATGAGCGAAGCAACGATTGCGCGGTCGGGGAAGAGGCGTTTGCACGCTGCGATTTCTTTGAGGTTCTCGTCGAGCGGACGATCGGTGATGAGCTCGATATTGTTCATACCGACCATGCGATGCTCTCGGTAGTTGAATCCCGCAAAGCGCGACGTGACGTTGACGATGGGCGTGCCGAGGGTCTTCCAAACGACGCCCCCCCAGCCTTGTTCGAACGCGCGCTGCACCTGATAACCGCTGTTTGTGGGCGGCGCCGAGGCAAGCCAGAACGGATTGGGGCTCTCGATCCCCGCGAGATTGCTCGTTAGATCAGCCATGCGTCATCCTTCTGCCGTCCGAGAAACGCGTGCACCGAACGCGCCGCGACTTTGCCCTGCTCCGCCGCCTCGACGACCATCGCTTCACGCACGCCTTTGGCGAAAATGCAGTCTCCCGCGGCGAACACGCCGTCGCGCGATGTCCGCATCGAGTCGTCGACGCGTACGACGCCGCCGTCGTGCACGACGCCGAGCTTCTCGATCGACGCGAGCAAGCGGCTCTGTCCGATCGCGCTGATGACGGCGTCGCACGGATCGACGAACGTGCTCTGCGGCACGCACTCGACGCGCCCGCCCGAAACGACCGTTTGTGCGAACTCGATCTGCGTCACGTGCCCGGCCTCCGAGATAATGCGCTGGGGTGCACAGAAGAAGCGAAACTCGATACCCTCTTCCTTGGCGAAATCGTGCTCGAAGTCATAGGCGGGCATGTCGCCTTCACCGCGCCGGTAGTACATCGTAACTCGCTGCGCTCCCAGACGCTTCGCGCACGTCAGCGCGTCGATCGCGGTATTGCCGGCGCCGATGACGGCGACGCGGTTTCCGAGTCCCGGCGCACTTCCCGTCGTCTTCGCGCGCTCGATGAAACGCAGCGCATCCCATGCGTATTCGTCGCCGGGGATGCCGAGCGGCGGCACGTTCCCCATTCCGCAGGCGAGGATCACGGCGTCGAACTCGTCCGTCAACGATGCCGCAGTGACGTCGTCGCCGACGCGTACGTTCGTGCGAACGTCACAGCCGAGCGCGAGCACCTGTTCGGCCTCCCAGAGCGCGACGTCGGTACTGAGGCGAAACGGCACGATGCCATACGTGTTCAGGCCGCCGAGGCGTTCGCGCGCTTCAAAGATCGTCACGGCATGACCGTATCGCCGAAGGTCGCGTGCGGCGGCAATGCCCGCCGGTCCGCCACCGACGATCGCAACGCGCCTGCCCGTGGGTGGCCCTGCCTGGAAGATATGCATGTCGCGCTCCCGCGCGGCATCGGTGGCGTAGCGCTGCAGATCGCCGATACGAATTGGCGTATCGCTCTCGGTATGATAGACGCACGCGCCCTCGCACAGTTCCGACACCGGGCACACGCGTGCGCACGATGCACCCAGTGGATTTGCTTCAAGAATGGTTCGCGCGCTGCCCTTAACGTTGCCATCGGCAATCTGCGCGATAAAGCGCGGGATGTCGATGTGTGTCGGGCATGCCTTCGTGCACGGCGCATCGTAGCAGTAAAGGCAGCGATTCGCCTCGATGGACACCTCGAGGTCCGTCAGTACCTTGTGTATCGATGCACCCGGAAATGTCGCTTTACTCATCATCGCAGCGTCGTGAGCGAACTCGAAGGAGAGCGCAGTGTCATGAATGCGTCGGAAACCCCAGGTTCATGCCGGCGTTGCTCTCGTGCCACCTGGCCGTGACTACCTTGCCGCGGGTGTAGAAGCGGAAGCCGTCGGGGCCATAAACGTGCAGATCGCCGAAGAGCGATGCCTTCCAGCCGCCGAAGGAGTAGTAGCCGACGGGGACTGGAATCGGCACGTTGATGCCCACCATGCCCGCCTGCACTTCACTCTCGAACGTGCGCGCTGCGGCTCCGCTGCGCGTGAAGATCGAGGTTCCGTTACCGTACGGATTTGCATTCACGATCGCGAGCGCTTCGTCCAGCGTTCTCGCGCGCACGTTCACGAGCACGGGTCCGAATATCTCGTCGCGGTAGATTTGCATGTTTTGCGTCGTCTTGTCGAAGAGCGTAGGACCAACGAAGAATCCGTTTTCGTATCCGGCGACGCGCAACGTGCGTCCGTCCGCCAGGAGCGCAGCGCCTTCGGTGACGCCGCTCTCGATGTAGCGCAGGATCCGCTCGCGCGCCGCCGGCGTCACGACGGGGCCCATGTCGTTGCTCTTGTCGTGCCCCGGGCCGACGCGCAGTTTGGCGATGCGGTCGACGACGCGCTCCAACAGCGGCTCTGCCGAGCTGCCGACGCTGACGCATGCCGAGATGGCCATGCAGCGCTGTCCGGCGGATCCGTACGCGCTCGAGACGAGCGCATCCGCGGCCGCGTCGAGATCTGCGTCGGGCATCACGACGAGATGGTTCTTTGCGCCGCCCAACGCCTGCACGCGCTTGCCGTTCTTCGCCGCCGTTTCGTAGATGTAGCGCGCAATCGGCGTCGAGCCGACGAAGGAGACGGCGTTGACGAGCGGATGGCCGAGCAAAGCGTCGACGGCAACCTTGTCGCCGTGGACGACGTTGAGCACGCCGTCCGGCAACCCGGATTCCTGCAAGAGCTTCGCGATGAGGAGCGACGCCGACGGGTCGCGCTCGGACGGCTTCAGGACAAACGTATTGCCTGCAGCGAGCGCGGGCGCGAGCATCCAAACCGGCACCATCATCGGAAAGTTGAAGGGCGTAATGCCCGCGCAGACGCCTACCGGCTGGCGCAGCGAGTACGTGTCGACGTTCGTCGAAACGCTCTCGCTCAACTCGCCTTTGAGCAGATGCGGAAGGTTGCAGGCAAAGTCGACGACCTCGAGCGCGCGCGCCACTTCTCCCGCGGCATCGGTGACGATCTTGCCGTGCTCGCTCGAAACGATCTGCGCAAACTCTTGCGCGCGTGCCCGCAGACGTTCGCGAAAGCCGAAGAGCACCTCGGCGCGCTTCCCGAGCGACATGCGGCTCCACTTCGGGAATGCATCGGAGGCGGCTCGAACCGCCGCGTCGACCGCGGCCTCGTCGGCGAAGGCCACGCGAGCCTGGACCTCGCCGAGCGCCGGATCGAAGACGTCGCCGAAGCGCTCGGTGCCTTCAGCGGCGAAACTGCCGCCGATGAAATGGGTGACGGTCCGAAGTTGAGGCGGGGCTTTCATAAGGTGCTCTTAATATGACGCGGGTGAAGCGCAATCCTAGCGCGTCGGTTCTTTCGATTCCGACGCCGCTCGGCGAGCTCATCGTCACCGTCGCTCAGGGTGCAATCGTGAGCAGCGCCTTTCGTTCCCGTGCTCCAAAGCAGAGCGAGCGCAGTCGCGGGACCGACGCCAAACTGCGCACTGAGATCCGAAAGCAAGTCGCCCGCTACTTCGAAGGGAAACTGGAGCGCTTTGCGCTCCCGCTCGCATTCGACGGCACCGCGTTCGAATGCGACGTGTGGCGGCAAGTCGCGCAGCTGCGATTCGGCGAGTTCGTCAGCTATGCCGACGTTGCACGTGCCTGCGGCCGGCCGCTGTCGCATCGCGGCGTCGCGCGCGCGATGGGAAGGACGCAGCACGCGCTCTTCGTTCCCGCGCAGCGCGTCGTCGGCGCTGACGGCAAGCCGCGCGGCCTCTCACCGAAGGGGAGGCGCGCGTGGCTCATACGATTCGAACGCCGCCTCTAGGAGCCTGTAGGGTTATGGCACATTTCCGTCTTTGGGCCGCCCTTTATCCGAATACTTCGTTGCTCATCGGTCATGAAGCTACGGCTTCACTCCCTCTTCGCGCCTCGTCTCCGAATAAAATGCGGCACCAAATCCGAAAAGGCCATAACCCTACAGGCTCCTAGAGATTATCCACGCACGGTGTCGTTGCAACGCTCATTGGAGGGGGTATACTGCAAACGCATCGCCGCCGCCTGATGGTCCGCGAACGTCACCGCGCACGGCAATGCGCTCGACCTCGAGCCCGACGTCTTCAAAAAGCGCAGCGACAAAGCGATCGCGCTCACACTCAAAGCCTCCGCCGAACACAGCAAACGCCGCAAGGGCTCCGCGTATCGATCCGCGATGTCGATGCTCACCTTCTACATGAACCGCGCGGGAAAGAATCTTCCCAAGAGCCGCGTCGCGACGCTCACGAAAGCCAAAGAAGAGCTACGCAAAGCCTTCGGGCGGACGTAGGCTTATGGGTTCTTGAGGAATCTGAAATAGAAGGCTGCAAACACTAAGACAATGCCGATGTTGGCGATCAGCCGTTCCGTGAATCGATGCCGAAAGAATAGCAAATCTACACCAACAACGATGACAATCAACAGCACGAAGTAAAGCGTGGCAGATAGGTTCCTCGTCATCTCAATCCCCCCGTGTTACATAGAACGAAGCATCCGCCTCCTCCCGCAAGGACACATGCTCGGGCTCGTCCAAGCCGCGCTTCATGTTGAAAGGCGAGCAGAAAATCACGCCGCTGCTCTGGTTCGCGAACGAAGCCGAAGACGCGGCGAACTTCTACATCGCGCTCTTCGCCGACTCGAGGGTCGATAAGGTCAGCCGCTTCGGCGACAGCGGCCCCGGCCGCAAGGGTCAGGCGATGATGGTCGAGTTCACGCTCGCCGGCCAAGAGTTCATGGCGCTCAACGGCACTGCCGCAACGGATCTCGGCGAAATCGAGGCGCCTCCGCGCGGCGGTATCGCACTTTTCGTGACGTGTGAGACGCAAGCCGAGCTCAATGTCCTGTGGGACCGGCTTGCCGAGGGCGGCCGCATCCAGCAGTGCGGGTGGCTCATCGACAAGTTCGGCTTCGCGTGGAATATCGTACCGCAAGGCATGAGCGACGTCATGGGCGACGCGGATCCCGTCAGGCGCGAGCGCGCGATGAAGGCGATGCTTACGATGAAGAAGATCGATCTCGACGCGTTGCGCAGGGCGGCGGCGGGGTGAGCCGCGCCGCACGCATGACCGGTATCGTCCTGAGCGTCATCGGAGCGCTCTTTATGCTCATGGACATCACGATGCACGCGACGAAACCGCAGCCGGTCGTCGCAGCCTTCGCGCAGCTCGGGCTGCCGGCGTTCTTCGCACCCCTTACCGCGATCGCTGCCGGCATTTGCCTCGTGCTCTACGTTATCCCGCGGACGGCGGTGCTCGGCGCCGTCCTCTTCACGGGCTATCTCGGTGGGGCGATCGCCATCCAGCTGCGGGCTGGGATGCCGGCCTTCGAGACCGCGTTCCCTCTCGCAATCGCGGTGATCCTTTGGGGCGGGCTCTGGCTGCGCGATCCGCGAGCCCGCGCCCTCTTCTAACCCTTCCTACGGAGTCGGTGCCGCGCCGTGCTCGCGCATCATGAGCATCATGTGCGGCATCGGTCCGTGGCCGGGGATGAGTGAGTGGAGAAGGGCTCCGCCTGCCGTGAGCGCACGGTGCTCGCGGCGCTCGGTGTCGTGCGTACGCACCATCATCCGCCCGTGCGCCGCGCCCATCTGTGCTCGCAGCTGCTGCATCTGCGCTCGCATCTGCTGCATCTGGGCGCGCATTTCGGCGTGCTCCGCTTTCGCGTCGGCGATGATTGCGCTCCGCTCCGCGGGCGTCAGGATAGCGTCGATTTGGCTCGCCGCTGCGCGCATATTGGGAGTCGGTGCGATAGCAAGCATGCCGACGATGTGTGCCACCATGAGGCGGTGCTGGGCCGAGAGCGCAGCGAGCATACGCGATCGGGTCGCGCGCCAGTCCGCTTCCGCGCGCGCGTGGAACTGCCGAAACGCCTGCATGTGAGCGCGCATCGTCTGCTGCATCTGCGGCGAAGGCGTCTGCGCGGCCGCGACGGCCGGCAGGGTGCCCAAAAGAAGGAGGAGTGCCAGAGTTTTGATCTTCATAAGCCTGGTTGTATGCTTGCCTGCATAAAACTTGCTGTGTTAGCGTGATGGAAATGGATCGGGTCAGATTAAATGTTTCCGACGGCACGACGATGGAGGCCGTCGTGGCGCGGCCGGCGTCCGGTGCCGGTCCGGGCCTGCTCGTTTTGCAGGAAGCATTCGGCGTCAACCACCACATCCGCAGCGTCGCCGAGCGCTATGCGCAACGCGGCTTCCTCGCCATCGCGCCCGAGCTCTTTCACCGCTCGGCGCCGCCCGGCTTCGAAGCCTCATACGACGCGTTCGACGCTATCCGTCCCCACATGGCCGCCCTGACGACGGAGGGACTGCTCGCCGACCTTCGCGCCGCCTATGAGTGGCTTCGAACGCAAGGGAAGATCGACGCGGAGCGCATCGCAGCCGTCGGGTACTGCATGGGCGGGCGCTGTGCTTACCTCGCAAACGCCGAGCTGCCCCTCGCCGCAGCGATCTCGTACTACGGCGGCGGCATTGCACCCGACATGCTCGATCGCGCCGCCAAGCAGCACGGCCCGCTGCTCATGTTCTGGGGCGGGCTCGACGCGCACATTCCACCCGAGCAGTATCGCGCCGTCGCCGACGCGCTGACGGCCGAGGGCAAAGATCACGTGCAGGCCGTCTTCAGCAAGGCCGGCCACGGCTTCAACTGCGATGAGCGTCCGTCGTACGATGAGAGCGCCTCGCGTGAGGCGCTCTCACTCGTGCTCGAGTTTCTACGCGAGCACGGCGTGCTCTCGCGTTAGCCGGTCACTTTCTTCAAGCGCTCGTTCGCGTTGTTCATGATGAATATCTTGTCGGCGTGCCGGATGCCGAGCGCCTTCTGATCGTAGATCACCGCAACGTAGCGGCCTGTGCGCAGATACGTCATCTGGTACGTCGTCTTTCCGTCGTCCGAGAAGAGCTGGTTGAAGTGCGGGATGAGCTCGAAGCTGAGGATCTGGCCTGTGTGCGGATCGCGAACCTTCACGTTCGTCGTCGAAACGTGCACGACTTCACCGTAGAAGACGTTCGCCGCTAAGGCCGTCTGGGGTAAGAGCATCGCCGCCGCAACGGCGAGCCCGATAGCCAAAGAACGGAGTTTCAGTGCATTCATGGGACCGATTCTACCCCAAAAAGGCAGCCGTCCACACGCTCGGGAAGGTGCGTGCGTGCAGGTCACCCTGTTCGCCGACGGAGGCGCCCGCGGTAATCCCGGTCCCGCGGCAAGCGGCGCCGTCCTCGTGTCGCAGCACGGCGACGTCATCGCCGAGATTGGCCATTACCTGGGAAGGGCCACGAACAACGTCGCGGAGTGGAACGCACTCTGCATCGGTCTCGAAGCTGCCCTCGAGCGCGGCGTCACCGACCTCAAAGTTCGTCTCGACTCCGAACTCGTCGTCAAACAGTTGCGCGGCGAGTACCGCGTGAAGCATCCGCCCCTGCAGCCGCTGCACCGCCGGGCCGTAGCGCTGCTGCGCCGGTTCGCTGCCGTCGACATCGCACACGTGCCGCGGGCTCAGAACAAGCTCGCCGATCGCGTCGTGAACCGCGTCCTCGACGCACAAGCGCGCTCCGCAGCGGAGGCGAGGGAGTGAAACGCTTCCCGATCGGCCTGGCGATTGGGATCTTTCTCGTCGTCGGCATCGTTGCGAGCCTGCACTTCGCACCGCCGATCGATTGGAAAACGTTCAAAGGTGCCGAGCAGGTCGGAAACGCACCGAGCGACATCTATGCGGCGCTCGACATCCGCTACGCTCACCCGCCGATCGTCTCGGAGAAGTACGAAATGGAAGACCGCAACGGCGTCTCGACCTTCCAGTACACGATCGTGCGCGACGCCGGCGCGCGCAAACGCATCACGACCACGATCAAAGTCCCCAGCGAGGCGACGTACGACGTGAGTTTCTTCTTTGGGCAGCTCGTCAGCGACGGTGTCTGGGACATCCAAACGCAGCCGCCGCGCGGCAACACGAGCGTACGCTACACGGTCATCGTCCGCCAAACCGAAGACTTCCGCCACGGTGGGCACGTCGTGCACTTCACCGATCCGCAGTACTGGGCAACGACGGCCGGCCACGAGTTCCAGATCCATCTCTCGCGAACGGGTCCGCTTCCGAATCTCCTCACGCTGCAAGGCGCTGGCCTGCGCGACCCGCGATACCTCAAAATCGTCGACGACTTTCGCCGGTTCGGGCCGCGCGCGTTTCGGGCAGCGATCGCTCGCGCCCGCGCCCAAGCACACGCGTGACGCGTCGTGTGAAGAACAGAGCGCTCGCGTATACGGCGCTCACCGCGCTGCTTGCCGCCGTGCTCTTCGGCGCGTACGAGTACGCGGAAGCCCCGGCGAGCCAGCTCTTCGGTTCGACGGTCGTGAGCGGACCCCCGACGCGGCACGTCGTCGCCCTGACGTTCGACGACGGTCCCAATCCGCCGTACACGAACGAGCTGCTGCACGTTCTCGAGTCGGAGCACGTGCACGCGACGTTCTTCGTCGTGGGCAGAGATGCCGCCGCGTTTCCGCAGATCCTCGCACGTGAAGCGCGCGACGGCGACGCGATTGGCAATCATACCTGGAATCACGCGCACCTCGTCGTCATGTCGCCCGGCGCGATCGCGTCGTCCCTTGCACGCACGGACGATGCCATCGAACGCGCGACGGGGGAGCGCTCGCATCTCATGCGTCCTCCGTATGGCAAGCGGGATTGGCTCGTGCTCGCGGTGGCGCGGCGCCTGGGGTACACGCCGGTCATGTGGTCCGTGCCGCTCGCCGATGACTGGGAGAACCCGCCGCCGCAGGTCATCGCAGCGCGCATTCTGCCGCGCGTGCGCAACGGCGCCATCATCGTCTTGCACGACGGCGACGAAGGCGCACTCTGTGCGCGCGATCGCGTTCGCGGCTGCAGCCGCGCGAACTCCGTCGCGGCGGCGCGCCTCATCATCGATGCGCTCAAGCGCCGCGGCTATGGTTTCGTGACGATCCCCGAACTCTTGGCATCCTCCAGCGCGTCCCAGAACTCGACGAACCGGTCGAGCTGCGTCAGCGCGAAGAGCCTTCGCAACTGTGGCGAGACGGCGACGAGACGAATGGCGAAGGGTCTTCCGCGACCGCGGTAATGCTTGTAGAGGCTCGCGACGGCATTCATGAACGTCGAGTCGGCATACGCAACCCCCGAAAGGTCCATAACCGCGATGTTCGCCTCCCGGAGGCTCTTGAGCTTCGTCCGTAGCGCATCGCGCGAACCGAAATCTTGGTTACCCGACAAATGGACGACGACGACGCCGCTGCCGGCATCCCCACGTGGTCCCATGGAGAGAATTAAGGGGAATCGCAGCTAGCTTCGTCGGTACGGTAGCGAGCATCAGGGGTAGAAGGCGGCGTGTTATGGTGAGCCATTGGGCACCCTCAACGCACCACGGAATCGACGCAGTGCGCCGAAATAGGCTCCTTCGCGCCCTCCCCAAATTAGAAGCAAATCTTGCGACCGAACTCCTTCAAGGCGTCGAGCTCCGCTACGGGCAGACGCTGCAAGAGGCTGGGGAACCCCTGCGCTACGTCTACTTCCCAGCCGATGCGCTCCTCTCCGCGACCATTGCCATGGACGACGGATCCTCTGTCGAGTACGGCTCCATTGGCAGCGACGGCGTCTTCGGCAGCCGCTTCATGGCCAGCCTGCGCGCTCCGGGCCGCACGCTCTGCCAGGTTGCCGGAGAGGCGTTCCGCGTGCGCCCCGGCGTGCTCTTCGAACACCTCGACCAGATGCCGGTCCTGCACGAACGCATGTACCGCTATAGCCAGTACCTCTACATCACGACGGCGCAACTCGTGGCGTGCAACTGCCTGCACACGGTGACGCAGCGCTGCGCGCGGTGGTTGCTCTCGACGCGCGACGCGCTCGGGCGCGAAGAGTTCGAACTGACGCAGGAGTTCCTTGCGACGATGCTCGGCGTCCGGCGAGCGAGCGTCACGGGCGCGATCGGGCACCTCGTGCGCTGCGGCGCCATCAAGTATCGTCGCGGCTGCGTCACGATAACGCGGTCGCGCAGCCTCGAGCGCGCGGCCTGCGAATGCTATCACGTCCTGGTCGAGAACCGCCGTCTCGTCATCGCGTCCTAAGGAAGAGGTTTCCTAACTAAGCATAGAGCCTGCCTTGCCAGCGGATGAACCCGTCCGCGTGGCGGCCGCTGGGATCGTGATGCGTCCAGTGCACGATCGGCAGGCGGCCGGGGTCGTGGACCATCTCACCGCAGACCTCGACGGTATCTCCGCGCTGCACCGCAAGCGACGGTGCGATGCTGACGTTGTCGACGATCTCGACCGGACCGGCGGCGGTGTGCACCGCAAACGACTCATGCTCCGCATGGCTGCTACGCCCGTAGAAGAAGCGCGGCGAACCGGCGACCCTCGCTTGGAAATCGACCTGTGCCGGGGCGCTCGCATGGTAGGCGGCAGTGATATTCATGGCGCACTTCCATCCCACCGATGACCCGTACCGACAAGAGCATCGACACCGCGCGCCTGCGGCTCGTCCCCGTCACGCCTGCGAACGCGGAGGTCCTCTGGCAGTTGATGCAGACGCCCGAACTGCGCACATTCCAAGACTTGCCCTCGATGGACCGCTCGCAGTTCGTCGGACTCGTCGCGATGCACCGCCGCGGTCCCGAAGTCGCCGGTCCCGGGCGCTATGAATGGCTCATCGAGCACGCGCACGGCGGCGACATCATCGGCTGGGTCTCTCTGCGCATTGCCGAAGGGCGTCAAGAGAACGGCGAGATAGGCTACAGCCTGCTCAAAGAGCATCGCGGGAAGGGCTACGCCACAGAAGCTGTCCGCGCGCTCGTCGACGTCGCCTTTGCGCGCGCGCGCGTAAGCCTGTTGCGCGCCTACTGCTTACCGGAGAACGAGCGGTCGCGCGCGTTGTTGGAGCGCCTCGGCTTTCGCCAGGACGGCCGGCTCAAGCATGGTGCGTCGTTGCGAGGCCGCGCCGTCGATGTGCTCTGCTACACGCGCGGACCGTGCCCCCCAAGCTAGGAGGAGCCGACCCTAAACTCCCTTGCTTGCCCTGCCGATAACCGGTTTATGCCGGCCGGTGATGGACAACCGGCGGTGGCTGCACGCGTTCTGGCGCATTATGCCAGGACCGCTGCCCTGCTGGACGCGAGCTTTTCCGGGTCGGCTATCGTTTTTGCCGACTTTCCGCGCGGTCTTCATGCGCGGCCGCATTTTCGCGTCACGCAGATTCCGCTTTCGACCCTGCGAATCGGCTGGCTCGTGCAGCGTGAGTACGCCGTCGAGTTCCACGGTTCCGGCGCGCCGCTCGAAAGCGAGCCAGACCGCCTTCGCTACGGACGCATCGCGCTCGAACCGCCTCGGAACGAGCACAGGTTCTCACGGATCCGCGATGCGGCGCTGCTGCTTCGCGAGCAGCTTCGCAGTGCGGGATACGACGCGATCCCGGTCGTCGACGGTCTCGGCGGTATCGTGCTCTGGCTTCCATTTTCGGAAGCGCCGCCGGCAACGAAAATCCGCGCTCGTCTGAAGCGCCTCTGCGGACACGCCGCCGCGCGGTATCCGAGCATCTTCAAAGCCACCGTATTGCCTAGCGAGCAATGCGTACGGCTCGACGTGAGCGTGAACGCTCCCGCGCAGTACGGCGTCCTTCCGTACAGCCTGCGCGGAACGCCCGCGCTTCCGATGGCCGCTCCCGTCACCTGGGACGAACTTGCGGCCCTGCGTGCGACGGTCGTCTGCACCGCCGAGACGTGGCCGCAGCGATTCCAGGCGGCCGGCGACCTTTTCTCCACGTTGACGCAGGCGCTGCGCTCCCAGCGGCTGCTGAGACCACGAACCGCCGGCATCGGGACCGGCTCACCGATCTAGCCGGATTCGGCTCCAGGAAGCCGGAGAGCCGGCGTGCGCTTGCGAAGTACCCCAAGGTATGCTGTGCCTCAACCGCAAGCTGCGTGAGTCCATCGTCATCGGCGGCGACATTCGGATCGTCGTGATGGAGATCAAGCATAACGTGGTCAAGCTTGGCATCGAAGCGCCGCAGGGCACCTCGGTGCTGCGTTCGGAGTTACACGAAGGGAATCGGGTCGCCGATGCGATCGTTCGCAGCGAGATTGCGAGCGGCGACGTCGAGCGCCGCGAAGGCCCGTAGCCCTTCGATCGTCGCTGCAGCGACATGCGCTTCCCGCAGACCGCGCAGTTCCATGAGAAACGCCGGGTCGACCCCTGTGACGTGATGGCCCCGTACCGCGTGCGCGAGCCGGTGCAGTGCCTGCGCTTGACGTTCGAGCATTGTGTCCTTCGCCTGGGCGTCGAGCGCGCAGGCGAGCGCACAGGCAAAGAGGGCCTGCTGCAGCGAGGCCGGAGGCGGCTGCGCGAAGAGTTCCTGAAAGTAGGCCCGAGCGGTCCGCTCGAACTCGCCGTAGGCCTGCGCCGCGTCGCGCAGAGGAGCGCTGCGTGCGAGCACGAGCGGCTCCGCCCCCGTCACCGGTGTCACACCGGCGAAAACGTGGGGCACTATCCGTATCGACTCGTCGCCGCCTTCGACCCTCAGCTTCCATACGAAGGCGGTGCGAGCCCCGGGCTCGAGTTCGGCGATGTCGCAGCCGTCCCCAAAGAACGCATCGCCGCTCACGCGAACGGCGTCGTGATAGAGGCTGCCTTCCAAAGCGCTCGTTCCATACGGCACCGGTACGCCTATCGTCATCCCCGTCGCTCGCTGCGACGAGTTGTTACAGGCGATGAGCGTCAGCGTCAGGGTAGTTGCGGCGCTCACTGGCCCCGGCGGCGATACGAGGAGCGCGATCTCCATCCCGTCTCCCTCTAGGAGCCTGTAGGCTTATAGCACACTTCCGTCTTTGGGCCGCCTTTTATCCGAATACTTCGTTGCTCATCGGTCATGAAGCTACGGCTTCACTCCCTCTTCGCGCCTTGCCTCCGAACAAAATGCGGCACCAAATCCGAAAATGGCCATAACCCTACAGGCTCCTAGAAAGGGGAGAGCGTGTCGACGCGCATCTCCCGCGCGGTGCGGGAGCCCTCGTCGAAGATGAGACACGAGTTGTAGGGCCGCGCGTAAATCTGCAGCGAGACCGCCCGCTCGCACTGCGGAGCGACGCTGACGCGGTGGATGTCCCTGTCGCTCTCGTAGCGGAAGTCGGGCATGCCAACGGCGACGTTCTGCGTCGTCTTCGTGCGCTCCACGACGGCATGGCCTGGAGCGCGCCTGCCCGCAACTTGACGAAAATCATCGATGACGAACAGGCCCGAGTGCGCGACCATCCAGCAACGCTGCCCGGCGTGGTCGTGGATCGGCGTCGCGCTGCCCTTCGGCCACGTGAGGGCAAGAATCTCGACGTCGGGCGTGCGATGGATAAGAACGCGAGCGTATTCGCCGTTGGCGTCTTCGTGCACGTAGCGTGCCATTTCGCTATCGCGAAGGCGTGCCTGCGTGAGGAGCTGCGTCATGGGCTCGATCGCGAAGTCATCGGCGGCAAAGCCGAGCACCGCCGCCACGAACTCGTCGATCGATACCGCGCCAGCCACTGCCATCGTCCTCATCCTTCGCTCGTACCCGCCCCTGTCATTCCGAGCGTAGCGAAGCGAAGTCGAGGGGCCGCCGCTTGTCACCCCGAGCGCCGCGAAGCGAAGTCGAGGGGCGAGGTAGGGGCTATGCCGGCGGCATGCTCGCCGGAATCGCGAGATTCACCTTGACGCTCGTCGCGACGGGCGGTATGATGACCTCCTATGCCCCAGAGCGGGTGACCCCACAACAGATTGTAGGACGAGTGCTTCCGGAACGGCCGGTCGACCTTGTCCTTTTTGGCGTGCTCCCGGGTTAACTGCTGGCTCCCCACTCAAGAGAAGGATCTTTCATGGCGAAAACGGCGGCTCCGAAGTCCCCGGCAACGGGCAACGGCGGCGGGACCAAGAGCAGGTCGAAGCGGGCGACGTCGCGCCCGCAAACAGCAGGCCGCGACCGCGGCGCCATAAAGGCGGCAGGCGCCTTCCCGATGTCGACCGGAGCATTCACGGTCGCCGTTCCTCCGGAGCCCGGCCCGAAGCGGCCGCGGCATTCCTTTGCCAAGATCTCCGACGTCCTCGACATTCCGAACCTCATCGAGCTCCAGAAAGCGAGCTTCGACTGGTTCAAGACAGAGGGCCTCGCCGAAGCCTTCATCTCGATTTCGCCCATCAAGGATTTCACCGGCAACCTCATCCTGGAGTTCGGCGACCACTCCCTGGGCGAGCCGAAGTACTCTATTGAAGAGTGCCGCGAGCGCGACATGACGTACAGCGCGCCGCTGCGGGTGCGCGTCCGCCTCATCACCGCCGAGTCCGGTGAGATCAAGGGCATCCCGGACCAAGAAATTTTCATGGGCGACTTCCCGCTCATGACCGACAAGGGCACGTTCATGATCAACGGCGCGGAGCGCGTGATCGTGAGCCAGCTCGTCCGTTCGCCGGGCGTCTACTACAGCCAAGATGTCGACACGAACGCCCGTCCGACGTTCAATGCGACCGTCATTCCGAACCGCGGCGCCTGGATCGAGTTCGAAACCGACAACGGCACGAAGAACGACGAGACCGATGGAACGATCGGCGTTCGCATCGACAAAAATCGCAAGATCTACGTCTCGACCTTCATCCGCGCTCTCGCCCGCCCCGACAGCGGCGCCGACTGGGCAAGCGACGAATCGATCCTGCGGCTCTTTGCCGATCTCTATCCGCGCAAGCGTCCGACCGACGGCGCGGCCCCGGCGGCACCGCCGAAGTCGTCCAAGAAAGACGAAGACATCAAGGGGCGCGAACGCGACTTGCGCGCGCTCTTCGA
>DAHUYK010000125.1 GCA_027315245.1 Vulcanimicrobiota bacterium | reverse complement strand
CTGGTTGAAACGATCGACCCGGCCCGCGGTGTCGACGAGCTTCTGCTGGCCCGTGAAGAGCGGGTGGCACGCCGAACAGATCTCGACGGCGATCTCCTTGCGCGTCGACCCCGTCGTGAACGTGCTCCCGCAAGCGCAGTGGACGCGCGCCTCGGGATACCAAGCGGGGTGGATCTTCTCTTTCACAGCCGCTCCATTATAGCAAGCACGTCTAGCCGCCCTACGGTGAGGCCCTTCGACTCCGCCCCTTCGGCGCGGAGTTTACCCCGAGCGTAGTCCCCAAAAGGGGACGGAGACGAGGGGCTCAGGGCGACAGAGGGGGGCCGACCCCTATGCTCACCGTGAGCGGTTACTTTGCCGTCGAGCCGGGGACCGCGGCATCGATCAAGGCGCCCGCCATGGGCACGCCCCAGCCGGTGACGAGGTCGTAGCCGGTACCCGACCAGCAGCAGCCCGTGATCGGCGGACCCGGCGTTGCCGTGGGACCGGGACCTGCCGGACCGTTCGCCTCGTTCTCGCCGTAGAGCACGTCGTAGAAGACGGTACCGTACTTCGCGACGTTCTTTGCGATTGCGTAGTAGACGGCGTTCGGATCGCCCATGCGCCAGGGATGAGCGCCGCTTGCCACATCGCAGCTGGCGCTCTGTTTGCAGGCTTGTAAGACGAGCGCCCACTCGGCCGATGCCTCGGGTGCCGCCGCCGACGTGCCGCCGACCGGGCCGAAGCCCTCCGCATCCGCGAAGGCCGCGTTCTCGAGAATCGTGGGACCGGTCGCGGGGTCGGCCATCAAGGCGATGTCCGGGACGCCGCGCTTACCGCCGAGGCCGGGGTTTGGCGAGGCAGGCGTGACGCCACTCTGAAACGAGGGCGTTGCGAAGTACGACGACACGCCGCCGCCCGACCCGACGTCGTTCTGAAAGTAGCCCGAGCCGCCGTTGGTCGTCTGATCGGCCCACGCCGCAATTTGACCCGTGAGGAAACCTCTGACGTCGAACTGCATCGGCGCGTTCACGCCGCCGACGGCAACGACACTCGGGTCCGACGCAGGATAGGACACGCAGGTCTGCGCCATCGGCGCTCCGGTGCTTGGATCGTAGCAGGCGAAGTTGCCCGTGTCGCCTGAGCTGACGAAGACCGCGATGCCTTCGGAGGCGAGCGCGGCGAACTCGTCGGGCCCCGGGCCCGCGCCGGTGCTGTCGAAGTAGCCGGAGCTTGCGTAGTCGAGCTCGCCGTCGCCGTAGCTGAGCGAGAGCGTGTCGACCTGATTGTCGGAGATCGCCTGCTGGATTTCGTCGTCGGCAAGCTGGATACCGATGAGCGGGTAGATGACATAGCCGGTGCCGGGACACGCGCCGTTGACGGGTGTTTCTTCGGCGCCGGTACTCGGGTTGACGCACTCCGACGGATTGTACGCGAGGTAGAAGTCGAGCGTCGAGCCGGGTGCGAGCCCAGCGATCTGCTCGGTGTCGAGCTGCGCCTCACCGTCCTCGGGGTTACAGGTGTTGTAGTTGGGAACGCTGCTCGTTGACGTACAGCCCGGAGCTTTCGGATCGGTGAGCGGCGGCGGCGTGGCAAGGCCGCCGGGATTTGGGTCGAACGCCTGGGTCCCGCCGCAGGCTCCCGCGCCGCAACCGCTTCCGCCGCTGGGGTAACCAGGATATGGCGTGACGGCGACGACCGGCTTCTGCACGATCGTGGCGACGGCGGTGCGCTCCAACTGCCGGTAGCCTTGCATCGCTCCGTAGCCGTTGAGGTCGACGTCGACGAGCGCTCCGCCCTCGCTGGCGAGAATCGGGCCGGTCCCGATGACGCCGGTCGTGATACCGGCGCCAGTGTAGCCGGCATTGAACGCGCCGGAGAAGTCGAAGCCGTCGGCAATGAGCTGCGGCGGATAGCCCGTCGTCTCACCGAGTCCGGCGCGCGTGCCGTTGATGATGTACTGATACGCGATGCGCGCGCCGACCATGCCGATGACGGCGCGAATCGGCAACGCTTCATTCAAACGCGGCGTGCTGTTCGGCACCGGAGCCAAGAAGCGCTGCGTACCGACCTGGTACCAGCCGAACGTCGTATTGAACGCCTTCTCGAACGCGGGCAGTCCGCCGGCAACCGAGAGCATGAAGTGCTGCTTCCACGTGCCGACGGAGAGACCGTAGCCGTGAAAGTACCGGGCGACCGTCGTCACTTCGGACTGCGGAGCACCGAACATCGCGCCGATCTGGGTCGGCGTGATGAAGCGACGATACATTCCCGAAGACGGATCATTCACCTGACGCGCATAGTTGAGCAGGCCTTGCTCGTTGCCGAGCTGCATCGCGACGTCCATCGACACCGCGTACTGCCGCGCATTCGTCAACGGGCCTTCGTAGGCCGCGTGCTGCACCTGCAGTACCTGCTCGCCCCATGCGAAGTCCGTTGTCGTCGACCCCGGTGCGGTAAAGACGGGGCCGTTACCGTTTCTGCCGGTGCCCGAAGGAATCATTCCCGAGCCGTGGCTGCCGCCGTTGCAGGCCGCCAGTACCACCGCGAGCGCGAGACAAGCGGTTGCGAGTCGTAGGCCACGGTTCATAACACCCCTCCGTGAACATTGTGCGATCTCAGTTGCTCGAGCCGCTTTGCGAACTTCAACTCGCGCAGCACGCGCGCGCTTTGAATACGCGCTTGGAAGCGCGCGATCGCGGTCGCGATCTGCTCGACGGTGAGGCTGTGCGCCGCGTTCGCGTTGCGCGAAACGTGCGTCGTCGTGGACTGCGGCGGCCGTTGGCCGACCGACGCGAGCGTCTCGCTCTGCAGACCGACGGTCTCCGTCGTCGTTGCGACCTGTTGCGGCCTGCCGGCGAAGTTCGCAAAGTTCGCGTACGAGCCGGCCGTGTCGTCGAGGTAGTCGTAGTAGTACGTCTGCACGTCGGTCATCTGGATGCAGGCGACGCTTCCGGTGGCGGGGACGGTGTACTCGTCGTAGTGCTGGACGTCGCTGTAGCCGAGAATCGTGTCGAGCGTGTTCACCGTGCGCGCGATCTCGTTTCCGCTCGTGCCGAAGCTCGCGTTCACGTTGCATGCCGCCGGGAACGTCGCCCCGGTCGAGACGTTGTCCGTCTCACCGTACAGCGTCGGGCTCGTCCCGTACCAGGCGGGCGGCGTGCCGATGACGGTCGGCGGCTTCGGCGTTGCGGTCGAACCGGGCGAAGGCGTCGGGTAGACGACCTCGATCGTCACCTTGCCGCCGCTCGGCGCGCTGTACTGAATCGGGTACAAAAGGATCGTTCCGCCGTACGTTCCGCTGCCGTCGGCGTTCTCTGCGATCGAAAGATTGTAGCCGCCCAAGAGCGTCTGCGTTTCGGTATACGTGCCGTTGGCGGCGATCGTGTCGGTGATCGAGTTTCCGTCGGGTTCCTGTTCGGAGTACTGCCCGGCCGGGCTGTTCGTCCAAGACGCGCCGTTCGTTTCGGGCAGTTCGTCGAGCACGTACGGCGTCGTGTACGCGCGCGTGCTCACGTTTGCAGTCGCCCCGCTGCCGTTCGTCACGACCGAGCCGTATTCGTCGAGATTGCTTCCCGACGTCGCTGCGAACGTGTCGGTCGTCGAAACGTCGGTGACGTTCGGGAACGTGTCGCTCTCGCTGTAGTGTATATCGTACGCTCCGCCGGCCGGCGTGACGAACGGTGCCGGCGACTCTTCCACGTTCACCGAGAGTGCGACGGCCGCGCTTGCGCTCGTCGACGGCAGCGGCGACGGTGTCGGGTACGAGTACGTGTCGCTCTGCGCCAGCCTTCCCGTGTACGTGAAGGAGTTGCCGACGGGCGGCGTGGGTGAAGGCGTCGGCGGCATGCCGCCACCACCTCCGCCTCCGCCACCGCCGCCTCCCCCACAGGCAACGAGCGATGCACCGAGAAGTGCGGCTGCAATGAACAGCACGCGGCGGCAGATTGCGAAGCGCTCCATGCCTCTCTATTCCAAGGCCGCGCTTGCTGTCCTGGCACTATTTGCAACGGTTCTTCTCGGCGCGCACGCGTGCGCCGCTCGTACCCTCGACGGTGCGACCATCGTGAACAGTGGTTCGACGAATACTGTTGGCTGGCGCATCGCCGTGCGGTCCGACGGCAACGGCACGATAAACGGACGCGCGTTCTCGGTTTCACCGGCGACGGCGCAGCGTTTGTTCCGCGACGCCGAGAACGCACGCGACGCGAACATTGCCGCTCATCCCTGCGTGAAGAGCGCATCGTTCGGAACCCGGCTCAACGTGTACTGGCACGGTTGGACGTCGCCCGACCTGTCGTGCCCGCCGCTTTCGCCGGCCGCTGCACGGCTCCGTCGCGACGTTTCCGGGATCGAGCACGCGGCCGCGCCCCCAACGGGTCTGCGCCGCTTTCACGTTCCGGTCGATCTTCATCGTACGCCTCCGACGCCTCACGCCCGGCCATTCGCGGAGGGAGGCATCGCGGGTGCGCCCAAGAGTGGTCGGCTGTGAAACGCGCTATCGTTCCATTTTTCGTCATGAGCCTTGCCTTGGCGACGCTTGCCGGCGGCGGCATGCCGTTGCCCTCGGCCGGCGCGACGGCCCCGCCCTCTCCCCCGCCGCTCGTGGAGAGCTCACCGGCGGTCGCAAGCCCGAGCCCGAGCCCGACGCCAACGGTCGTTCCGGGCCTGCAGAGTCTCTTTCCGGCGCGACCGCACGCATCGCCGTCGCCCCCCGTTCCACAGCGCATCGGCATCTCGGGCGTGTGGGAACTCGCGTTGCAGCGCGGCGCCGACACGACGTACACGCACCTGAACCTGCACCAGCAGCAGAACGCCCTCACCGGCATCTATATCGATGCAAAGAACAAGCACGTTCCAGCCGTTGGAATCGTCGACGGTACGAGCGTGCGCGTCGTCGTGACGTACCCCAGCGGAAAAACGCTCGTCTTCGAAGGCACGCTCTCGGGTACGACCGACATGATCGGCCTCATGACGACGCCGACCGGTCAGGTGCCATTCTCTGCCGATTATCGGGCGAAAGAGAACTTCTTCGATAACATCAACGAGAACCCGGGCGGCCTTCAGAACCCGTTCCCGTCACCGCCTCCGAAGTAGTCCCACGCGCGCCATAGCCCTACAGGCTCCCTGAGAATGCACGATAGAGCGTTCGGCTTCGCGACGCGCGCGATCCACGCCGGCACGCCGCCCGACCCGGCAACCGGTTCGCGCGCAACGCCGATCTACCAAACGGCGGCCTTCGTCTTCGGTTCCACCGAGCACGCAGCGGAGCTCTTCCAGCTGCGCAGCTACGGACACATCTACAGCCGGATCAGCAACCCGACGGTTGCCGCCTTCGAAGAGCGCATCGCGAGCCTCGAGGACGGGCTCGGTGCGGTCGCGTGCTCGAGCGGTCTTGCAGCGCAGCTTTGCACCGTGCTCTCGCTCGCGCAATCCGGCGATCACCTCGTCTGCTCGCAGAACGTCTACGGCGGCACGATCACGCAGCTCTCGGTGACGGTCAAGCGCATGGGCATCGAGACGACGTTCGCTCGCGTCGACGATCTCGCGGCGATGCGCGCTGCGATACGGCCGAACACGAAGATGCTCTTTGCAGAGACGATCGGAAACCCGTCGGGGACGATTGCCGATCTCCCGGCGCTCGCGACGCTCGCACACGAACACGGCATCCCGTTCGTCGTCGACAATACCTTTGCAACGCCGTACCTCTGTCGCCCGATCGAACACGGGGCGGACATCGTGCTCCACTCGGCGACGAAGTTCATCGGCGGTCACGGCACGACGATCGGCGGCGTGCTCGTCGAATCCGGGCGGTTCCCGTGGGGAAACGGAAGGTTTCCACTGCTCTCCGAGCCGAGCCCCGGCTATCATCAGAAGGTCTTCACCGAGACGTTCGGCGAGTATGCGTTTCTCATGCGGGCGCGCGCCGAAGTGCTGCGCGACGTCGGCGCGCAGCTCGCGCCCATGGACGCATGGCTGCTGCTGCTCGGCCTCGAGACGCTTTCCGTGCGCATGGAGACACACGTGCGCAACGCCGAGGCGATCGCGCGGTTCCTGCGCGGACGCCCCGAAGTTGCGTGGGTGGCGCATACACAAGGGGCGGTGTTCACCTTCGGCATCAAAAGCGGGCGCGAGGGAGGGCGGCGCTTCATCGACGCGCTCGAGCTGTGGAGTCACCTCGCGAACGTCGGCGACGCGAAGAGCCTCGTCATCCATCCGGCGTCGACGACGCACTCGCAGCTTTCGGACGAAGAGATGCGCAGCGCCGGCGTGCCGCCCGAGGCGATTCGCCTTTCCGTGGGTTTGGAAGACGTCGACGATTTGATCTGGGACCTCGATCGAGCGCTACGGGCATGATCGTGAAGACCACCTCGGAGCGCGCGGCGCTTCTCGCGCGCAGCCGCAGCGTTGCGATGGTCGGTGCGTCGGCAAACGCGCTGCGTCCGAGCTACACCGTGTTCTCGTACCTGCGCACGCAGACGCCGTACGCGGTGACGCCGATCAATCCCACGATCGAACAAATCGACGGGGTGCGCGCGTATCCAACGATCGCCGCGTACGCTGACGAGCACGGCCCGCCCGATATCGTGGACGTCTTTCGCAAACCCAGTGAGGCCGCCGACGTCGCACGCGAGGCCATTGCAGCCGGCGCGAAGGCGATCTGGTTCCAGTACGGCGTCATCAACGACGAAGCGATTCGGCTTGCCGACGAAGCGGGGCTCGACGTCGTCGTCGACCGCTGCATCAAGGTGGAGTACGCGCGTTTCCACGGTGGCTTGGCGACGAGCGGTCTCAACAGCGGCCTCATTTCGAGCCGCTACAACGCACGAACGCCGTGAGCTTGGCGCTCGAGCGCGAACTGCTTGAGATCATCTCGGCGTGGCACCGCGACCGCACGGAACTGAGCGACGAAGCCTTCGACGACCTCGCGCTGCGGATACTCTCGTATCAACTCGAAACGAACGAGCCGTACGCGCGCTACTGCGCCGCTCTCGGCGTGACGCCGCGGCGGCTGGCCCCGTCATGGACGGCGATCCCGCCCGTGCCCGCCGGCGCATATAAGGAAGCGACGCTCGCGACGTTCGACGTCGCCGCGGCGGAGCTGACGTTCGAGACGAGCGGCACGACACGCGGAACTGGGGGGCGCCACTACATGCTGCGCCCAGCCCTCTACGATGCGGCGCTCCTTGCGGGGTTCGACCGCTTCATGCTCCCGGACGAAGCGCAACTGCGTTATTTCAACCTCGTTCCGGATCCGCGCGAGCGTTCGCAATCGTCGCTGGGATACATGATGGCGCGGGTTTCGGAGGCGCGCGGCGACAGCAGGAGCGGGTGGTACCTGCGCGGCGAGGAGCTGCTCGTGGCGGACTTCTTCTCCGATCTCGCCGAGGCGACGAGCGCGGCGGCGCCCGTCTGTATTGCTGCGACCGCCTTCGCGCTGCTCCATGTGCTCGACGAAGCGCACGAACGCGGCCTGCGCTTTCAGTTGCCCGCCGGTTCGCGCATCATGGAGACCGGCGGCTTCAAGGGGCGCACGCGCGTCGTATCGCGCGAGGAGCTTTATGCGCGAGCCTGCCCTACCTTCGGCATCGCCGAACGCGCAATCATCGCGGAGTACGGGATGACGGAGCTCACCTCACAATGGTACGACGCAGAGGACAACGGTGGCGACAGGAGATTGAAGGCGGCGCCTACGTGGCTGCGCGCAAGAGCCATCGGCCCCGACGGCGCAGCGTTTCCCGGTGGCGTCGTCGGCGCGCTCGCGCACGTCGACCTTGCAAACCTTTGGTCGTGCCTCGCGGTGCAGACCGAGGATCTCGGCGCGTGCTTCGGACGCAGGATCGTTCTGCTCGGGCGCGACACCGGTGCAGCGCTGCGCGGATGCTCGCTCGATGCAGAGTCACTCCAAGCGCGCTGACATCGCACGGGGCATCGCGGACGCCGCGGCCCGCTGGTGCGATGCCGATTTTCCGCCGCGCGTACGCGCGCAGGCGAGGATAGCGCAGCGCACGCGCTATAGCCTACCGGTGGTCGAGTACGCGCTCGACCAGCTCTTCGGCGCGATGACATACGACGCTATTCTTACCACGATCGAACGCGAAGTCGGCGCGAAGCCCGTAGCGCCGGTCGGGCGCGTCGCCATTATCTCCAGCCGCACGACCATCGGCGTCGCCATCATTCCCGCGATCTTCGCCATCTGCGCAGACTGCGAGGTTGTCGTGAAGGATCGCGAAGACGAGTTGGTGGCATCGTTCTTCGAGACGCTCGCAGAAGAGTTGGGCGGTCCCTCTTCCGGTCCCTCGACTCCGGCCCTGCGGGCCTACGCTCGGGATGACAAGAGGGTCTGCGCTCGGGATGACAAGAGGGTCTGCGCTCGGGATGACAAGAGGGTCGACGCTCGGGATGACAATAGTGGTGCTTTTGCTGCGCAGATATGGGACGGTGGCGCGCGGGATCTTTCCGCGTTCGATTGCGTCGTCGCGTTTGGTGGAGACGACGCGCTTGCCGCGATCCGCTCGCAGTTGAAGCCCGACGCGCGATTCATTGCTTACGGGCCGAAGGCGTCGATCGGGTACGTGACGCGCGAAGCGCTGCGGGACGAGCGCGCTGCGGCGCGCATCGCAGCCGGTGCGGCGCACGATCTTGTGCTCTACGACGGCGAGGGCTGCCTCTCGCTGCACACGCTCTTCGTCGAAAAAGGTGCGGTCGTGCCCGTCGCACGGTTCACGGCGCTGCTCGCAGGCGCAGTCGAACGTGCGAACGTGGAGTTTCCGCTCGGTGAACGCGACGCTGGCGCGATTGCACGCGTCGCCGCCTTGCGCGATCTCGCGCAGTTCCGCGGCGCGGTGTTCAACTCCGACGCGCAGGCGCGCTTTCTCATTGAGCCCGGCAGCCCCGATCGTCCACCCGCCTTTGCGCCGCGCGCTTTGGCGGTGCACGACGTGGACGAGCCCGAGGAGATGCGTGCGTATGCCGAACGGCACGCGTTGCCGCTGGAAGCGTGCGCCGTCGCCGGCGAGCGACGGGACGTCGCTGCGGCGGCGATTGCGGCAGGCGCGAATCGCATCTCGGCCTTCGGCGAGATGCAGCATCCGTCGCTGACCTACGCGCATGGCGGCAGGCCACGCTTCGCCGAGTTCGTGCGCTTCATCTCCGAGGACGAATGAGCGAGATACCCGGACCGCGTTCGCGAGCGCTGCGTGCGCGCCTTGCAGCGCGCGAATCGCGCAACGTGACCTTTTTGAGCGACGACTTCCCGGTTTTCTGGGAATCGGCGAGTCGCGCGACGGTGGTCGACGTCGACGGCAACACGTACGTCGACCTCACGGCCGCGTTCGGCGTCGCATCGGCCGGACATGCGAATCCTGCCGTCGGTCAAGCGATCGCGCAGCAGACGCGGCAGCTCATGCACGGAATGGGCGACGTGCATCCGAGCGAGGTCCGCGTTCGCTTGCTCGAACGGCTCGTGCAGCTTGCGCCGAGTGGCCTCGAGCGCGTCTTCTTGGCGACGACCGGGTCCGAAGCCGTGGAGGCGGCGATGAAGACCGCGATGCTCGCAACGGGCAAACTGCAGTTCGCGGCGTTTGCGGGCGCCTATCACGGCCTTTCGCTCGGAGCGCTCGCGGTGAGCGGGATCGAGAGGTTTCGCGAGCCATTTGCGGGCGCGCTGCCGGGACGTCCGCTTCTGCTCGGTTTTCCGCACGCCGGTGCACCGCTCGACGATGCCCTTGCTGCAACACGTGCCGCGCTCGCGTCGCGCGACGACATCGCGGCGCTCTTCGTCGAGCCCATTCAGGCGCGTGGCGGCTGCGTCGTTCCTCCGGCGGGGTTTCTGCACGGCCTGCGCGAGATCTGCGACGATCTCGGCATCTTGCTCGTTGTGGACGAGATCTATACCGGCTTCGGACGCACCGGCGAATGGTTTGCGTGCACGCACGAACAGGTGACGCCGGACCTCCTCTGCGCCGGCAAGGCGATGGGAGGCGGCTTTCCGATCAGCGCTCTGCTCGGGACGGCGCGCACAATGGACGCATGGCCGCTTTCGGACGGCGAGGCGCTGCACACGTCGACGTATCTCGGCAATCCGATGGGATGTGCGGCCGCGCTCGCGACGATCGACGAGTTGGAACGGCTCGCATTGCCGGCACGTGCAAAGCGCTTGGGTGAAGACATTGCAACACGGCTCGACGCATTTCGCGCCATCGACGGCGTCGTGGACGTTCGCGGTCGCGGCATGATGTGGGGAATCGAGCTTCGCAGCAGCCGGGTCGCCGAATGCACGGTGAAGGCGGCGCTCGCGAGCGGCGTCATTCTCCTTCAGTGCGGCGTTCGAGGTGAGGTACTCTCGATTACGCCCCCGCTCGTCATCGGCGAGCAGGAGCTGGACTCTGCGCTCACGACGGTCGCAGGCGCACTCGCGAAACCAGCGAGCATGACATAGGGGATTTTTCCCGTCAGCGATGAACCGGGCGCGCGAGTATCTTCCCAAACCATGGAGGCTTTTGTGGGTTTCGTTCGCCCTGTTATCGTATCGATCGCGGCTTTGACTCTTGGCGTCGCGCTTGCCGGATGCAAGAGTACGGGAGTCGCGTATAATCCGCCGGTGCCCCGGATACTGTACCATCATCTGTACATATCTAATGACAGCACCGCGGGGGCGATCACGGTCTACGATCTCCCGGTGACCTCGTCGAGCACGCCTTCGGCAACCGTCAGCGTCGGCACCGATCCGGGCATGCTCTTCGTCGACGGCAAAGGGCGGCTCTTCGTGCCCGAGTTCAGTGGCGCATCACACACCGTTCAAGTCTTCCGGACGCCGCTCACCGGCTCGAGCACGCTCGCCTTCGCCCTTACGACGTCGCAGCCCGATCCAGCTAATGTCGCCGAGGACGCCTCCGGGAACGTCTACGTTGGGGAAGTCGATAGCGGCGGCTACATCGACATCTACAACGGCCCGGTCAACGGCGCTGCGTCGCCGAGCAGGACGATCTCCAACAACGGCGTCGGAGCCTCCGGCCTGAAGTTCCCCTACGACATCGCCATCGCTGCCAACGGCGACCTCTACGCGAGCGATACCAGCGACATCAATCAGTTCTCGCCGCCCTTCACCGCCGCGAGCGTTCCGTCCGCGAGCGCCACGCCCAACTTTGACAACTACGGGCTACGCGTCGATCCGCAGAACCGCCTCTTCGTCGCGAACGCGAGTGCAGACGGGGTCGTCAACGTGTACACACAACCGTTCACGAACACAAGCACACCCGCGTTCAATCTCAACGTGAGTGGAACGTATTTGTACGGGCTCGCCTTTGACGGCAGCGGCAACCTCTGGACCGTCGACGGTAACGGCGTTCTGTGGGAGATCAAGGCACCGATTTCGTCGTCGAGCACGGCAACGCAGGTGCTCACTGGAACGAACGGCTACGGTATCGCGTTCGGACCGTAGTCCAGCGGAACCGCGCAAGAGCACCGCGTGAGCGAAAGGCTGCGGATCGGCATCGTCGGAGCCGGGTTTGGCGTCAAGGCGCATCTGCCGGCACTGCTCGCGCACCCGCGCTTCGACGTCGTCGCCGTTGCATCGCCGTCTTCTGCGCAGCGCGTCGCGAAAGAGCGCAAGATCGGGCACGCGTACCGTTCGTGCGCCGAGATGGTGCGCGAATGCCAGCTCGATGCTGTCACGATCGCTTCGCCGCCGTTCGCGCACCGGGAGGACGTCGAGGCGGCGCTCGACGCCGGCAAGCACGTCATGTGTGAGAAGCCTTTCGCGCTCAACGTCGCGCAGGCGCAGGAGCTGCTCGATGCGTCGCAGCGCGCGGGCACCGTCTGCGCGGTGGCGCACGAGTTTCGATGGGTTCCGGCGCAGCAAGCGATGAAAGAGCTCGTCGTCAATCGCCACCTTTTCCCGATGCGCGAGATCGAGATGACGCAGCTCACGACGATGCTGCGGCAAGACGGCACGCGCGAGCGCGGCTGGTGGTTCGAGAAGGCGCGCGGAGGCGGGATGGCTGGAGCCCTGCTGTCGCATATCGTCGACATGGCAACGTGGCTCGCGGGGCGCTCGCCGGTGCGCAGCACGGGATTTGTACGAACCGCGAATCCCGAGCGGCATGATGCGAAGGGCGAGTTCACGAGCGACGTCGACGACGGAGCATTCGCGATCGTCGACTACGGTGATGGTCTCGTTGCGCGCCTCTGCGTCGACGGAACGATCGCCCAGCCGTCGTTCACGCTTGCCGCGCATGCGGAGAACCGCACGGCCGTCGCGAGCGGCGAGAGCATTACGCAGACGACGCTCTACAGCATCGACGCCGACGAGACCGCGGAGCTGCAGTGCAAGCCATCGCCTTACGCGCACATGGAGAGCGTGCAGCCCAACGTTCCTTACCTCATGGAGCTCTACGATAACTTTGCCGCCGCGATCGATCGGCGGCCGCACGCGCTGCCGACGTTCGCGCAAGCCGTCGCGACGCAGAACGTTCTCGCCTCGATAGGGTTTTCGACGCCGTAGCCCACGGCGTTGTCCCTCGACTGCGGCGCTACGCGCCTACGCTCGGGATGACAACGCCTGTCATGGTGAGCGAAGCGCGAGCGCAGCGAGTGCGAAGTCGAACCACCGACGCGAATGCTCGTCCCTCGACTGCGGCGCTACGCGCCTACGCTCGGGATGACAACGCCTGTCATGGTGAGCGAAGCGCGAGCGCAGCGAGTGCGAAGTCGAACCACCGACGCGAATGCTCGTCCCTCGACTGCGGCGCTAC
>DAHUYK010000106.1 GCA_027315245.1 Vulcanimicrobiota bacterium | reverse complement strand
TGCGACCCACAACGTGCTCTACGTCGGAACGGAAGCTGGTGCGTTCTACGCGTTTGACGCGCAAAGCGGTGCGACCCTTTGGCGCACGAGCCTCGGCTCGATCGTGAACGGCTGCACCGATCTTCAAAACGGGGAGTACGGCATCAACGCGACGCCCGTGCTCGATCGTGTCAGCGGCAGACTCTACGTTGTCGACGGGAAGGACATGCTGCACGCAATCGCTATGACGACCGGGCGAGAAAGCTCTGGTTGGCCGGTGAGCATCGGCGCCGACAGCACGCACGAGCACGATTACGGCGCGGTTGCGTACAATCCGGCAAACGGGGTCATCTACGTGATGACCGCAAGCTACTGCGATGAGACGCCCTATCAGGGCCGGCTCGTTGCCGTGAATGCCAGCACGGCAACGGTTGCGGCGACATTCCTGCCGGCGGGTAGCGAGCAGGGCGGTGGGATGTGGGGCATGGGCGGAGCCGCGATCGATCCCTCGACGAACGACGTGTACGTCGCGACCGGAAACACGATGGGGGAAACGGCGCACGACGCGTATGGCGAAGCCGTGGTCGCACTGACGCCGATGCTGAGCGTTATCGCCGCAGATTATCCCGGTTTGGCCGACGGCTCGCTCGATTATGACTTTGGCGCGACGCCGATGCTTTACAGCCCCCCCGCTTGCCCCGCGCAGTTCGCGGCGAAGAACAAAGACGGTACGCTGTACGTGTACGGCGAGAACACGATCGCATCGGGGCCGGTGCAAACGCTTCAGATGGCGCAGCCGACACAGTCCGGGCAGTTCATCGGCGTCACCACCTACTCGCCCGCCACAAACTTTGTCTACGTCGGCGACACGGGCAGCGCCGGCCCTTTTGGCTACGGTCTCGTCGCACTCGCCGTGCAGCCGGATTGCTCGCTCACGCTCGCGTGGCAGACGAGTGAAACCAGTGAGGTCGAGGAGAGCGACAATATCGCCGCCACGGTCGCGAACGACGTCGTCTACTCGACAAACGGCCCCGGCGACACGCTCTTTGCCAACGATGCGAGGACGGGCGCCGCGCTCTGGAACAGCGGCGCAACGATCGGCGGCCCCGTCTTCACGCCGCCGACGGTGACGGGCGGACACGTCTTCGTCGGCTCCTGGGATCACACGCTCTACGCGTTCGCAGCCCCGTAGTGCCCGCCGTGTATTGCCTGGCGAATGATCTCTGCCTCGCGTGCGACGATGCCAGGCCACGAAAAGGCGCGTGCCCATGCGCGAGCCGCGTCCGCTTCGTCGAACGTTTGGTACTGCAGCACGGCGTTCGCGAACGCATCGTCGTCGCCGATGTCGCAGAGCACGGCAGCGGGGCTGTGCGCGATCGTTTCCTCGTACGCGGGTAGCCGCGCGGCCACGACGGGCAGGCCCGCGAAGTGTGCCTCGATGGGCACGATGCCCCACCCCTCGACGCGGCTGGGAAAGATGCAGACGCGCGACGTCGCGTAGAGCCGCCACTTCTCGTCTTCCGACACCGGCCCGCGCAGCTCGATGGCTCGTTCGAGCCCGTGTTCCGCGATGCGACGGCGGATGCGCTGCTCCATGTCGGGGGCGCACGGTCCCACCATCGCCAGGAGCGCGTTCGGCTTGACGTTGCAGACGCGCTCCCAGATGTCGACGACGTCGAGTGCGCCCTTCTCTTCGGTATGACGCGCGAGGTAGATGGCGTCGTACGTGCGCGTTGGCCGCAGCGGAAGCGAAGCGTCGTCGGCGGCCATGCCGGTAAGCGCGAGAGGTGCGTGCGTGACGCCGCGTGCTCGGAGGTCGGACGCGAGGCTGCGCGAGATGGCAACGACGCACGTGGCGCGATCGTGAATGCGCCGGTTGAGCGCCCATCCTTCCTTGCCGGCGTTGAGGTTGCACACGATGAGCGGAAGACCGAAGAGCCG
>DAHUYK010000103.1 GCA_027315245.1 Vulcanimicrobiota bacterium | reverse complement strand
CCCGTGGCCTTCGCCGCCGTGGGACCCTGGTGGTCGATGGCGTGGTACTTCGCCGGGTTCTTTCTCCCGACGGCGGCCTATGCCGTCACCGTCTTGTAATAGAGGAACGTGCAGGAACACATCGGCGAGCACTTGCTCTGGCGCCTTCCGGTGCTCGGGCCCGTGCATGCGGACACCATCGTAACGACGTGGCTCGTTATGCTGCTGTCGCTCGCCCTTTTCGCCTGGATCGGGGCGAGCTATCGGTCCCCGTATCTTTCGAAGCGCCATACCGTCTTCGAGGGCGTCTTCAACTATATCGCCGATCTCGTGACCGGCGTCCTGGGGCCGGCAGGCGAGCCCTTCGTACCGTTCTTCGTGGCGCTCTTCATCTTCATCTTCTTGCTGAACCAGTTCGGCATGGTTCCCTTCAAAGCGTTCGACTTGCCATTCGGCGGGTCGCCGACTGCCGATCTCAACACGGTCGTTCCGCTCGTGCTCGTCGTCTTCTTTTTGATCCAGACCGTCGCGTTCAAGCGCAAAGGGCTCGGCTATCTCGGGCACCTGCTCAAGCCGTTCCCTGCGCTCCTGCCCGTGAACGTTCTCGACGAGATCCTACGGCCCGTGACGCTCGCCGCTCGGCTCTTCTTCAACATCTTCGTCGGTGAACTGCTCTTCATCATCATCTCGACCATCATCCTCGCACGCATTCACATCGGCGCATTCGACCTGTCGATGGGCGTTGCGGTCGTGCCGTTTCTCATCCAGTTCTTCAACTTTTTCGTAGGGACGATTCAAGCATTTGTTTTCACCCTGTTGGCAATCGTATATCTCTCGCTTGCGATCGCCGACGAACACTAGAAAGGCTCGTATGACACAAGCACTCATCGCTGCTTCCGCGCTCCTGGCCTTCGGGATCATCATCTCGGGCGTCGCGTTCGGGTCGGCCGTCGGGGACGGCAACGTGGCGTCAAAAGCGGTCGAGGCGATCTCGCGCCAGCCCGAGGCGCGCTCGAACATCTACACATTCATGTTCCTCGGCGTCGGCGTTCTGGAAGCGGTGCCTTTCATTGCGATCGCGCTGGCGTTTTACATTCTGCTCGTGGTTGCGAAGGTTCCCGCGATCATCGGCGAGTTGGTGAAGTAGGAGGCAGCTCCGCACCCATGTCGTTTCTCTCCGTCGACGGGACCATCGTCATCCAGCTCATCAACTTCGCGATCTTCTTCGCGATCTTGAACGTGGTGTTTTTGCGCCCGGTCGCTGCAGCGATCAAGCGCCGGCGCGAACACATCAACGGTCTCGTTTCCGACTACGAACGCTATCAGGCGGAGGTGAAGGTGCTGCGCGATCGCGCCGAAGGCATACGCAAGGCGGCTCGGCGTGAAGCGGAGCAGCGCGTAGCGGTTGCGCGCGCGCAAGCGTCGAACGAAGCCGCGGAGCTGGCTACGACGTACGCACGCGAAGCGAAGGCGATCCTTGACGTCGCCACCCGTACCGTCGCGGCCGAAATCGACAAAGCACGTGGCGGCGAGGAGCACGCCGCGAACGAGCTTGCGCAGATGATGTTCGATCGCGTTGCTCCCGAGGTAGCTCGATGAACCAAGGCGGCCTTTACGTGCAGGTTGCGATCTGGAGTCAGGTCGCCTCGGCGGGCCTTTTCATTGCATTCATCGTCTATCTCTGGATGCGCGTGCTGCAGCCCATGGTGCTCGCGGCACAGGAGCGAAGCAACGAGCAGATCGCACGAGCGGAGCGCCACCGCGACGAAGCAAAGGCGGCGCTCGACGCTCTCAAAGGCGAGATCGAAGCGGCCGCGCACGACGCAGAACTCATTCGCGCGCGCGCCCAACGCCACGCCGAACGGGAACGAAACGCCCTTGTCGCCGAGACGAACCTCGAAGGACAGCGCACGATTCACAATGCAGAGGGTGAGCTCGAACGCCTGCGCGACTCGGCGCGGCTTCGGTTGCGCGGCGAGATCATAACACGAGCACTGAGCGTCGCCCGCGGCGAAGCGCAGCGTCGCATCGATGGTGCAGCAAACGCCCGTATCGTCGAACACTTTCTTGCGTCGCTCGAGCACGTGCGCAGATGACGGTAAATCGTACCCTCGCGCGGCGCTACGCGACGGCGATCTACGGACTTGCGGTCGATCGCAACCGGGTCGACGCCGTCGGAGCGGATCTCTCCGGCATCGTCGACGCATTCCGCGCAGACCTCGCGGCGCAGCAGTTCTTCGTTGCACCGGTGGTCGATCGCTACACGAAGGAACGCGTGCTCGCGAGTGTCTTCGAAGACCGGGTCGGCGAGATTGCGCTGCATGCACTGCTGCTGCTCGTGCGTAAACATAGGGAAGTGTTGCTCGAGGCGATCGTCGAGGAGTATCGAGTGCTCGAGATGAGCGGCCGCGGCGCCGAGCCCCTCACGATTGCTTCGGCGCGAGCGCTCTCGCCTCGAGAGATCGAAGACGTGAAGGGCCGTATCGCCCGTCTCTACGGCCGAACTTTCGACGTCCGCGTGGTCGTCGACCCGACGCTGTTCGGCGGTATGCGCATAACGATGGGAGACCGCGTCGTCGACGGTACGGTGGCTGGGCGGTTCGAGGAACTCGCCCGCGAACTCCAAAGCGCAGCGGCATCGTGACACGCACGACGAAGGGAGAGAGACGATGATCAATGCGGACGAGATCGCAGGAATTCTCAAAGCGCAGATTGCCGGCTTCAAGAGCGAGCTGGCCGAGGACGAAGTCGGTACGGTTATCGAAGTCGGCGCCAACCTCGCGCGCGTGTACGGCCTGCGCGGCGTTCGTTTCTCGGAGCTGGTCGAGTTCGAGGCCGGCCTCATGGGCATTGCGCTCAACCTCGAAGAGGACAACGTCGGCGTCGTCATCATGGGTTCCGACGCTGCCATTCAGGAGGGGAACAAGGTTCGCCGAACGGGGCGCATCGCATCCGTGCCGGTGGGAGAGCCGCTTCTCGGGCGCGTCGTCGATCCGCTCGGCCGCGCGGTCGACGGCAAGGGAGACATCGAGGCGACGAGGCTGCGCACGATCGAGAACACGGCGCCGACGGTCGTACAGCGCCAATCGGTTTCGCAACCGTTGCAGACCGGCATCCGGGCGATCGACGCGCTCGTCCCCATTGGCAAGGGACAGCGCGAACTCATCATCGGCGACCGCTCCACCGGAAAGACGGCCATCGCCGTCGACACGATCATCAATCAACGGGGGCGCAACGTCTATTGTATCTACGTTGCAATCGGTCAAAAGAACTCGACCGTTTCGGCACTTTCGCAGATCCTCGCGCAGAAGGGCGCGATGGAGTACACGACGATCGTGACCGTGAGTCCGTCCGATGCGGCCGCGCTGCGCTGGATCGCGCCCTTTGCAGGCTGCGCGATGGCCGAAGAACTCATGTATGCCGGCAAGGACGTGCTCGTCGTGTACGACGATCTGACGAAGCACGCGCAGGCGTACCGCGAGATGTCGCTGCTGCTTCGGCGGCCGCCGGGGCGCGAAGCATACCCCGGCGACGTCTTCTACCTGCACTCTCGGCTGCTCGAGCGCGCGGCGAAGTTGAGCGCCGATTGCGGCGGTGGTTCGATGACGGCGCTTCCGATCATCGAAACACAGGCCGGAGATTTTTCGGCCTACATTCCGACGAACGTGATCTCGATCACGGACGGGCAGATCTATCTGACGCCGAGTCTCTTCTTCCAAGGCATCCGTCCGGCGATCGACGTCGGCCTCTCCGTCTCGCGCGTCGGTGGCGCGGCGCAGACGAAAGCGATGAAATCGGTGGCCGGTCAGCTCAAGCTCGAGCTCGCGCAGTATCGCGATCTCGCTGCCTTCGCAAAGCTGGCGAGCGATCTCGACAAGGCGACGCAGATGCAGTTGCTGCGCGGCGAAAAGCTCACCGAACTGCTCAAGCAGCCGCAGTACCAGCCGCAGCCATTTGAAGATCAAGTGATCCTGCTCTACGCCGGCACGCAAGGATTCGTCAACGACGTCGAGACGCGCCGCCTGCAGAACTGGGCCTCGGGCGTCATCGCTTTCATCCACGAGCGGCACGCCGCCATCCCGAAGGCGATCGCGGAGTCGAGTCAGCTTTCGGACGATACGAAGAAAACGCTCGGCGCAGCGCTGTCGGAGTTCAATAAGACCTTCTAATGCCTTCCGTTCGCGAACTGCGCGACCGAATTCGGTCGCTCAAAAACACGCAGCAGATCACCAAGGCGATGAAACAAGTCGCTGCGGCGAAGATTCGGCGCGCGGAGGCTGCACAGAAGCGCACGCGTCCGTACGCGCAGACGTTGAGCGAGATGCTTGCCGATCTCGTCGGCGCGGTCTCGGCGGTCGACCACCCGTTCATGCGCGAGGGGAGAGTAGGCGCCCCCGCCGCCGTTATTCTCATGACGGCCGACAAAGGATTAGCCGGCGCCTTCAACTCCAACGTGATTCGCCTGGGCGAATCGTATGCAGCGCAGCATCCCGGCACGCGGTTTTACAGCGTGGGCGTCAAGGCGCGCAACGCGCTCCGGCGCATCGGGCACCCAGACCACCGGACGTGGACGCTAGGCGGCGACAAACTCGCAACGGCGCGTGCGGTGGCGGCAGAGGTGACGCGCGACTTCACGAGCGGCGACATCGGTGCAATCGTTCTCATCTCTTCGACGCTCGTCTCCGCGATGTCGCAGCGGCCGCTGCAGCGTCGCCTCGTCCCGATTCTCAAGGAAGATTTGGCCGGAACCCAGGAGCGCGCGGCGAAGCCGTCGGGGGCGCTGGAGTTTCTGCCGACACCGGAGTTCGTGCTCGCGGCGCTGCTGCCGAAGTACCTCGAGTTCACGCTGTACTCGGCGATGCTCGAGACCGACGCGGCGTTCTTTGCCGCCCAGCTCGTTGCGATGAGCAACGCGACCGACAACGCGGGCAAAGCGATCGACGAATCGACGATTGCGATGAACAACGCTCGCCAAGCCGCGATCACGAAGGAACTGCTCGAGATCGTGGCGGGCGCGGAGGCGCTTGCTGGGTGACTCGGCCATCGTCTTCGGCCTCGTCGAGACGCTCGTCGCAATCGTCCATGATTGCTCCTGCTCGTCCGCTTTTTCGCAACACCAAAGGAATTCGTCGTCCGTGACTTTTGCGAAAAAGTCGGACGCTCTCCGAGGCTCGAAGACGATGGCCTTATCTCCCGCACCGTGAGGTAGAAAGATATCAGTCGTGGCTACTAGTACAGGAAAAGTCGTTCAAGTGCTCGGCAACGTCGTCGACGTCGAGTTTACGGCGGAGACGCTGCCGAAGATCAACGACGCGCTACGCGTGCGCGTCAACGAGGACACTGCAAAAGCGAACGGCGCGGCATCATCGGTGCAGCTCGGCGGGAGCGCGATGCAGGAACGCGATTTGACGCTGGAAGTGCAGGACGAGCTCGGTAACAACCAAGTGCGGTGTCTGGCGATGGGTTCGACCGACGGCCTCGTGCGAGGCGCTCCGGTGACGAACACCGGCGGCCCCATCATGGTGCCGGTGGGCGAGGGCACGCTCGGGCGTATCTTCAACGTGCTCGGCAAGACGATCGATTCCGACGCACCCGTCGAAGCCGCCGCGCAATGGTCGATTCACCGCCCGCCGCCGGAGTTCAAGTATCAGGACCCGACGCCGCGCGTCTTCGAAACCGGGATCAAAGTGGTCGATTTGATGGCGCCGTACACACGCGGCGGGAAAGTCGGCCTCTTCGGCGGCGCAGGCGTGGGCAAGACCGTCCTCATCCAAGAGCTCATCCGCAACATCGCGAACGTGCACAAGGGATTCTCCGTCTTCACCGGCGTGGGCGAACGCACGCGCGAAGGCAACGACCTCTGGGTCGAGATGAAAGAATCGGGGGTCATCGCCCAGACGACGCTCGTGTTCGGGCAAATGGACGAACCGCCCGGCGTACGCTTCCGCGTCGCGCAGACCGGCGTGACGATGGCGGAGTATTTCCGCGACGAGCTCGGCGCCGACGTCCTACTCTTCATGGACAACATCTTTCGCTATATGCAGGCTGGATCTGAGGTCTCGGCGCTCATGGGGCGCATGCCTTCCGCTGTCGGCTATCAGCCGACACTCGCGACCGACATGGGTTCGATCGAAGAGCGCATCACCTCGACGCGAAAGGGCTCGATCACGTCGGTGCAGGCGGTCTACGTCCCGGCTGACGACTACACGGACCCGGCGGTTGCGACGACCTTCGCGCACCTCGACGCGACGACCGCGCTTTCGCGCCCCATCTCCGAACTCGGCATCTATCCTGCGGTCGATCCGCTCGCATCGAGTTCGCGCATTCTCGACCCTCAGATCGTCGGCGAGGAGCACTATCGCGTCGCGCGCGGCGTCCAGGAGACCCTGCAGCGTTACCGCGACCTCCAAGACATCATCGCGATCCTTGGCGTCGAGGAGCTGTCCGAAGAGGACAGGGTCATCGTCGGCCGTGCGCGGCGCATCCAGCGCTTCTTCTCGCAGCCGTTTTTCGTCGCCGAGCAGTTCACGGGCCGCGAGGGCAAGTACGTGAAGCTCAGCGACACGGTAGCGTCATTCAAAGAAGTCCTCGAGGGCAAGGTCGATCATCTGCCCGAAGGTGCGTTCTTCTATGCGGGCGCCATCGACGATGTAACGGCCAACGCTGAGAAGATGGGCGCGAGCGTCTAGCGCCATGGGTTCCACCGTGCCCTTCAAGCTCATCACGCCGGCGGAGATCGTCTTCGAAGGGGAGGCTGAGCTCGTGATTGCCGTGACAACCGAGGGCGAAGAGGGCATCCTGCCGCGCCACGCTCCGCTCCTCGCCGCGCTGCGTCCTGGCATTTTGCGCGCGAACGTACGCCGCGACGGCTCGACGGAGCGTCTCGAACGCGCGACCGGCGAGGGCTTTCTGCAGGCGCTGCCAGACGGCGTGACGGTCCTCGTGGACGAGGCACTGCGCTTCGAGGACATCGACGTCGCCAAGGCGCGCGAGGAACTCGCCGCGGCGAGCGCAGCCGGAGATCGCTCGGCAGAGGCCTTTGCGGCGGCCAAGCTTCGCCTCACCGGCCGCTGAAGAAACGGCGGGGCGTTCGACCCTGCAACGCGAAGCACGCGCGTAACCACCTGTAATGACGACGATGCTCGACCGTTTGGAAACGACGCTGCGCATTCGCGGCGGCGCACGCTTGGAGGGATCGGTATTGGCGCACGGCGCCAAGAATGCCGCATTGCCCATTATGGCTGCGTCGCTTCTCGCGAAGAGTCCCGTTACGTTGCATCGCGTCCCGCGCATCACGGACGTCTCGGTGATGTGGTCGCTGCTCGAGGCGCTTGGCGCGCGCATCCGGTACGAGGGCGAGCACACGCTCACGATCGACGCAAGCAACGTAACGGCGTTTCGCGCACCCTACACGCTCGTCCGTAAGCTCGCGGCCTCCTTCGACATCGTCGGGCCGCTGCTCGGCCGCTTTCACCGCGCCGAAGTGCCGTTGCCGGGCGGCTGTGTGCTCGGAACGCGGGCGACCGACATGCACGAGCAGGCTTTCGTTGCGTTGGGCTGCGACGTTCGCAACGCGCACGGTTATCTGATCGCAAACTGCAAGCGCAAACGCTTGAGAGGTGCCGCGATCGAGTTTCGCATGCCGAGCGTCGGTGCAACGAAGAACGCGATGCTGAGCGCGGTTCTTGCCGAAGGCACGACGACGCTGCACAACGTTGCGATGGAGCCCGAGGTCGTCGACCTCGCTAAATTTCTCGTGGCGATGGGCGCGAAAATTTCTGGCGCGGGAAGCGACACGATCGTCATCGAGGGCGTGCGCGAGCTCTCCGGCGTCGAGTACGAGATCATTCCGGACCGGATCGTTACGGGAACGCTCCTCTTCGCCGGCGCGGTGACGCGCGGCGACGTGACCGTGACGCGTTGCCGTCCCGAACACCTCGGTGCGGCATTGCAGAAGTTCGTCGAATGCGGCGCCGACGTCAGCGCGGGCAACGATTGGATTCGTCTGCGCGGCGACGGAATCAAGGGGGGAACGAGCGTCGTCACGGCGCCGTATCCGGGGTTTGCCACGGACTTGCAGCCACAAGCGGTCGCCTTTCTCTGCACCGTGCCGGGAACGAGCGTCGTCGAAGAATCGATCTTCAACGCGCGCTTCTCATACGTCAACGAGCTTGCGCGCATGGGGGCCGACGTGAAGGTCTCTATGGAAAGCAATGCCGCGGTCGTCAAAGGGGTCGCGCAGCTCTCGGGCGCACCCGTCGAGGCGCCTGACATTCGCGCCGGTGCCGGCCTCGTCATCGCGGGGCTGGGCGCTGCGGGTGAGACCGAGATCATCGGCCTCGAATACGTCGATCGCGGATACGAGCGCCTCGCCGAAGCGCTGTCGGAGCTCGGCGGCCAGGTGCAGCGCACGAGCGGCATCACGCAGTTCGTGGAGCCGTCGACGATCTTCGAAACGAGCGAATACCCACAAATCAGCACACTCACGTAGAATCGGAGCTGGATTGGACATCGGGATCGACCTAGGAACGGCCAACGTGCTCGTGCACGTTCGAGGAAAGGGCATCGTGCTGCGCGAGCCGTCGGTCGTTGCGAAAGACATGAACAGCGGCCGCGTTCTCGCCATCGGCGAGGACGCTCGACAGATGCTTGGGAAGACGCCGGCGCACATCCAGGCGATTCGGCCGCTTCGCGACGGCGTCATTGCGGATTTCGAAGTCACCGAAGCAATGCTCGCTTACTTCATCAAGAAGGTGACGAAAGATCGTACCTGGTGGTCGGCGCTCGTGAAGCCGAAGCCGAACGTCACCATTTGTGTTCCGGCGGAGATCACGAGCGTCGAGGAGCGGGCAGTTAAAGACGCCGCCAAGCTAGCGGGAGCACGCAGTGTCGAAATCGTCGAAGAGCCGATGGCAGCTGCCATCGGCGCCGGGTTGCCGATCGACGACCCGTCGGGAAGCATGGTCGTCGACATCGGCGGCGGCACGACCGACGTCGCGGTGATCTCGCTCGGCGGTATCGTCGTCTCGCAATCTTTGCGCGTTGCTGGGAACAAGATGGACGATGCCATCGTCCGCTACATCCGCCGTGTCTACAACCTCATGATCGGCGATCGCACCGCAGAGGACATCAAAATCAAGATCGGCTCGGCGTACAAGCTCGAGAAAGAGCTCGCCATGGAAATTCGCGGCCGCGACCTTATCAACGGGCTGCCTAAGACGGTGAAGATTACGAGCGAGGAAGTGCGCGAAGCGCTCTCCGAGCCGGTTGGCGCGATCGTCGAAGCCGTGAAGTCGGTGCTCGAGAAGACGCCGCCCGAACTCGCGTCCGACATCATCGATCGAGGCGTCATCCTCACGGGCGGCGGGGCGCTGCTGCGGGGCCTGGACAGACTGCTCTCCGAGATTACGGGAGTGCCCGCGATCGTCGCCGACGACCCGCTCTCCTGCGTTGCGCTCGGAACGGGGATGCGCATTCGCGTGTGAGAGTCGTCGACGTCCGTCGGTCGCGCGTCGAAGACGCTGTGGAAGAGGCGGCGCGCGCGATTTTTCGCGGCGGACGGATCGTGTACGCCGATGAGACGGGATACCTCCTTGCGTGCGACGTGCTGCAGAACGAGACGGCGGAGAGCATCTACAGAGACGCACCGCGAAGCGGCGCTCACGACGTCGCCGTCTGCGTCGCCACAGCGGCGGAGCTGCTGGAGTATGCATACGAGAACCAGCTCGCCGCCGTCGCCGTCAGGCGGTTGCTGCCGGAGCCGGTCGCCTTCGTCATCCCTTGCCCGTCGTTCTGGACCCGCGTACGCGCCGGCTCGCGCAACGTCGCGCTCCGCGTCCCCGCAGATCCCTTTGCGCGAGCGCTGCTGGATCGCTGCGGTCCGCTCGTCGTCTGCGCGACGCAGTACGACGGCTTCGATCTCGAAGGGCTTCCGGTCGCCGACGTGCTGCTAGAGCGCGGAGAAGTCGTGCCGCGGCTCGAAGCCTCGGTCGTCGACCTGACGGGAGAGCGCGCTCGCCTCGTCGTCGAGGCATCGGCCTCGTATGATCGGCTCGCCGCCCGCTTCGGGACGCTTGAAGATATGAGGAGCCTGTAGGGTCCGAAATGAGAATGAAACTGCAGATCCTCGCGATGCTCGCGGGCGTCGTCGGCGCGGCGCCGGCGCCCCCGCCCGTACCGGGTGCGCTTCATACGTCGTTTGCCGTCGGAATATGGACGGTCCACACGGCGTCACTCGACTTCAATGAAAAGACAGGCAACTTCAGCGCGCCGAGCAAGGTGCTCATGACGCGTGTGGGCGGCGACGTCGAGGCAGACCGCGCCAGCGGCAACTACAAGACGCAAGTCGTCACACTTTACGGTAACGTCACGATGCACGATACGAGCGGAAACTTCGCCGGGCTTGCGAGCGCGAGCATCAGCCACCCGAACGGACCGTCGACGCTCAGTGCCGACACCGTGCATATCGACGGCAAGTCGCGCGTCTACGATGCCGTCGGACACGTACATTACGTGCAGGGGCCTACCACGGTCGACGCCGATCGCGGCATGCTCAACGACGCCAGCCACATGCTCTACCTCTCCGGAAACGCCCGCGTCGCGCAGGGAGACCGCAACGTCGTTGCGGAGCACATCGCCTACAACACGATCACCGGTGTCGCACACGCACAAGGAAACGTCACGATGCAGTTCCCGAGTACGGTGCAGCCGCACATCGCCACGCCGAAACCCATCCGTATTCCAGGGCTGCCGACGCCGGCACCGTGAGCCTCTTCGAGCCTCCGCGCTCGAGCGTGCCGCTGGCGGCGCGCATGCGGCCGCGCACGCTCGACGAGTTCGTCGGACAGCAAGAGATCGTCGGCCCGGATCGGCCGCTGCGCCGCGCCATCGAGCGCGACGCGGCGCCGTCGATGATTCTCTGGGGCCCTCCGGGGACGGGAAAAACGACGCTCGCCGAGATCGTCGCCGCCGCGACGAAGAGCGAGTTCACGCACCTTTCCGCAGTCAGTGCCGGCGTTGCCGATCTCCGGCGGGTCGTCGCGCAGGCACAAGGACTGCGCAGGCTCGGTAAGCGCAGCGTGCTCTTCATCGACGAAATTCATCGCTTCAATAAGGCGCAGCAGGATGCGATCCTGCCGTACGTCGAGGACGGAACCGTCACGCTCATCGGCGCCACGACCGAAAACCCGTCCTTCGAGGTGAACTCGGCGCTCCTTTCGCGTGCACGCGTCTTCGTGCTGTCCTCGCTGAGTGACGAGCAGGTTGGTACGATCGTCGACCGGGCCCTTTCGGACCGCGAGCGTGGTTTGGGCGAGCAGAACCTTACGCTCGACGACGATGCGCGAGCAGCGCTCGTCGGGCTCTCCAACGGCGACGCTCGCGCCGCGCTCAACGCACTTGAGTTCGCGGCGGCGTCCCATATGGGAACGCCGCACGCGATCGCACGTGCAGAGATTCTCGAGGCCATGCAGCGCCGAGCGTCGACGTACGACAAGGGAGGAGACGCACACTACGACACGATCTCCGCCTTCATCAAATCCATCCGTGGCAGCGATCCTGACGCGTCGGTCTACTGGCTCGCGCGAATGATCGAGGGCGGCGAAGACCCGTTGTTCATCGCCCGGCGGCTCGTGATCTTAGCCTCCGAAGACGTTGGGCTCGCCGACTCGCGCGGCATTGCCGTCGCCGTCGCAGCGCAGCAGGCGGTGCACTTCGTCGGAATGCCCGAAGGGTTCTACCCGCTCGCACACGCGACGCTGTACCTCGCGACGGCACCCAAGAGCAACAGCGTCGGTGGCGCGTACGCGGCCGCTCTGCAGGACGTGCGCGATTCGCGAAACGAGCCCGTGCCGTTGCACTTACGCAACGCTCCCACGGGGCTCATGCGCGACCTCGGGTATGGACGAGAGTATCATTACTCGCACGACGACTACGCCGTGCAGCAGACCTTCTTACCCGAGAACCTGATCGGGCGCGTGTATTTCGAACCGCCAAAAAACGAGCGGCGCGAGTGATGTGCGACGCTTGTCGCAAGCATGCACCCAGAAAAAAAGAGCCGGCCCGACAGAGTCGGACCGGCTGTTCCCGTTGCTACTTCTCGGAGTGTGCAATGGAGCTTCGCACAACCGCATCGTAGACGACGCCCCTTGGAAAGCCCTGTGACGCAAACTCGAATTTACCTCGACTATGCAGCGACCGTGCCGCTGCGCGTGCAAGCGCTGGAGGCCATGCGCCCCTTCCTGGAGGGGCCGGCATATAATGCCAGTTCTCTGCACCGCGAAGGACGCGCTGCCCGCGCGGCGCTCGAGGAGGCACGCGAGCGCATCGCGCGCGTACTGCGCTCGAAGCGCAGCGAGATCGTCTTCACCGGCGGCGGCTCAGAGTCCGATGCGCTGGCCATCGTAGGGCTTGCTGCAGCGCGCTCCGGAAAGCACGTGCTTTCTTGTGCTACCGAGCATGCAGCCGTGCTCGGCGCCATGAACGCGCTCGCGGAGAGAGGATACGAAATAACCACGCTTTCCGTCGATCGCCACGGCGCGCTCGACGTCGACGCGTTCGCCGCGGCCATGCGAGACGATACGGCATTGGCAACCGTCATGTACGCCAACAACGAGATAGGTACGATCGCGCCAATTGAGCGGCTTGCAGAGATCTCGCACGAGCGGAACGCGGCATTTCACACCGATGCGATCGCCGCTGCCGGCTGGTTGCCGCTCGACGTGGGCGCGCTGCGCGTCGACTCGCTTGCGCTGGCCGCGCATAAGTTCGGAGGGCCCAAAGGCTTCGGGCTCCTCTATGTACGGGAGGGTACCCCTTTAGTGCCGCTCGTTCCGGGCGGAGGGCAAGAGCGGGGCAGACGAGCCGGAACGGAGGACGTTGCCGCTGCAACCGGGACGGCGGCCGCACTCGAAGCGGCGTACGCCGAAGTCGAGCGTTCTACGGAGCACGTTCGCCGGCTGCGCGATCGCCTGGAGAGGGGCCTCCTCGCGAAGGTGCCGCTCAGCCGCGTCAACGGCTCCGAGCCGCGGTTGCCTGACCTCACGAATCTTTCGTTCTCCGGAGTACGCGCCGACCTGCTCGCCGCTCGCCTCGACCTCGAGGGCATTGCCGTCTCCCCAGGGAGCGCGTGCACCTCGGGAGTTGCCGCGCCGAGTCATGTGATCGCGGCGCTCGGCACCGCAGACCCCTCCGCGGCAATACGAATCTCGCTGGCACCATGGACGACCGAGATCGAGATCGACCGCGTCCTGCAGGTCATCCCCAACGCCGTCTCCGAACTGCGCCGGACTTGACATGGACTGGCCAAGCATTCTCGACATCGGCGCCGGTCTCGGGGCCTTGCTCGTGGGGTTGGGGATCTTCGTCGCGATGCTGGCGCTTGCGAGGCTTTTGGCGCGCCTGCGCAAGACCCTCGACGAAGTGGATAGGCAGATCGCCGGCGTCGGCGCACCCATCGTCGAGGCGCTCGGCCATGTGGAAGGCATCTCGGCAACGGCAGACGAGACGCTTGCAAAGCTGGGCAGGGCCGTAGGTGCGCTCGAAAGCATCGCCGGCTCCGTCTCCAGCGCTACCTCGCTCGTCCGCGAGGCTGTCTCTCCCGCGATCGTCAACGTCGGGGCGACGCTGGGCGGCTTGAGCGCTGGTTTGCGACGTTTGGTTACGGGAAAGAGTGCGAAGGACGCGACTCCGAGGAGTTAGCACATCATGGCAAATGAACGCCGCGGCAGCGGCTTTTTCGGTGGGTTTTTCGTCGGCGCCGCCATCGGCGCCGCGGTTGCGCTTGCGCTCACGCGAGAGGACGCGCGCGACATGCTTCTCGGCAAGGCCAAGGAGGCGTCGAACTTTGCCAAAGACGCGACCGAGGATCTGCGCACAAAAGTCAACGACGTGCGCGATCGCGTTGCCGACGCTGCGGCACAGTGGCAAGCCAACGCAAACGATCTCTACGAGCGAGGGCGCACCGTTACCGATGACGCTCGTTCGGGTTACGACGAGGTACACTTTAACCCAGATGAATAGGAGCGAACCGTTGGACATCAAGGTGAACGTGCGTGAGGCGAAGGGAGATTCGTCCGTAGTCGACCTCTCGGGCGAGATCGACGTCTATACCTCTCCGAAGCTCAAGGATGCTATCGGAAACCTCATCGATCGCGGCGTGTATAACCTGGTCATCAATCTCGAGAAAGTGCGGTACATCGATTCAACGGGGCTCGGTGTCCTCATCGGCGGGCTCAAGCGCGTACGCGAACACGGCGGCTCGGTCAATCTCGTCTGCACAAACCCGCAGATCAAAAAGATATTCGATATTACGGGACTCGTCATGATCTTCGGCATCTTTGACAACGAGGATGCGGCTCTTCGAGCGCTTGTATGAACGCGCCGGCGCACCGGGCGGCGGAGGACGTCGTCGAGTTGCGCATTCCCGCCAAGGCAGAATGGGTGTCGATCGCCCGTCTCGCCGTCTCCGCGGTCGCGTCGCGGTTGCAGTTTTCGATAGAGGAAATCGAAGACGTCAAACTTGCGGTTGCCGAGGCCCTCGTGCACGCGATCGCTCGCGGCGGCGATCGCATCGACGTGATCTGCGAAAGCGTCCCGGACGGATTGCGTATCAGGGTGCGAAACTTCGGTCTGCCCACGCCTGAACCGGTTAACGAACCAACTGCCGACGAGGCGGCTGCCGGGAATCTCGGCATTTTCCTCATTCGGGCGCTCATGGATTCGGTCGAGCACGAGCCGCGCGGCGCAGGGGAAGCAGATCTCGTCATGTTCAAACGCTCGCCGTCCTAACGTGCCCGAGCGCAACCACGCCTCTCGGTCCACACGGGAGCGGACTCGAAGGCTCTTTGGTCGCTTCGAACAGGTGCGTCAACGACACGAAGCGGAACCGGAAAACCTCGATCCCGCGTACGAAAGCCTGCGCAACGACCTCGTGGTCGCGCACCTCAACCTCGTACGCTTTCTGGCGCTGAAGTTCGCAAATCGCGGCGAACCGATCGACGATCTCGTGCAGGTGGGAACCGTTGGACTGCTCAAGGCGATCGACCGGTTTCAACTCGACCGCGGCGTCGAGTTCACGACGTACGCGACGCCGACGATCGTCGGCGAGATCAAACGATATTTCCGCGATAAAGGGTGGGCGGTGAAGGTTCCGCGCCGTTTGCAGGAGCTGAACTTGGCCGTGAACCGTGCTAGCGAGAAGCTTGCCGTGCAGCTCGGCCGCAGTCCGACCGTGGCGGAACTCTCCGCGCACTTGGAGGCAAGCGAAGAAGAGATTCTCGAAGCGCAGGAGTTGGGGCAAGCCTACAACCTGCTCTCGCTCGATTCCGAGATCTCCGGCGACGGCGACCGCCGCTCCCAGACCCTCGCCGATACCGTCGGCGCGAACGACTCCGGTCTCGAACTGCTCGAAGATCGTGCAAACCTCGAGCGAGCCTTTGCCGTGCTGTCGGGCCGCGAGCGCGTCATCATCTACTTGCGCTTCTTCGAATCCGTCTCGCAGACGGAGATCGCGCAACGGCTCAACGTGTCGCAAATGCACGTCTCCCGGCTGCAAGCGAAGGCACTCGACAAGCTGCGCTCGGTCCTCAAAGAGTAGCAATCCAAAGCGAGGGCTCGCGCGTTTTGCGAAGGGGAAGCTTTGCGGAACGTGTGCGGCGAATGGTGGAGGGTGGATGAGGCGGCGCTCGTAGAGCGCATTCGATGCCGCGACGCGGCTGCGTTCGAGGCGCTCTACGATCAGTATCATCGCCTCGTGTACGGCATCGCGCTGCGAGTTCTTTCGGATGTTAGGGGCGCCGAAGACGTGACGCAGTCCGTATTCCTAAAGATTTGGAGCGATCCGACAGCCTTTCGCGGCGGTAACTTCGGCGCGTGGATTGCGCGTGTTGCGCGCAACCGCGGCATCGACGTATTGCGCGGCGGTGCGTTCGTTGTGCAGGGCGAGATTCCGGCGATGCCCTCTGCGCAAGATGCGCTCGATGACTACGTAATGCGCAAGCTCGAGAGCCGCAATGTTCGCAGTGCGCTCGCTCGTATACCGCAGGAGCAGCGCGAGCCAATCGAGCTAGGATTCTTCGATGGTCTTTCCCACGACCAGATCGCTCGCCGTTCGGGCGTGCCGCTCGGCACGGTAAAGACGCGCATCCGAGCGGGGCTGCGAAAGCTCAGAGCTGAACTGCAAGAGGTTGGCATACGATGACGCCTCATGACGCGATGCTGGAGAAGGTCGCGGCTTACGCGCTCGGCACGCTGCCCGTTGTAGACGTCGCCGGCGTTACCGAACACTTGCATGGATGCGACGAGTGCACGACGGAGTATCGCGAGCTTCTCTCGGCCGTGACCGCGCTGGCGTACTCGGTACAGGCGTGCGAGACGGGCGAGGAGGGCCCCCAAGTAAGCCCGCTGCTCAAAGAACGGATCATGCAGAGGGTTCGACCCCAAAATCGCATTGCGAAGCTGAGGACGCGTCCGCTAGCCGCAATCGCAGCCTGCATAGCGCTGGCATTGCTCGGGGTCGCAGCGTTTGCATGGCACCCTTGGACGACGCACCCCGGTACGGGCATCGTACGGCGCTACGCATTTGCGGACGGTGTGCTCTATGTGAAAAAGGACCGCATCACGATCGCACAACGCCTCGCGCCGCTGCCGGCGGGCCGCGTCTACCAAGTTTGGACGCTCGCCCGCGGAGCGCGCAGGGTCTCGCCCTCCGTCACCTTCCCGGCTACGTCTTCGACGGTCAACGTCGCGATGGATACCGCCACGCTCGCTGCCGTCGCAATCAGCGTCGAGCCCGCGGGCGGGTCGCCCCAGCCGACGACCAAGCCCGTGGTTTTCGTGCGCCTGTAGACAACGCGCGCAATCCAAAGAGCCTGCTCGTGCGTTCCAGTAGAGCAAAATCAGCACTGCTCGTCTCGTACGAAAGGAAAATCAGTTGAGGAACTTGCGATCGCTCGCGATGCTCTTCTCTCTTGCAGCGTTCGGTGGAGGAATCGCCTCCGCGTCGCTCATGCACGGCCTCGTCGACCAGCCGACCCGCTTCTCCGGCTCGTGCTGCGTCTATACGGGGTCACCCGCTCTCCCGGTGACACTGTCGATGATCGAAGCAGGCGGTGGCCCGCAGCACTTCGACACCGTCACTCTCCTGCGCAGGCTCACGGGCCCGCTCTTCAACGCCGAACTCAAGAAGCTCACGGCGCAGTACGGCCGCGAGCAGATCGGGCAGTTCGTCAAGACGTTCGACTTTGTCGTCGCCGATTCGTTGCGTATCGTCAAGGCGAAAGGCATTGCGCTCCCGTCGACGCCGAATCCGAACCCGAATAACGGAGCCGCGCTTGCACGTGCGCTCTGGGAAGCCGGTCAGACCGGAAACGGTTTCAACGTCGAGGTCATGCTCGATCGCGCGGTCTCGCACCCCGTCCATGTTGCCGTCATGCACGATATCGATGCCAAGTACGGCCTAGCCGCCGATGCACAGTACCATGCGATTCTGACGACGGCAATGCACGACCTCGCGGCGGCATATCACCTGCCTATCGCGCGGTAGAAGAACCACGCTGGCGAAGGTCGCGCCGCAAGAGGGCTCTAACGTTCGCTCTCAAACCCATGAAAAGCCAGGAGCTGCGGCAGGCCTTCGTCGACTTCTTCGTATCCAAGGGGCACGCGCGCGTGCCCTCGGCCAGCCTCATTCCCGACGCGATGTCGACGACGCTGTTCACGATCGCCGGAATGGAACAGTTCGTACCCGTCTTCCTCGGCGAGCGCGCGGCGCCGGCACCGCGCGCCGTCACGGTGCAGCGCTGCCTGCGCGTCGCCGGTGCGAAGAGCGATATCGAGAACGTCGGGCGCACCGGTCGCCACGGCACCTTTCTCGAGATGCTCGGGAACTTCAGCTTCGGCGATTACTATAAGCCTGAAGCCATCGCGTTTGCCTGGGAGTTTTCGACGTCGAAGCGCTGGCTCGGCCTCGATCCCGAGAAGATTCACGTCACGATCCATACCGGCGACGACGAGGCGGAACGCATCTGGTGCGACGAGATCGGCGTCGATGCGCAGCGCGTTTCACGCTGGGATGAAGAGAACTTCTGGACGATGGGGCCGACCGGACCGTGCGGGCCGTCGACCGAACTCTTCTATGACAGCGGGCCGCAGAATGCCTCGGGAGCGGGCGACGACGCGCCCAACAAGGGCAATCGTTTCGTCGAGTTCTGGAACGTCGTCTTTCAGCAGTTCAACCGCGGTGCCGACGGCCGCGTCTCGGAGTTGCCGCGAAAAGCTATCGACACGGGGGCCGGACTCGAGCGCATGCTCGCGATTCGCAACGGCAAGACGTCGATGTACGAAACGGACTTGTTCACGGATATCATCGCGGCGATGCCCCGTGTCGCTCCTGCTAGCTCGCCTCGCCGGGCCGACGCTCGGAATGACACCGAGAGCATCGTTCGAAAAAATATCATTGCGGATCACGCGCGCGCGGTGACATTTCTCATCAACGACGGTGTCTTTCCATCGAACACCGATCGCGGCTACGTGTTGCGCTTCCTCATTCGTCGCGCCGTGCGAAACGGGCGTATGATGGGCTATCCGCACGGCTTCTTGACGAAGCTCGTACCGGCAGTCGTCGCCACGCTCGAAGCCGAATACGCGGAGCTGCGCGAGCACCGGGCGCGAATCGAACGGGTGCTTTCGCAAGAAGAAGCGACGTTCGAGCGCACGCTCGAACGGGGCACTGCGATGCTGGAAGAGCGCATGGAACGCACGCTGCGTGCCGGGGAGCCGATGCTCTCTGGCGCCGACGTCTTCGAGCTCCACGATACCTACGGATTTCCGATGGAGTTGACGCGCGAGATCGCCGCCGAGCGGAGGCTGCGCGTCGACGAGGCCGGCTTCGAAACGGCGATGCAGGCGCAACGCGAGCGCGCGCGGAGCGACGCGGAACGCAAGCGTGCCGTCGTGACGCTTGCCGACCTTCCCGCGATCGTGACGACGTTCACCGGCTACGGGGGGCTTGGCAGCGCGGGCGAGATCGTGGCGCTTCTACGCGGCGATACTTCCATCGCTCGGCTCAATGCGGGCGAGGCGGGCGCGGTGGTGCTCGATCGCACGTCGTTCTACGCTGAACGCGGAGGCCAGATCGGCGATCGCGGCACGATTCGCTGCGGCGATGCTATTTTCGACGTGGACGATGCGCAGTATCTCGGCGAAGCGGTCGCGCACCATGGAACGCTGCGCTCCGGAACGCTTGCCGTGGGCGATCGCGTCGAAACCACCGTACACGAATGGTGGCGCCGCGAGATTCGCCGCCACCACACCTCGGCGCACTTGCTGCAGCGCGCGCTCAAGGACGAACTGGGGGATGACGTTGCCCAAGCCGGCTCATGGGTGGGAACCGATCGCATGCGCTTCGATTTTCGCTGGCCCGCCGGCGCGCTCACGCCCGAGCAACGAGCCGCCGTTGCGCGCAGGGTGAACGTGATGATCCGAGAGGATTCGGCACTCGTGACCAGAGAACTGCCCATCGACGAGGCGCGAAAGACGGGCGCCGTATGGATGCACGGCGAGAAGTACGGTGAGCGCGTTCGCGTCGTCCAGGCGGGCCCGTCGATCGAGTTCTGCGGTGGAACGCACTCACATTCGACCGGGGAACTCGGGCTGTTCGTCATTCTGAGCGAGTTCTCGATCGGCAGCGGTATTCGGCGCATCGAATCGTGCGTTTCCGAGGCGGCGGAATCGTTTGTGCAGCATCAGCAAGAACTCGTCGGCGAACTCGCCGCGTCGCTCGCGACGACGCCGGACGACGTACGAGAGCGCGTCGCAAAGCTGCAGCGTGAGGTGAGGGAGCTTCAGAACGCGGTGGGGCAACTGCACGCGCGCCTTGCTTCCTCCGATGCACAGTCGTATGCGCAGCGCGCGGAGCGCCGCGGCGAGCGAACGTTCGTCGGCGCCGTCGTACCGGCCGCAACGCCCGAGGCGCTGCGCCATTTGAGCCAGGCAATACGCCAGCGGTTGCCGAGCGGCGTCATCGCTCTCGCCGGAGTCGACGACGGAACGGTAAGTCTCTTCGTGTCAGCGAGCGACGATCAGGTGCGCCAGGGCGTGCATGCGGGAAATCTCGTCAAACTGGCGGCGCCGTTCGTGGGCGGCAAGGGAGGCGGACAGGCGGCGCAGGCCCAAGGCGGCGGCCGCGACGCGCAGGGCGCCTCCGCTGCGGTGCAAGCGATACGCGAGGCCGTGCTCGCATGAGGTTCATCGTCGCCGTCGCGCTTCTGCTTGCCGCCATGCCGTCTCCAATCGATTCGCAGGTCGTTCTCGATCGCTATGCGATGGCGCTCGCGGCGATAAGGCCGCCGAAGGCCATCATCTTTACGTATAGCGTTTCGCAGGCAGGACCCACCGATATCGAACAGCGGCATCGCGTCTATCGAAGCGGCGACAGCGTGCGCGACGAGACGATTGCGGTCAACGGAACCGTCGTGCCGCATAAGCGCGTGCGCATATCGCAGCATCCCAATCCCTATGCGGTCAGCGTGCTGGCGCCGCGTCCCGATGCGTACCAGATGCTCTTTCTAGAGACGCGCCGCGACGGCAAGCACCTCGACTACATCTACGAGACAGACCCGCTCGTGCGCGAGAGCGGCGGCTTCGTCGTCGACCGGCTGACCCTCGACGGAAAGACATATTTGCCGCGGTTCATCGATTTTCATACGACCGGTGCCTTCGGAAGCGGAACTGGCCGCATTGCGTTTGGAGGCGTAAACGGACACTGGGTCCCGATGGTCGCCTCGGTGAACGCGGTGGTGAATGGCACGATAGCGCGCGAACGCATCGTCTTTTCGGACTACAGCTTTCCGGCCGCGCTCCCCCGCTCGACATTTTTGTAAATGCGCAGCGGCAGCGCCGTCGCCGCATGGGTTCCGCGCATCGCCGCCTGGGCGATCCCGCTCTGCATCTACGTTGTGAGCGCCCGGCGCGACGTCTGGTTCTGGGACACCGGCGAGATGGACACGGTTCCGTGGATCCTCGGGATCGCGCATCCAACGGCCTTCCCCGCGTACGTGCTCTTGGGTTACGTGTTCTCGCACGTCTTTGCCATTGGCAGCGTCGCGTTCCGCATGAGCATCATGAGCGCGTGCGCAATGGCCGCCACAGCCTACTTCGTGGCTCGCACGGTGGAAGACGACGGCGGGAACGCATGGGTGGGAGCCGCTGCTGCATGGCTTTTTGCGTTCGGTGCGATCGTCTGGACTCGCGGTACGCGCGCGGAAGTGCATGCGCTTGCGGCATGTGCCTTCGCGGCGACGATCTTCTTCACGCTGCGCTGGTACCGCGGTGGAACGCAGGCTGCCCTGTACGCGGCGGCGATTGCATGGGGCATCGGCTTGGCCGTGCACCCCGTACTGCTCCTCGCGGTGCCTGCGATCGCGTTTGCAGTGGTCATGCGTCGCGGTCCGTTCCCGGTCGCCGGCGTTGCGCGTGCAGCGCTACTCGGCGCTTGCTCCGCCGCGGTCTGGTATCTCTATCTGCCGCTGCGCAGCGCCACGGTCAGCGCACGCGGTTTGGTGGCCGAGCGCGCGCTAGGCCTGCCGCACGGCGCGCCGTTTTGGGATTACGATCACCCTGCGGCGTTGCACGGCTTCGCTGCACTCGCCGGCGGAGGCGACTTCAATATCGCTTCCGTACTGGCGTCGATCGCCGCTGGGAATCCGCACGGCGCCGGCTTTCCGCTCTACGTCTCGGAGCTGCTCGCGGAGTTGACGCCCTTCGGCGCAGCGGCCGCATTGCTCGGAATCGCCGTCGCATGGAAACGCGACCGCGCTCGCGCTGCCGCGCTCGTGCTTTTCGCGCTTCCGTGCGTCATCTTTGGTGCGAGTTTTCCGGCCGAGTCTGATCCGCGACGTTACTTCATCGAGTCATACTTCGTTGCGGCCGTCTTCGCGGGGGACGCCTTTTCATACGTTGCACGAAGCGTGCCGCGCGTGCGGATCCTCGCGGCGAGCGCCTGCGCGGCGTTGGCGTTGCTGCTCGTCGTGCAGAATCGGTGGATCTTTGCGCAAGCGGGCGACGAACGTGCGCGAGCGGTCATCGCGGCGGTTCAGCGTCAGACGCCGGACGATGCGATCCTCGTGGCGAGTTGGCTCGACGCGCCGCCGCTCGCGTACGCCGCGTACGTCGAGCACTCGCTCGGCTCTCGCTCCATTGCCGTCGCGTGGGTGGGCGATCTGGGGCCGTACTTGCCTCGGTGGCCGCGTACCCGGCCGGCGTTCGTCATCGGGCCGTCGAACGCGGGCGGCCTCGCCGGATACCGTCTCGTTGAAGTCGCTCCGCACTCGCCTGTCTTTGCGCTGGTGCCGTGATGCGCATCCCTCGCTGCGTACTCGCAGGCTGCGCCGCCCTTCTCGTCACGGCGATCGCGTCGCTTGGGCGCGTCTCGGCGTACGACAACTACACGCTGCTCGCGCAGGCGCTTCTCGCAGGGCACGTATGGATTCACTGGCCCGGCCCCTTCATCGACGCGCTGCGGTACGACGGGCTGTACTACGTCATCGAGGCGCCGCTGCCGGCGCTCCTCATGCTGCCGTTCGTTGCCGTCGCGCACGTCACCGATCAGACGCTGCTCTCCATCATCATCACGGGGATCGCCGCCGGTGCTGCATGGGAGCTCGGCGAACGTCTCGGCATTGCGCGGAGCACGAACGCATGGCTCTGCGCGTTTCTTCTCGCCGGCACGGATCTTCTCTGGTGCGGCATGCTCGGAGACGTGTGGTTTCTCGCTCACGTCTGCGCCGTTTGCTTTACGCTGCTCGCGCTCGTCGAACTGAACGGACGGCGGCGTGCCTGGCTCGTCATGCTGTGGGGCGCGTGCGCCTTCGAGTCGCGGTTTTCGCTCGTGCTTGCCATCCCGGTGTACGCTTATCTCGTTCTGAGCGACACGCCGCCGGAACGGCGCCGCCGCGCGGTCGGTGCCATGCTTGCAGTCCTCGTGCCGGTAGGCGCCCTGTGGGTTCTCTACAACGAGATGCGATGGGGAACGTGGACCGATATCGGCTACACGGTGTGGTATCACCAGGATAGTGCGGGATTCCCGACCGGCTCACCGTTCCGGCTCGCGTATCTCCCATACGAACTCTGGTCGTTCTTCGTTCAGAGTCCTGCCTTCGTCTCGCGCTATCCGTGGATCGTGCCGAGCTTGAGCGGCGTCGCGCTCACCTGGACGAGCCCCGCACTTCTTCTCGCGTTGCGCGCGCGCCGTCCGGCGCGTCTCGTGGTTGCGCTTTGGATTGCGGCATTGCTTGTCGCCGGCCCAAACGCTCTCTACTACGTCAACGGGTTCGCGCAGTTCGGGATGCGTCACGCGCTCGACTTCGAGCCGTTTCTCCTGGCGCTCATGATGCTTGGCTCGCGCGATCGCTTACCGCGCTGGGGGATGGCGCTCATCGCCTGGAGCGTGCTCGCCGGTCTTTGGGGATGTTGGTATTGGCAGACGTTCGTGCGCTAGCGCATCGTAAGAGGCCCGCAGGTCCGCGGCGCTCTCGACGGGCGCGCCGCACGCGCGGCCACTACACACGTACGCGCGGGGTGCCGGTTCGGCTGGAAGTTCCAACTCGTACGCGCGCTGCACCGCGATCGTGCGTATTGCGACGAACGGCGAGGGAAGCCGGCGCGCGACGCGGCGGAGCTCGGCACCTTGCGCGGGTGTGCCGACGATTCGCACACAGACGCCGGAAGAGCGCAGGCGCAGGAGCGCCCGGGCGTATGCGGCCGCAAACGACCCCATGCGGAGCGACGACGACGCGTAGACGGCCAGCGCACGTTCGGCGACGGCTCGATCGCCGCTTTGCGCGCGGAGCTCCTCGAGGCGAAGAAACGACTCTGCCAAGAGTGCGTTTTCGACGATCGGGCGATCGGGCAACGCCAGCCTTCCGAGGGGCGCTTCGACGTCGGCGCGGTCGTAAAAGCCGCCATGCTCGGCGCCGAAGCGTTCGATGACGAGCGATGCGATCGCCTCGGCGCGCTCGAGAAACCGGGCCTCGCCGCTGACTTCGTGCGCGTCGAGCAACGCTCGCAGATATGCGCAGTGGTCTGCGAGCAACCCGCGAATCGACGGTTCGCGGCCGGTTCTCCGCACGTGATAGAGGAGGCCGTCCACGTCGCGCATCGACGCTGCCATCCCGTCGAGGACGAGCAGTGCGGCGTCGGCGCAGGCATCGTCGTCGAGCGTGGCACTCGCGAGTGCCAGCGCGCCGGCAAGCGCCGCATTGCGATCCGTGTAGAGCGTACGGTCGACGTACGGTGCTTCACGCGCTCGGCGATCGTCGAGCGGCAGCCCGTAGTATGCCTCGTCGGCGTCCTGACTGCCGCCGAAGAACCCGGTGCGCGCATCGCGTAGTACCGTCATGACGTAGCCGACGGCGGACGTGAGGGTCTCCCGCAGCTCCGCATGGGGCGCGCGTTCCAGCAACAGCGCGAGCGCGCGTATCAGCCCTGCGTGGTCTTCGGCCATCTTTTCGAAATGCGGGATCGACCAGTCACGCGTCGTCGAGTAACGAAAGAATCCACCCTCGACGCGATCGTACATGCCGCCCCGTGCCATCGCGAGCAGCGTTCGCACGACCATGCGGCGCAGCCGGTCGTCGTCGTTCGCTTGCGCATAGGCGAGCAGCGTCTCCAGAAGCTCCGGCTGTGGAAACTTCGGCGCATCGCCGAAGCCGCCGTACTCCTGATCGAAGGTCGAGGCAATCGCAGTGACGATGCGCTCGCCGGCGAAATCGTCCGCTTCCGCCGGTCCCTGGACGGCGCTTGCAGTTGGGCGTGCTTGTGCGAGCGCCGGAATCTCGGTGCGATGCTTTGCGTACCAGGTCGCGACCTCGCGCAGCACGTGCTCCATGCGATCGGGAGGCAGGTACGTCGCGCCGGTGAGCGTCGTTCCATCGGCGGCGAGGAATGCGGTCGTCGGCCAGCCGCCCATGTTGTACCGCGCGTTGATGTCGGGCCGCTCGTCGTTGTCGACGCGAACCGGAACGAAGTGCTCGCGAACGGCAGCAATCACCGCATCGTCGGAGTACGTCGTCTCGTCCATCACATGGCACCAATGACACCAGACGGCCGAGATCGAGAGGAGTATCGGTCTCCCTTCGCGTTCCGCGCGTTCAAAGGCATCCGGGCTCCACGCGACCCATGGAATCTCCTGCGCTCGGTTCGGCCGGGGCGAAAAGCGAAACTCGGACATAACGAGAAAATGCTTCGCACCCGTGGGAAGAAAAGCATGGTGAAAAAACGCAGCTCTGGCTCGCTGGAGGCCTATCGCGCGAAGCGCGACTTTGCACGGACGCCGGAGCCGCAGGGTTCGCAAGCACGCAAGAGCCAGCGCGCGCGCTTCGTCGTGCAGATGCATCACGCATCGCGCCTCCACTGGGATTTCCGGCTTGAAGCCGGCGGTACGCTCGCATCGTGGGCGATTCCCAAGGGCCCCACGCTCGTTCCGGGCGAGCGGCGGCTTGCGATGCACGTCGAGGATCACCCGCTCTCATACCGAGAGTTCGAAGGGACGATCCCCAAAGGGCAGTACGGCGGCGGCAACGTCATCGTGTGGGACGAGGGCACGTACGCCCTTGCCGAAGGCACCGACGCCGCCAAAGAGATTGCGGGCGGCAAACTCAAGTTCGTCATGCAGGGCGAAAAGCTCAAGGGACTCTTCACGCTCGTGCGCATCAAGCCGCGCGAGGGAGAGAGCGGCGAACCGTGGTTGCTCTTCAAGGACAAGGACGAGTATGCGAAGGCGGCGTGGGACATCGCGCGCCACGCGCGCTCGGTGAAGAGCGGCAAGACCGTCGACGAAGTCGGGCGCGATCCGGCGGCGAAAACATGGCAATCAAAGCCGCGCGCCGGCCGCGCCGCCGCACCGCGAGCGACAGCGAAGCGGGAGCGCATCCCGGTGCTGAAGTCCACCATGCTGGCAACGCTTGTCGCCAAGCCTTTCGACGATGACGAGTGGCTGTTCGAAATCAAGTGGGACGGCTATCGCGCGCTCTGCAGCATCGATGAAAAGGGTATGCTGACGCTCACGTCACGCAACGGTCTCGACCTCCTCAAACGCTTCCCTCAGATGGAAGGGCTCGCGCAGGCGTTTACGAGCGTTCCGATCGTCATCGACGGCGAAATATGTTTTATCGACAAGGAGGGGCGCTCGAGCTTTCAGGGATTGCAGGAGGCAGCAAAAACGCGTGCGCGGTTGACGTACGTCGCGTTCGACCTCATCTATGCCGACGGCCGCGACCTCCGTCACGAACCGCTCGAAGAACGCAAGACGCTGCTCGCACAGCTCATCACCGACGAGCAGCTCGTTCTCTACTCCAAGCACATTACGGGCAAGGGTAAGGCGTTCTTCGAACAGGTTCGCAAACGTGGGCTCGAAGGGATCGTCGCAAAGCGTCGTGATTCGGCGTATCAGGAGCGGCGCACTCGCGACTGGCTCAAGGTGAAAGCGCATCTCGAGCAGGAGTTCGTCGTCGGCGGATGGACCGATCCGCAAGGCACGCGTACCGGCTTTGGCTCCTTGCTGCTCGGCGTGTACGAGAGGAAGAAGCTTGCGTATGCCGGCAACGTCGGCACAGGGTTCAACGAGAGCCTCCTTCGGGAACTCATGACGCAGTTAAAACGTCTTTCCCGCAAGACGTCGCCGTTCGCGCAAGGGAACGTCCTGCGCGGCGCTCACTACGTCGAGCCGGAACTCGTCGCGCAAGTGCGCTTCGCGGAATGGACGCGCGACGGCCTCGTGCGGCAAGCTGCATTTCTCGGCCTTCGCGCCGACAAGCGCGCGCGGGACGTCGTACGGGAGCTTGCGCAGTAGCGATGGCCGAGAAGCGCACCGATGTTCGGGTCGAGAATCGCACGCTTTCGCTCTCGAATCTCGACAAAGTGCTCTGGCCGCAGGACGGCTACACGAAAGGCGATCTCATCGGCTACTACAGCGCGGTCGCGAGCGCAATGCTGCCCTACCTGGAGAACCGGCCGCTGACGCTCGAGCGCTTTCCGAACGGCATCGGCGCGAGCTCGTTCTTTGAAAAGAACGCGCCGCAGGGGATGCCGGCATGGGTGCGGCGCGAGACCCTTGCGAGCCCCGGGGGGCGACGCGCAAAGATCACGTACGTTCTGTGCAACGACGCACCGACGCTCATCTACCTGGCAAACCTCGCGGCAGTCGTGCTGCACATTTGGACGTCGCACGTCGGCTCGCTCGACGAGCCGGACTTCGTGCTCTTCGATCTCGACCCCGATGAAGCGTGCACGCTCAAGACGTTGGCGACGGTCGCCCTCACACTGCGGGAAGCGCTCGTGAGCGTCGGCCTCGCGCCCCTCGTGAAAACGTCGGGCGGTATGGGTCTGCACGTCGTCGTTCCGCTTGAGCGCGGACATACGTACGACCAGGCGAAGGTCTTCGCAGAGCTCGCGGCGCGGCACGTGGCCGGAGCCTGCGGCGAACTCGTGACGCTCGAGCGCAGGATCGCGAAGCGCCGCGAGGGCGCCGTTTACATCGATTACGTGCAGGTCGGGCACGGCAAGACGCTCGTCGCTCCGTTTTCGGCGCGCGCGAGGGACGGCGCGCCGGCGTCGTGGCCGCTGGATTGGAGCGAGGTCGAGGCATTTGCGCGCTCGCGGACGACGGTTCCGGCCGACGCCTTTGGGAAATATACGATTCGCACGGTCCCCAAGGCGCTTAAGCGGGAGGGAGACCGGTGGAGCGGGCGTAGCTGGAAGCGGGCAAGGCTCGCTGCAAGCATCGAGCGCGTCCGCAAACGTTGGAGGTAACAATGGCCCGCGCGATTTGGTCCGGCTCTCTTTCCTTCGGTCTCGTGACGATTCCGGTGAAACTCACCGGCGCGGTTCGCACGAACGAGCTGTCGTTTCACATGCTGCACAAGAAGGACGAGGGGCGCATCAAGTTCGAGCGCGTTTGCAGCGTCGACGGCAAGCCGGTGCCGTGGGACGAGATCGTGAAGGGCTACGAATACGAGAAAGGCGAGCACGTCGTGCTCACCGATGCCGACTTCGAACGCATCGATCCCAAGGTGACGAATACGATCGACATCCTCGAGTTCGTGGAGATCGAGAAGATCGATCCGATGTACTTCGAGCAGCCCTACTATTTGGAGCCGACGAAGCAGGGACGCCATGCGTATGCGCTTCTGCGCGAGACGCTCGATCAGACCGCGCGCGTCGCCGTGGCGCGCGTCGTCATCCGCACGAGGGAGTACCTCGCGGCGGTCAAACCATCGGGCGAAGCGCTCGTGCTCGATCTCATGCGTTGGGGAACGGAGATCGTCGATCGTTCCGATCTGGATCTTCCCGGCAACGAAAAGCTGCCGCCCGCGGAGCTGAAGATGGCGAAGATGCTCGTCGATTCGATGAGCGTCGACGAATTCGAGCCCGAGAAGTTTCCGAACCGCTATCGCGAGGAGCTGCTCGCCATCATCGATGCGCGCGTCTCGGGCAAGGAGCTGCCGCGAGCGAAGAAGGCTGCACCGGCGCGCGGGAAGGTCGTCAACCTCATGGACGTGCTCGAGCGCAGCCTCAAAGAGCGCGGCACGTCGGAGAAGGAGAGCAAACCGCGCCGCAAGCGCGGCGCCGCCTAGCCTGCGCGCGGTTCGCGGCGCATCGCAACGATCCCGATGCCGAGCGCGACGAGGACGAAGAGCGACGACGGCGCGCTTGAAAAGCTCGGTCCAACGGCGCCGAGGATCCCCGTCGAGAGCGGCGGGGCAATGACCCCTGAGAGCGAGTCGAGCGACGAGCCGGTGCTCAGCACCGCTCCTTGTTCGCGATCGGTCACGGAGTTGCTGATGAGAGCGGTGATGCCGTTCTGAGCGAGCGCCGACCCAAACGAGAAGAGCGCGATCGAGACGACGAGGAGCGCGATGCCGTGCACGAACACGAGGAGCACGAAGCCGGCGAAGAGGCTGAGCAAGCCGATGTTCGACATACGCCGGTCTCCGGCGCGCTGCGAGATCCTTCCAACGACGACCGCGTTCATCAGAACGCTCAGCATGGCAAATCCTGCGAAGAAAAAATCCGTGCGCGTGAGCGTAAAGCCGAGCTGACGCTGCAGGTAGAGCGCGATGACCGCGTACCAGCCGTACAATCCCAGTGAGAGCGCGAGGCGCTGCACGAGCGCGCGCGCGACGGCGGGGTTGCGAAAGGACCCGAGCACTTGGCGCAGTTGGGCGTATTCGCGGTCCTCGCGCTTTCGCGATTCGGGAACGAGGAGCAGCGTCAGCAGCAACGTGAGGGCCTGGAGAGCGGCGGCGGCGAGGAACGGTGCCTTGAACCCGTACTTTGCAAAGAGCACGCCGCCGATGACCGGTCCGAAGACCATCCCCGCGCCGAAGGTTGCCCCGATGAGCGCGAAGGCGCGCGCGCGCTGGCGCGCTTCGACGAGATCGGCGACGTACGCTTGCGTGATGCCGATGTTACCGCCGGAGACGCCCTCGACGACGCGCGCGATGAAGACCCATACGATGTTCGGTGAGAAGGCGAGCATCGTCCAGCCGATCGTCGCGCCGATTTGGCTCGTCACGAGCACGAACTTACGTCCGATGCGGTCCGAAAGATTGCCCCATAGCGGTGCCGAGAGCAGCTGACAGAGCTGGAAGACCGCGAAGAGCAGCCCCACGACGAAGGCCGACGCGCCGAAGTGCGTGACGAAGTACGGCAGCATCGGGATGAGCATCGAAAAGCCGATGATGTCGACGAACGTGATACCGAGGATCGGTATGAGGCGTCTCACGGAGTCACTACGAGTTGTGCTTCGAACTGCCTTCCGTTGAGCAGCGTCATCTCGACACGCTGCGCGTCATGCACGACGACCAAAGCCATGGGGAGGGTTTGGGACGCAACGTTCCAGCCGCCCTGCTCAACGCACCCCGGAAGGGCGGATGCCCGGCGGCGCGAAACCGAGGCCCTCGCGGTACTGCGCCCAGATGGCGGAATTGGTAGACGCGCTGGTTTCAGGTACCAGTGGTGGCAACATCGTGGGGGTTCGAGTCCCTTTCTGGGCAGTAGCCGACTGCGCTCACCGCAAATCGATTTGTGATGATATAAGGGCCGAGAGTAGCAGGCCACAGGTCCGATCAAACATGCCCTAAAAAAAGGCTTACCCCGGACGCATACTTTCGCAGAGGCGGCTCCGGGGCGTACGCACGCATGATACATTAGGCGGGTGCTTCTTGTCAATATTTCAGTATAACGCTGCGACTCTGCCTCAGATTGAGGCATGCCTTAGCACGGACCGGCTTACAACGTACCTCGGCGCGACTGACGGCAATCTTGAATCCGCAATAAAGCTTCATGTCTACAACACCACGCTCAGTTCAGCATTCTTTGGCCCCATTCAGGTGCTCGAGGTCGCGTTGCGTAATGCGTTTCATCGGGAGCTAACCTTCGCCTTTGGTGCAGCCTGGTATGATGAGCCAACGTTCCTCGTGAGCCCAGAGATTACTAAGTCAATCGTGGATGCAAAAGAAGCACTTACCAACCATAAGTTACCTTCCGATGCACCGCACATCGTAGCTGCACTCCACTTCGGCTTCTGGACAACGCTGCTCGCGGGCCGATACGAGCATCAAATTTGGACGCCAGCCTTGAACAAGGCCTTTCCCAATTATGCCGCTGTCACGGGGAAGTCGCCCAAGCGTTCAAGCATCAGCGGTCAGATAGATTTCTTGCGAGGGCTCAGAAATCGAATCGCGCACCACGAGCCGATTTTTCAACGGGATCTGCTTGCAGACTATCGAACGCTGCTAAGGGTAGCATCGTGGTTGAACAGCGACCTTTCCAAGTGGATGGATTTTCATAGCCGAGTTCTGGCGGTGCTTCCGAGGCGAGAAGTGTACTAGAAGGGCGACTGCGTGCTTCACGCAATCGCAATGAGATGAAGCAGTAAGCTGCCATCTCTAACTCGAATTTCGTGCACCAGAAACCGCTCAAGAGCCATTGCCCACCGCTAACGTGGCGCAGACGCAGGGCTTGGAAAGTACGGCGGCGTCGCGGATCGATGCCATGGCGCCATCATGCGGTGACACCGTCGCCGATATGACCAGGCCTACGCCGCAAATTGCCACGGCGGAAGCCATCGCCGTAATTCCACAACAGGATCGCGCGGAGGATGCAAGTGCGCGAAGCTTTCGGCCCCGCTCGGCGCGCGCTTTACGCATTCGTTCGTTCATACGCTCTCGACGGAGATTGGAGAGCTCGGTAAGCCTCAGTGGTCCTTTCTCGGACGCAGCTCAGTGCTTGGCGCACTCGCGTTGGTCTATAGGCTCACATACTCTGGCGGCGTCGTGCTGTATTACGCCTACGGTCTTGACTCCGCCGGCACCGTTGGCACGCTCTTCATCGGCACGCAGTGGCCTCAGAGTGATTCCGGCTGACACGCGGCCTGCCCTGGAAAAGAACACATTTTCGAAGCGACGTCGAACCGAAGACGCGAATGGCATACGACGTTATCATTATCGGAACCGGTGCGGGCGGCGGAACCCTCGCGCATACGCTGGCAAGCGCGGGCCTGCGTCTGCTCTTACTCGAGCGCGGCGATTTTTTGCCGCGCGAGACGGAGAACTGGGACCCGAGCGAGGTCTTCGTCAAGAATCGTTATATTTCGACGGAAACGTGGCGCGACGGTGCAGGCAAGACGTTTGCGCCGCAGGTTCATTACTTCGTGGGTGGTGCGACGAAGGTGTACGGTGCCTCGCTCTATCGTCTGCGCCCGCAAGATTTCGGAGAAATCCACCACGTGGACGGCATTTCGCCCGCATGGCCTCTGGACTACGGCGACTTCGAGCCGTATTACACGAAGGCGGAGTGGCTCTATCAGGTACATGGGAATCACGGCGAGGACCCGACGGAGGGTTTCGTGAGCAAGCCGTACCCGTGGCCAGCGGTTTCCCACGAGCCACGCATCGAGCAGTTGGCGACCGATCTTCGTGCCGCCGGTTATCATCCGTTTCACGCTCCTTGCGGCATCTTGCTCGACGAAGCGGATCGGCCGCGCAGCAACTGCATTCGCTGCCTTTGGTGCGACGGTTATCCGTGTTTGGTGCATGCGAAGTCCGACGCGGACGTGCTTGCGGTGCGCCCGATTCTCGGGTTGCCGAACGTCACGCTCCTCGTGCGCGCCGAAGTCGTGAAGCTCGAAACCGACGGCAGCGGCGCAAGCGTGACGAAGGTGATCGTGAATCGCGATGGCGCTCGGGAGGAGTATAGTGCGCCGATCGTCGTTGTCTGCGCGGGCGCCGCGAACTCGGCGCGACTGCTCCTGGCTTCCGCGAACGACAAGCATCCGCACGGGCTCGCAAACGGCTCCGATCAGGTTGGGCGCAACTACATGTTTCACAACTGCGCGGCCGTGATGGCCGTCTCCCTTGAGCCGAACCCGACGACTTATCAGAAGACGCTCGGCCTCAACGACTTCTATTTCGGCGAGAGCGGCTACGACTATCCGATGGGCAACGTTCAGATGGTGGGCAAATCGTTGCCGCCGATGTATCGCGGCGAGCGGCCGCACGAGACCGCGCTCGCGCCCGAGTTCACACTCGAAGAGCTTTCGAAGCATTCCGTTGACTTCTGGCTCACGACCGAAGACTTACCGCTGCCCGGGAACCGTATAACGCTCGGAACCGACGGCATGACTCAGCTGTCGTACACGCAAACGAACCGCTCGGAGTTTGCACGCTTGTTTGCGCGCTTGGAGAGCGTCCTCGGCCAGATCGGCATGCGCGCTCATAGCATGCTGCGGCGCGACTACTACTTTCAGCAAGACGTTCCGATCGCAGGCGTTGCACACCAAGTCGGCACGTGCCGTTTCGGCACCGATCCAGCGACGTCGGTGCTCGATCTCAACTGTAAAACTCACGAGCTCGACAACCTCTACGTCGTCGACACGAGCTTCTTTCCGAGCATCGGTGCCGTCAACCCAGGACTTACCGCGATGGCGAATGCCATTCGCGTCGGCGAGCACCTCATCGCCCGAATAAAGGACGGCGCATGAGGCACGCCGTCGGCCTGCGAGCATCCGCGATGCGCCGTCTATGCACCGCGTGCTCGTCGTAAGCGTCGCTCAAACTCAGTGAAGTTAGCGAGATTGTCTTCGCGCTCAGACCAGGAATGCAATATATCCATATTGATACCGTCAATGTTCGCTGCGGCTACGGCAACGGCAGCCTTGAGCGCGGTAAAGTCCTTCCAGTGGTAAAAGTGCGCTAGGCGGTCACGCACACAATCGGTGGGCGAAAGAATTCGCAAGGTCATGCCGGCGTACGTAAGCGTTGCGGTTGCTCGGACATAGTCGCCGCCGGCGGCAAGCGGACCACGTGGAAAGTCAACCGTGAATCGCGTGTCGGAGTGCACGAAAATGCGTGACTTTCCGTCACGCGTAAAACCGATCGAAAGAAGCGCGCCGGCGACGTCGCCGAGCGGCGCATCTTCCTGGAGGATGAAGTCTGCATCGTGCGAGGTATAGGCGTGCGGCGCGTACACTGCGGCTGCGCTGCCGCCGGTGAGGACGGCGTTGATGCCGTGTGCCTCGAGCGTCTGCGCCACAGCGAAGCAGACATCGGTGAGCGTGCTTGCGCGCGTTATCACAGCGGCTTGTCTCTTCGGCGCGGCCTCGTTCTCCGTGATTCCTTGACGATTTGATATTGCACATAGCCCTCCGCGAGACGCAACAAGAGCGCCCGGAGCTCACGAAAGGCGGGATAGTTAGGATTGAGCCTGACGTTCCGTACCGTGAGCTGGCGCGTTGCGACCAGGCCCTCATCCTCAAGCTTGTCGAGCGTGCGCTGGACGGCCGGGATCGTCGATCCGAGATACCGGCTGATCTCCGCCGGGTACGTCTGCTCGAGAACGGCGACGAGCATGAGGAGAGCGGTCCGCATCCGCGTTCCAAATACCAGCGGGGCGGGGAGATGCCCCGATGGCTCTTCATAGACTGGTGTACCGGCTGGCATAGTATAGTATTCCCTTCGGGATACTATACTACTCCGGATGCATTGCTATCAAGTCCTGCCGGCTCTGGCAGCGACGATGCAGTAGAGGTCACGGCTTGACGAATCGCTCCAGCGCCGACGAGACTTCGTCGGCGGAGTAACCGCGGTGCGAGAGCGTTGCGACGAACTGCGCGACGGCCTCACGCAGGAGCCGCGCTCGGCTGCGCCCGTCGGCGGCCGGCGCGTGTGGTGCGACGTGCGTGCCGCGTCGTCCGTCGCCCGTTAGCCATCCCTCGGCCTGCAGCTCCGCATAAGCCCGCGCTACCGTATTCGGAGCGACGCCCAGATCGCCGGCGAGTTGCCGAACCGTCGGAAGCGGATCGCCGGCTTGCAACTCGCCCCGTTCGATGAACGCGCGTATCTGTTCGAGTATCTGCTGAAACGGCGCGGCGTCGAGGCTGGGATCGACGGCGAGGAAAAGCTCCTTCACGCGCAGCCTGCGCTGGCGCCTGCATCCAACCGGCGCACGCGCAGGCTCTGCCACATCCATAACGCTGCCCAAAGCGCGGGCGCGGCGATGTTGAGCGCTTGCTGCGCAGGTGTGACGAACGCAAGGCGGCCGTTGACGAAGCTGATGAAGACGAAGACCGTCCCGATCGCGACGACGCACGTGAGGCCGACACGGGTTGAGCGGCGCGCGCGGTCGCGTAGACGTTCGGCGGCGGCGTCACCGCCGCACAGGAGCATGGGCGCACCGAGGATGCGATACGCGATGGTCGCCATGGCGATCGCACAGGCGGTAACGATGCTTGCAGCGACGACCTCTTCTCCGAGCAAAAAGTATGGGACGAGCATGAGGGTCGACGCGATGGCAATCCCAATCCAGATTGCGGGGACTGTATCGAGGCGGCCGCGGGGCGCAAGGGACGCAACGCGAACGGTGCGCAGGCGCTCCTCTCGGACGAGGTCGAAGGCGTAGATGCTCGTGATGCCGAGGCAGAGTAAGCTGTAGGTAACGACCGGAGCGAGCAGGCGGACCATGGCGAGCACACCGAGCAGCAAAGAAAAAGCCGCCACGGCGTAGCGTGCGTTGGCCGAACTGTGGTCGTCGGGCGACAGGCGCGTGGCGGTGAAGACGTACACGCAGACCGCGAAGAGTGCGAAGGCAAAGACGAACAGCACAGGAGACGAAGCATGAGTGGACATCGTACTAAGACGTTAACACAAAGTAGAGTTTGTGTCAACGTGATAAGACAAAAGCGCAGCGTATGACCATGCGAGCCGCCGTCGTCCCGTCCGCGCAAGCGCACCGCCTCGAGCTCGTCTCGCGCGACATCCCCCAACCAACGCCTGGTACGGTGCGGATTCGGGTCGAGGCGTGCGGCATCTGTCACAGCGACGCGCTCGTCGTGAACGCGACGTGGCCGGGGGTCGCCTATCCCAGCGCTCCGGGACACGAGATCGCCGGAACGATCGACGCGCTCGGCGACGGCGTATCGGGCTGGAAGCTCGGCGATCGCGTCGGCGTGGGATGGCACGGTGGACACTGCGGAGTATGCGATCGCTGCAGGCGGGGTGACTTCATCACCTGCCGCTGCCTACAAGTTCCGGGCATCGCCTACGATGGCGGATACGCCGAGTACGCGATCGTACCGGCGGTTGCGCTCGCGCGCATTCCAGATGAACTCTCCGCGATCGACGCCGCGCCCTTGATGTGCGCGGGCGTCACGACCTTCAACGCGCTGCGCCATAGCAGAGCGAAAGCGGGGGATCTCGTGGCGATCCTCGGCATCGGCGGGCTCGGTCATCTCGGCGTGCAGTACGCCGCCAAAATGGGATTCCGCACTGTTGCCATTGCGCGCGGCGACGATAAAGCAGAGCTCGCGCATCGCCTCGGCGCGGCGCACTACCTCGACAGCCGTTCGGTCGACGTCGGCGCGGAGCTTCGCGAGCTTGGCGGCGCGACGGTCGTTCTGTCGACGGTCATGGCTGCAGCGGCAATGGAGCCGGCCCTCGAAGGCCTCGGCGTCGATGGGCAGCTGCTCGTCGTCGGCGCTTCAGCGGAGCCGCTCGCGGTGAGAACTACGGCGATGATCGGGGGCCGGCATTCGATCAAGGCGTGGGCGTCGGGAACGTGCTTCGATTCGGAGGACACGATGGCGTTCAGCGTGCTCACCGGCGTTCGCGCGCACATCGAAACGATGCCCCTCGAGCGCGCGCAAGATGCGTACGATCGCATGATGAGCGGCGCTGCGCGCTTCAGAATGGTGCTTGCGACGGCGTAGAGGCGGCGAGGAGCCAGGAACCGGCGAGCCCAGGCCGATAAGCCAATGATCGATGTACGTTCCACCTCCGTTTCGCGTCGACGACGAAGCCGAACTGCAGCGATTCATTGCCGAGCATCCCTTCGGAACGCTCGTGACCACGGTGCAGGGCGCACCTTGCGCGACGCATCTGCCTTTTCTCGTGGAGCGTGTCGATGCTCAGATCGTCCTGCGCGCGCACATGGCTCGTGCGAATCCGCACTGGAGCAGTATCGAAGGAGCGCAGGCGCTCGTCGCCTTTCTGGGACCGCACGCGTACGTTTCGCCACGTTGGTACGAAAGTCGCGACAACGTTCCCACATGGAACTACATCGCCGTGCACGCGTACGGCGTGCCGCGCCTCACGGAGGATCGAGAGCGAACGCTCGATCTGCTCGCCGCGCTCAGCCGCCGGCACGAGGCAGGCGCGCAAAACCCCTGGGCTCTGCACGAGCTCTCGAGCGAACGTCTCGAAGCGTTCCTCGCGGCAATCGTCGCGTTCGAAGTTCCGGTGACACGGTTTGAAGCGGCCTATAAGCTGTCGCAGAATCGTACGACCGGCGACCGGCGCGGCGCGATCGCCGCGCTTCGCGCGGACGGCCGAGGAGCACTCGCTGACGCGATGGAGCGCGCTTAGCTGCCGGCGGAGCTGCTGGCGCTGACGGGAAACGCGGCGCCCTTCTCGGACTCGCTCTCCGCGTAGAACTCCGGCACGAGCTGCTCGAGCCACGGCTCGTTCTTCTTCGTGTACGCTTTCGTGTCGTTGAGGAATCGTTGCACGCCCTGCGACGCGGTGCGGTTGATCGTCCCGAGCGCGCTAAAGGCGGGGCCGAAGTAGAAGCCGGCAAGCTGCGCGCGCACGGCCATACGCGACATGATGATCTCGGGCACGACGAGGTTTGAGTAAAAGTACTCGGCGATTGCCGCGACCGCACCGTAGATGGCGAGTGCGTTGCGCGTTGCGTCGATGTTTCCGAAGACAAGGTCACGCTTGATCTCGTCGCGGATCTTGCGAATGTCGCCACGGTTGGTCAAAAAAAGGTTATCGAGCCACTCGGCCGGTTCGCGCACGTCGCGTCCGTCAAGCAGCATCTGCGTAAAGCGCAGTCGTTCGAAGAACGCCGCGTTATCAGTTTCGCTCTGCACGGCGTCCTGAGCGGCGCGGATCGAGGATTCGGCGCGCTCGCGTGCGGCCGCAAGATCGGACTCGGCTTGTACGCGGATCGCTGCGACCTCGATCGACGTCGCAGTCGTTGCCGCGCGGACGCGTCGCGCTGCGGCAAGGACGCCGAGCGCCGCAATGGTAAAGGCCGCGATCGATGCGACGACGGAGGCGAAGAGCGCCGTCCCCGCTTCGCCGGGACGCAGCGTCACGCGCAGAAAAGCCGCGAAGAGCACGAGGAAGACGAGTGCAACGCCGATGACGACTGCATTGGCGGAGAGCCACGCCGTAGCGCGGCCATACTGAAACAGGTGTCGCGTGTTCATGGCAAGGCCGAGCGGCGTTATTGGGCGCGTTCGCAGGCCAGTCCCCTCCTCGCCCTCCGTTGCCCGATCGAATTGGGCCGGAAGTCACCGTCCCGGCCCTCGCCGCGGACAAGGAGTCGTCCGGAGGCAGCGGAGCGAATCCTGCTCCTGCTATGGTCGTCTACGAGTTCGGTCCGTTCCGGCTCGATGCGCAGCGCCTGCTGCTCTACGTCGACGGCACGCCGGTTGCGCTTGGCCCCAAGGTCGTGGAGACGCTGCTTGCCCTCGTGGAACGTGCCGGCGAGGTGCTGTCGAAGCGCAGCCTCATCCAGCGTATCTGGCCCGAGGGGTACGTCGAGGAAGCGAATCTCACGCAGAACGTTTACGTGCTGCGCAAGTTGCTGCGCACGCACCGCTGCGAGCTTTCCATCGAGACGCTCGCGCGGCGCGGCTATCGCTTTACCGCGCCCGTTCGCCGCATCGAGGCGAGCAGCGTGCCGATGCGACCTGCGAAGATGCATCACGGGCGCGCCGTTGCGGCCGCGCTCGCTGCGCTGCTCGTCTTTGCGGCGGGTGCTTGGGCGTACGGCGTGTCGCACGAAGCTGCATCGCCGGCGATGTCGGCCGAGGCGCGCCTCTTTGCGATGGGCAACTTCATGCTCGCGATGCGCACGCGCTTCTCGATCGAGCGGAGCGTCGTGTTCTTCACGCGCGGCATCGCAGCCGCTCCTGAAAACGCGCGGGACTACGCCGGCCGCGCGAGCGCGTACGCGCTGCTCGCCGATTATGGGTACGGCCCTGCGAGCAGCAGCGAGAATCGCAGACGCGCGAATGCCGACGTGCGCCGCGCGCTCTCCCTCGAACCCGAATGCGGGCGCGCGTATGCCGTTCTGGGACTGCTCGCGCTCGACGCAGAGCGCGTGGATGCCGCGCTCTCGTACCTGCCGAGGGCCGTTGCATTCGCTCCTCGTGACGCCAATGCCCATGAGTGGTACGGCATCGCGCTGCTCTCGGTGGGTCGCATCGGCGAGGCGCAAAAGGAACTGCAGACTGCACAGCGTCTGAATCCGCTCTCGGTCGCAGCGACCTCGTGGATTGCCTCCGTCGCCTATCTGCAGCATCGCTACGGCGAGGCGATACGCGAGGCGCGCGAAGGACTTGCCGTTGCGCCGGCGCGATACGGGCTGTTCATCACCCTCGGCCTCGCGCAGGAAGCGCAGGGGCAGTACCAAGCGGCCGTTGCGAGTTTTTCGCGCTATGCGCGCTCTTGCCGTGGGTGCCGTCCTGAAGCCGCTGCTCTGCTTGCGTACACGTACGCGCGGTTGGGCCGTCTGCGTACCGCGCGATCCGAACTGAGCGTCGCTCGCACCGGCGCGGTACGCCCGGAGGACTTGGCCTTGGCGCTTGCGGTGGTCGGCGAGCGGGGCATCGTACTCCGCAGGCTCGTCGATCGCATGAGCCTCGCCGACCGTACCCTCGTGGCCAACGACCCGCGCTTTGGCGCGCTGACGAGCCGCGAGCTGCGCCTATTCGAGGGCCAAGGCTAGGAGGGGTCCCGGACTGCCCTCGCGGTAATTTTTTCGCGGCACCCCTTGACGGCAGATGGGACTTGTACTATTGTACTAGTACAACATTCAACTAGAACAAGGAGCCGCCATGTACGCCACCTATGTTAGCCCCCGTCCCGATTTCAATGCCACGGAGCGCCGCGCCCCGATCGCCCTTCCGCGTGAGGACCCGTTCTTCCAAGGCTGGGGCCCGAGGCTCTAGGGGTTTCGGAGTCCCACCGTGCCTGCCGTGCTCACCGTCGATCCGCGCAGCGGCGTGCCGATCTACCAGCAGATCGTCGAGCAGATCAAGCGCTCGGCGGCGTTGGGCGTCCTGCAGAACGGCGAGCAGCTGCCGACCGTCAAGCAGCTCGCACTCGACCTCACCGTCAACCCGAACACGGTGGCGCGCGCGTACCGCGACCTGGAGCGCGACGGCGTCATCGAAACGGCGCCCGGCCGCGGATCATTCGTCAAAGGCGACGGTGCCGCGACCGCGACGAAGGCCGCTGCAAGCGACGTGACGCGCCGCGCCGTCGAGACGAGCGTACGCGAAGCAAAGGCAATGGGTCTTACACGTGAAGACGTGCGCCGCCTCATCGACGCGGTGCTCGACCGCTGGTTTCCGGAGGAGAGATGAACCTAACGATTTCGCACTTGAGCAAACGCTATGGCACGTTCGTCGCAGTGAACGACCTTTCGGTCGAAATTCCGAGCGGCACCATCTTCGGATTGCTCGGCCCCAACGGCGCGGGCAAAACGACGACGTTCAAGTGCATGCTTGGGCTCGCAGCGTCGAGCGGCGGCAGCGTGACGTACGACGGCAAACCGCTTGCGCCGGCGTTGTTCGAGCGCATGGTGTACTTGCCCGAGCGCGACGTGCTCTACGACTGGATGCGCGTAAGCGAAGTCGTCGAGATGAACGAGCGCGCGTTCACGCGCTTCAAGCGGGGGCGCGCCTACGAGCTGCTGGCGATGTTCGGCATCGACCGCAACAAGCGCGTGCGCTCGCTCTCCAAAGGCATGAAGACGGCGGTCGCCGTCGCCAACGCGTTCGCACACGAAGCGGATCTCCTCGTGCTCGACGAACCGACGAGCGGCCTCGATCCCGTCAATCAGCGCCACGTACTCAACCTTATGGTGAACGAGGCGGCACGCGGTGCGACCGTGCTCTTCTCTTCGCACCAGATCGGCCAGGTCGAGCGCGCCGCCGAACGCATCGCCGTGCTCGACCGTGGCCGGCTGGCGCTCGAAGGCGCGATCGACGATCTTAAAGCCGATCGCAAAATCGTCGAAGCGATCTTCCCGAGCGAGCAGTTCTCGCTCAACGGTCTCGCCAACGACAAGCGCGTCGGCCGCATCGATCGCAGCGGGCGCATCGTGCGTGTCACCGCGCTCGACGGCGCTCCTGAGATCGCCGCGCAGCTCGAGGCTGCCGGCGGTACGGGTGTGCGCATCATCGATCTCAACCTCGAAGACATCTTTCTCTACGCCGTTGCTCCGGCGTCGGCCCATGCCGGCGTCGTGGAGGGTTCGTAATCATGTACTACGTCGAATGGCTGCGCGTCCGCAAGGTTCTGCTCGTGCTTGCGATCATTTTGGGCGTGTTCTTTCTCTTCGCCATGATCGCGCGCATCGCGGTCAGCGCGGAGATCGGAAGGACGCAAACCTGGATCGTTAACGAATCGAACAAGCCGGGGACTCGCATCGCGCACGAACGCCTCGCCGACGGCGCGATGCAGACGACGATCGACGTGCCTTCGGACCACGATCACATCGTCATCGTCGACAACGGCTGGAAGGGGAAGACCGTGACGGTTTCCGGCGAGGGCGTCCAGACCGACCAGACGCACAATGTGCAAATCGGCAGCATCGGCGTGCACTCGATCCGTTCGTCGCCGCACGGCGGAACCGTCGTCGTCGACACCGACGAGCCCATGTCGATTCGCACGCTCTTCGCGGTTGCAGCGCTCGTGGCGTTCATCATCGCAACGACGCTCTCTGGGCCGCTGGCAAAGGAGAACACGAATCATCTCGAGGTCGTGTGGACGAAGCCCCTCTCTCGCGAGCGGATGGCGCTGGGCATGTTCGGCGTCGATGCGATCGGCATGCTCGCGTCGATGGCGCTGACGATCGTCTTTCTCGTCGTTTGCACCGCGCTCTTCGAGCTGCCGCGGTTCGTCGTCGACGCGCAAACGTGGCCGGTGCTCGCGCTCTGCGTGCTCGCGCCGTTCGCATGGTACGCGCTCTTGACGGCGGTTTCGGCGTCGCTCAAGCGCGGCTGGGGCGCAGTGATCGGGCTCGGCTGGCTCGCCGCGCTCATCCTGCCGGGCATCGCGTTCGGGCTCGCATCGGCCGAGATGCCGCTCTTTCACTACCTCGGCGTCGTCTTGAGCTGGCTCATGCTGCTTAATCCGATCACGTACATCCATCTCTCCGGCAGCACGGCTCCCGGCGACGCGGACCCCGCGTTCGGCTACATGTACGGCTTCTTGGGATCGTCGGCGACCGTTCGTGCGGCGATGCTCCTGGGCTTGGTCATCTTGTACTCGGCGCTCTCACTCTTCCAATGGCGGCGGCTGGAGGCATAGCATGGAGATCATGGGCACCCACTTTTCGCTTACGCTCGGCGCCTGGCGCCTGCGCTTCAGCCTCGCCGTCGAAGATACCGACCTGCAGCAGCTGCAGCAGCCGCCGCTCGCGGAGACACCGTTTCGCCTCGCCTCCGGAGAAAAATCCGCGCAGATCTTTCGAAACAGACGTTAAGCGCTACGCAGCTTTCGCCGGATATTTCTCAGGTGGGTGCGGACGGGGGTGCAATGCCCTGAGCGAGTGCCAGACGTTTACCTATGACGCCCGAGGCGCCGAAGCGTCGACGCATTTCAGTGACGCGACCCCGAGTCGCACGATGAGCTATGATCCCGATGGCCGCACCGTCGCGATCACGTCGTCGACGTTTGGAACGCAGGCGTACGGCTACGACGCCGATGGTCGTCTCACCACGGCTCAGGATCCCACCGGGGGCGGCGTCACTTCTCCGGCAACTCTTACCCATCACTACTATGCTGACGGAAGTGAAGAGAGCATCGACGTGGGTTCTTCAGCGCTCACGCAGGCGGGGCTATTCACGTACTCGTACCGCGACGATGGGCACCTTCAAACGCAATCAATCGACGACGGGAGCGTTGCGGGGATACTCAACCCGGGGACAACGGCACTTGC
>DAHUYK010000092.1 GCA_027315245.1 Vulcanimicrobiota bacterium | reverse complement strand
ACATACAACATACGACCGCCGGCGTCCGCAACGATGGCCCGAGGCGTGCGCCCAACCGCGATAGGCGTTCCAAACGCATGCGTTCGCGCGTCGATCGGCAGTACTTCGTTTTGCGACGTCACGGTCACGTAGAGCGTGCCGCCGGAGATTGCGAGCCCGCCGAGCGTTCCGCCCACGGGAATCGGCGCGGTCGCCGTGCCGGTGCGCGGATCGATGGACTGCAGCGTGCCGTCATAGGCGTTAACGAACCAAAGCGTGCCGTCCGGCGCGGCGACAATGCTGCCGGGACCCTGCCCCACTTTGATCGTCCGCACGACGTCGAGACGGACCGGGTCGACGACGCTGATCGTGCCGCCGTCGCGATCGGGCACGTAGAGCATGCCGTCCGCGGCAAAGATTCCGCCGTGCGGTGACGTTCCAACCCCGATCCTGGGCAACAGCGCACCCGTCGCGAGGTCGATCGGGGTCACGCTGTTGTCGTAGACGTTCTCCAGAAACGCGAGCGCGATGCGCGCATGCGGATCTCCCGTGCGCACGGCCGTCTGCGCGTGCTCAATTCGCGCGCCCGATGCGGCGGAAGCGTCGACGCGCACGGTCTCGTACGCAGCGCGCCGCTCGCCGCCGGTCGCATGGAGCGCGATCGTGATGCTGCTTTTCGCGGGAACGAGCGTCGAGCCCGCGCTCGGCACGACATGGAGTGCCTGCGGGGCGGTCACGCGCCATGCAACGCTCGCCGGCGCGCCGCCGGGGTTCTTCACCGTCAAGACGAGAGAGGGCGCGAGCGCGATCGAAACGACGGTCGAAAGCGGGAAATGCGGCGGCCGCAACGCCACCGACGGCGGCGCGTCGGATGGCGCCGTTCCCCATTGCTTATTCGGCGTAGCCGCGAGCGCGAACGAGAGATTGATCGCGCCGTGCATCGGAAGATCGAGATACGTCTGCTGCGTCGGGCGTCCGTCGAGCGCGAGCGACTGCACGTACGGTGCGCCGTCGGCGGCCGCGGGCGCATCGATCGTGATCGTTGGGCCGTGCGGAGCGGTCACGACGATGTGCGCAAAGAGGGGGCTGCCGACGTCGAGGTAGCGCATCGCGGGATTCTGCGGGTAGAGCCCGATCGCCGACCAAACGTACCAGGAACTCATCTCGCCAAGGTCGTCGTTGCCGGGTAACCCGGATGGTGAGTCGCCGTAGAGCGTTAGGATCGCCTGCCGCACGATCGCCTGTGCGCGCCACGGCGCCCGGGCACTAAGATAGACCCACGGGCTCCCCAGGCTCGGTTCGTTCCCGAGCCATGCATAAGGAAGACTCTGACCGGCGTCGAGTTGCGTGAAGAACGTATCGAGCCGGCGCAGCGCGCTCGCCGCCCCGCCCATGCCTGCAATGAGGTCGCGCAGGTCCTGCGGCACCATCCATGTGTACTGCGCCGCGTTGCCTTCTTGAAAACCGCTCTGCCCTGCATCGGTGACCGGAGTGTTCATGAACGCGCCATCGGCGTCGCGCGGGGCAATCTCGCCTGTCGCCGTATCGAAGAGGTTCTCCCAACTGCTCGAGCGGCGCAAAAAGGTCTCGTACACGCCGGTCTCACCGGCCGCGCGCGCGAGTTGTGCGATTGAAAAGTCGTCGAGCGCGTACTCGAGCGTCTCGGAAGCACCGTTGCGTGTCGGTGCGACGGACGTCGTATGCGTGTTGACGACATATCCGTATCGCAGGTACTCGCGAAGCTCCGGCCGCTCGACGTACCACCCGTCTTCGCGCGGCGGGTTCAGCTCGCTCGCGCCGCGCACCATCGCCGCGACGGCAGCACGCAAATCGAAGTTTCGCGCGCCGAATGCATAGGCCCCGGCGAGCACGGGGTCAACCGAGTCTCCACCCATGACACTCGTCGGCGCGTTGACGAGGGCCCATCGCGGCAAGAAGCCGCCTTGCCGTGCCGCGTCGACGAGCGATTGCATCATGTCGCTGGCACGATCGGGATCGAGCAGAGCGACGAGCGGCATCTCCGAGCGATAGATGTCCCAGTCCGAATAGTTAGCGTACTCGATGTGCCCGCTGCGTACGCGGTGCACCTTGCCATCGAAGCCGCGGTACTCGCCATCGGCATCGCTGTAGACGTTCGGATGGAGCATCGCGTGGTACAGGGCGGTGTAGAACGTCGAACGCTCCGCAGCGGTCCCGCCGGTCACCGCAATGCGGCCGAGCACGCTGCGCCACTGCGCTATCGCATCGTTGCGAACGGCTTGCAGATGCCAGCCCGGGCTCTCGGCGCGCAGATTCGCTCGTGCGCCGGCGACGCTCACGTACGAGATGCCGACTTTGACCTTCACGCTAGCATCTGCGGTCGTGTCGAAGGTAGCCCATGCGCCGCTGCCGGCTCCGTTCGACGCGTTCGAACCCGGTGCCATCCGGCTGCCGCGCCAGGTTCCGTGCGAAGCGAATGGCCGATCGAAGATCGCTGCAAAGTAGACGGTGAAGGTATCCGGCATACCGCAGAAGTTGCCACTCGTCGCAGAGCCGGTGATTTCGCGATCGCCGGCAAAGCGGACGCTTGCAGCGCTGACGCCGGCCTGATCGGACGATGCGTTGACGAGCAAATTCGCTGCAGCGGTCTTTGGAAACGTGAAACTTCCCAGGCCCGTGCGCGGTGTTACCGTGAGTGCCACGGCGACGCCATCGTCGAGCACGACACGGTAGAAGCCAGGGCTCGCTTGTTCGTTCGAGTGCGAGAACGCATCGCGTGCAACGGCAGGGTCGCTGATCGCTCCCACGGTCGGCAAGAATGCGAAGTCGCCGAACACGCTGCAGCCGGGCCCGCTCAAGTGCGTCAGGCTAAAGCCGGTAATCGCCTTGTCGTTGTATTCGTAGCCGCCACCTGCGTTCTGCGACGGCGTGTCGGGACTCCACTGCACCATACCGAAGGGAACATCCGCACCCGGAAACGTGTCGATCGGTCCTCCCTGCTGGGTTCCGGACGTACCGATGAAAGGATTGACGAGCGCCGCCGGATCGAACGCTGCGAGCAGCAACCCGATAAGAAAGCCGTGCACGCCGAGCAAGTCCGCCCTCAAGGACGTTTCACCTTTTCGAACGAGCCGGCAGCGGGTGCGAGCGGGTAGGCCCGGGTAGCATACGGGCGTGAGGGCTCGGACCTGGGTTCCGTACGTGGCGGCGGCTCTGGCGACGCTGGTGCATGCGCTCGGAAACCCGCACTACGGCTTTTTCCGCGACGAGCTTTACTTCATCGTGTGCGGGCGCCATCCGGCGCTCGGGTATGTCGATCAGCCGCCGCTGACACCGCTGCTCGCCGCGCTCTCACAGAGCTTCGGCACGTCGCTTTTCTTACTGCGGTTGATCCCGGCGCTCTGCGCGGGCCTTGTCGCGTACGTCTCGTGCCTCTTCGCCGAGGAACTCGGTGGCGGCATCTTTGCCGAGATGCTCACGGCAATCGTCGTGACGCTCGCTCCGGTCCTCGTGGCAAACGAGATGCGCCTCACGCCGGACATGCTCGAAATCGCGCTGTGGCCGCTGGCGGCGCTCTTCATTCTGCGGATCGTCAAAGGCGGGTCGCCGAAGCTCTGGCTTGCCGTCGGAGCGGTCGTCGGCATCGCCGCGTGGAGCAAATACAGCGTCGCATTCTTCGTCGTCGCGGTCGTTTTGGGCTTGTTGCTGACGCGCCAGCGGCGCGTGCTGGCATCGTTGTGGTTCGCGGCCGGATGCGCATTCGGGATGGCGATCATCTTGCCCGATTTTTGGTGGCAAGCCGTTCACCACTTCCCTATGCTCGTCGTGCTGCACAACGACAGCGGCGAGTTTGTCGTGACCGGGCCCCCCTTCATCGTGCAGCAAGTGCTCGTGATGAATCCCGTTCTCTCGATCGTCTGGATCGCGGGGCTCGTCGTCTTGGCGCGTGCGCCGCAGACGCGCTGGCTAGCATGGGCATACGCCGCGATCATCGTTTCGATGATGGCGCTCGACGCGAAGAACTACTATCCGTCCGCGATCTACCCGTATCTCATCGCGGCAGGAGCCGTCGCGATCGAAGCGTGGACGCGCACGAGGCCTGCAGTGCGCATCGCCGTCGCCGCCGGTGCGCTCGCCATATCACTACCTGCGGTGCCGTTCGTCCTTCCGGTGCTACCGTTGCAGAACTACCTTGCATATCAAAACGCCGTCGGTCGCGCACTCCACGTCGATTTCGGACTGCCTGACGACCCCCGCACGACCGTTCCGATTCAGTACTACGCCGACATGCTCGGGTGGCCGAGAATGGTGGCGAAGGTAGCTGCCGTCTACGAAAGCCTGCCGCCGGCCCAGCGTGCGCAAACGGCGATCTTTGCGAGCAACTTCGGCGAAGCGAGCGCCGTCGACGTCTACGGGTCGGCATTTGGTTTGCCGCATGCGATCAGCGGCAACAACAACTTCTGGCTCTGGGGTCCGCAGCGGTACAACGGCAGCACGGTGATCGAGATCAACGCGGACCCATCGAAGATGCGCCGCTACTTCGCGCACGTACGCGTCGCCGCAGTATTCTCCGATCGACACGCGATGCCGTACGAAAACAACGTCCCGATCCTCGTCTGCAGCGGCATCAGAGAGCCGCTCGCAGCTTTATGGCCGCACTTGCGCGTCTACGGCTACGCGCTACGCGCCCGCTCGGACGACTGGGTGGTCGGTTGGAAAGTCCCCGTCTAAGGGAAAACTGCGGTCATGAAACAATTTGCTTTATTCCTTGCTGCGCTCGCTCTCATGGCTGGCGCACCGGCGATGACGTACGCACAGGTCAGCGGGCAGGGTGCCTATCCGCCGTATCACCCGGGCACGTCGACATGGCGCGAGGGGCCGCCGCAAGCAGGCGCCGGGCATCCTCTTCTCAACCGCCCACATCCGTGGATGCAGACCGCCCGGCCCTTTCCGCTCGTCGATGCGTCGTTCCGGCGCATGTTGCAGCCCGACAGCGTACGCATTATGCTCGACGGGCGAAACGTAACACCGATTGCCGCGATCAAGGCGGGCGGCTTCGAGTTCACGCCCGCGCGTCGATTGTCGCTAGGCATGCATCGCGTGCGCGTCGTCGGCTTAACGCTCGACGGGCGGTGGATCTCCGATAGCTGGAGCTTCGACGTCGTTCAGTAGACTACACGTCGTTCAGTAGACTACATAAGATAGCGCAAGCGGAGATCACCGACGTGGTGATCTCCGCCTCGCTACGCTAGGCTGGCGAGCCCGGCGCTGCCGATCTGCGTGGCCCAGGGCGCGGCGGCGGCGCGGCCCGGCGCGGTGCAGGTGCCGGATGGTACGCCGGCGGGCGATACGCCGGTGCCGGATGGTAGGCCGGCGGGTGATATGCCGGTGCTGGATGGTAGACCGGTGCTACGCGATGCACGACGGGCGCATGGTAGACCGGTGCTACGCGATGCACGACGGGCGCATGGTAGACCGGTGCTGCGCGATGCACGACCGGCGCGTGGTAGACCGGTGCTACGCGATGCACGACCGGCGCGTGGTAGACCGGTGCTACGCGATGCACGACGGGCGCATGGTAGACCGGTGCTGCGCGATGCACGACGGGCGCATGGTAGACCGGTGCTGCGCGATGCACGACCGGCGCGTGGTAGACCGGTGCTGCGCGATGCACGACCG
>DAHUYK010000086.1 GCA_027315245.1 Vulcanimicrobiota bacterium | reverse complement strand
CCGCCGCAAGCGCGGCGCCGTCGCTCGAGGCGGCCTTCTGCTCGTACGCTACCGCGCGCATCTCGTCGATGATCGACGGTTTCACGTTCGCGTCGGTGCCGAGCCCGACGGCGATGCCGCGCGCGCGAAAGCCGGCGACGTCGCCCACGCCGTCCCCGAGATAGAAGTTCGTCATCGCGTTGCGCACGACGCGAACGCGCCTGTTCGCGAGCAGCTCCTTCTCCTCTTGCGTGACGTGAATGGCGTGGATTGCGACCGTACGCTCGTCGAGCACGCCCATGCGGTCGAGCGCCAGCACCGGCGTCGTGCCGAAGCGCTCGAGCGCGAGCGCCACCTCTGCCCGTGTCTCGGCAACGTGGATGTGGAGATCGCACGCTTCATCGCGCGCGAACGCCGCTGCTGCGCGCAACATCTGCTCCGACGCACCGTGCAGCGAATGCGGCGCAACGCAGATGCGAATATCGGGATATGCGGACCGCAGTGCGCGGGTACGCTCTGCGGCTCGATCGATCGTTTCCCGGAACGCCGCCGGCGCGGCCGGCGCGTCCATCCACGTTCTCGCCACGAGACGCCGGATACCGGTGCGATCGGCGGCTCGTATCATCGCCTCGGCACGCGAATTGCCGTCGCCGTTGAGATAGAAGAACTCTGCAACCGTCGTGATCCCGGCTGCAAGCATCTCCGAAAAAGCGGCGACAAAGATCCAGTACACGTCCTCCGCTTCCAGTTGAGGAATGACGCGATAGAGTGCCTCGCTCCGCCATCGTTCGAAGCCCCAATCGTCGGCCCAGCCACGCAGGACGACCTGGTAGCCATGGCTGTGCCCGTTGACGAAGCCGGGGACGACGATGCGATCGGCGGGAAACGAACGCGTCGCGATCCCCACGTTGCGCGCGTGAACGGCGACAAAATCGCCGGAGTCCGTGATGACACCGTCGTCGCCGGCCACGAAAGCAAAGTCCTTTCGTGACGCTCCGCCCTCCACGAGCGCGCGCGCGCAACGAACGAGCTCAGGCAACGGCGGCTCCGCCCTTGAAGACGATCTTCGCGAGGTTTCCTCCGAACTGCCAGCCGAACTCGCGAGGATCGTCGATGCGCAGGGCCACGAAATCTGCCGGTCCTCCCTCCCGCAAGATGCCGGCATTCGCGCGCAGCGACCTGGCGGCAGCGCGAGTGACGCCGTAGAGCGCCTCGGCCGCGCTCAAGCCGAAGATCGCACGGCCATAGTAGGCCACCGTTTGAAGGTTGAAGCATGGCGACGTACCGGGGTTGAAGTCGCTCGCGAGTGCGACCATGCCGCCCGCTTCAAGAACGTCGCGCGCGGGCGCGGCCCGTTCGAGCCCGAGGAACGCGACGGTCGCCGGACAGCAGACGAGAACCGCGCCGCTTTTCGCGATCCGCAGGGCGTCCGCTGCGCTTGCGAAGTTACAATGATCGACGGCGTCGGCGCCGGCAGCGATCGCTATCGCAACCGCCCCGCCGTTCGCCATCTCGTCGCAGTGCGCGCGTAACCGCAGGCCGTGTATGCGTGCCGCCTCCAGATAGCGCTGCGAGGACGCGACGCCGAAGAACCCAGGCTCGCAGAAGACGTCGGCGTACTGCGCGCCGTGTGCTTTCGCGCCGGGCAGGCACTCGTCTATGAGGTAGCCCACGTACGTATCAAAGGAATCGAACTCGGGCGGCAACGCGTGCGCCCCCAGAAAAGTCGCGACGAGCTGCGGGATTCCCCCATCGTTCCGGTGCATTCTCATGAGGTCCAGCAGTGTGAACTCTCCTTCTTTCGTCAGCGCGTAGCCCGATTTCGCTTCGAGCGTCGTCGTGCCGTGCGCGAGCATCGCACGCAGCCGTGGGAGGACGCTCCCGGTGTAGAAGGCAGCCGGGTCACGAAGAGCTTCGCGCGTGCGTTCCACGGTGGCGAGCATGCCTTGTGAAGGCTGCTCTCCGCGCGTTCTCGCAGCGAAATCCGGTTCACGATCGCCTGCAAAGAACGGGTGCGCATGCGCGTCGACGAAGCCTGGCACGACGACGCAATCGCGCACGTCATACTCTGGGGCGCCGCGCGGCGCTCGCGCGCCAATTTCACGCTCGGGGCCGATCGCGGCGACGCGGTCGCCGTCGACGAGAAGCGCGCCAGCGCGAACGATGTGAAGATCATCGAACGAAACGCCCCTCTGTAGCGCGTCGCTATCGCATGTGATGATCTCGCGGGCTCGCACGAGCGTCATCATCTCAGAGCGCCGCTCCCTCGCCCTTCGACTTCGCTCACTTCGTTCGCTACGCTCAGGATGACAGAGCTTCTCACTTGCGTTCGCTGCGCTGGAGGATGACAGCGCGTTAGAGTCGCCAGTCGATGCCCGCCGCGTCGGCGGTCTGTGCAGCAACATCGTAGCCGGCGTCGGCGTGTCGCACGACGCCCAGGCCCGGATCGGTCGTGAGGACGCACTGCAGGCGCTCCTGCGCATCGTCGGATCCGTCGGCGACGACGACCATTCCCGCATGCAGACTGTACCCGATGCCGACGCCTCCGCCGTGATGGAAGCTTACCCAATGCGCACCGGCGGCGGTATTGAGCAACGCGTTGAGAAT
>DAHUYK010000084.1 GCA_027315245.1 Vulcanimicrobiota bacterium | reverse complement strand
TGCAGGGTGACGGGATGCATTTTTATGGTAATTCCGCGCTCGCGCTCGAGGTCCATCGCGTCGAGGAGCTGCTCGGACATCTCGCGCGCCGTCACCGTCTGCGTCAGCTCCAGGAGCCTGTCCGAGAGGGTCGTCTTCCCGTGGTCGATGTGCGCGATGATGCAGAAGTTCCGAACTCGGCTCGCCGTCTCGAGCCGGTGCGGATTCTCGCTCTTCATTCGTTTAGTATAGCGGAGCGCAGGCGCTGGTGACGAGATTTCCTAGCAGCGGCCGCACGAGGAACTGCAGCAGCAGAATCAAGATGAGAAACGCAATATCGAGACCTCCCATCGGAGGAACGATGCGGCGGATCGGCATCAGCAGCGGCTCGACGAGCATCGCCAAGAAGCGCTCAAGACCGCTAAAGCGTAAGTCCGGAATCCACGAGAAAACGGCGTAGACGAGCAAGAGAATGGTATACAGCTGAACGAGCCAGACGAGGACCTCGGCAGCGTCGCAGTATGCAATACCCATGACGAGAGCCTATCGACGCTCCCCTACGGGAGGGACGCGACGACCGTCGGCGGGACCCCGCTCAGATACGGCGTGGGATTCACAGGGCGGCCGTCGAGCATCACTTGGTAGTGCAGATGCGGCCCCGTTGCAAAACCGGTTGCCCCGACCGCAGCGATCGTCTCGCCCTTGTAGACGTGCTCGCCGATCGTCACGTCGACGCGCGAGAGATGAGCGTACCACGTGTGGTAACCGTTCCCGTGGTCGATGTCGATTTTGATGCCATAGCCGCCATCCCAACCCGCCGCGACGACCGTCCCTGCAGCTGCGGCGTGCACGGCGTCACCGTAATCCGCGCCGAGGTCGACGCCTTCATGAAACTCGACGTCGGGATAGGTACGGTAGCAGAAGCATCCCACGATGGGCGCCCCTTGCACGGGATCGATCGAAGGGATGAACGCCAGCAAGCGCTCGCGCGTCATCGCTTGAATGCGGCGCAGGTTCAAGACACGCACGACGAGCCGCCTCTCCGCGTCGGCTTGGCTCGCGAGCGCCGCCGATGCTTGTGACAGCGACGTGACGTGACTCTCCACGAGCGCGAGATCCGGTGAGCCGTTCTCCCAAGAGACCCGCTTGCTCGCATGAGACGCACGATGGTGCACCGGCGCGCCGATCATCGTCGTAATTTGCTCGTTCTCGCGTACGAGATGCTGCAGTTGACGGTGGAGCGCCTGGGTCTGCCCGGCGATGCGCACGAGCGCGGCACGTTCTCTGCCCAGGCGGCTGAACTGTAGCGCTCCTCCAGCGAGGCTGCCGGCCAGCAAAAGGAGCAGCACCGCAGCAACGACCGCCAGATGGCTCCGGCGGACGACGAAGCGATGAATGACGTCGCCCCTGTGTGGGACGATTTTAATGTAATAACGGTCGTCGGTCATGATGTATGCCCACGAAAGGGGAAGAAAGCGGCGGTTCGCTCGCGGGCCGAGCGACCCTCTCTGCGAACACCACGACGAGAGCCGGGTCCTTCACGGCACCCGTAAGCGCTCGCTTACCGTTGCTTCCTTCCGGATCTGGCGGGGTTCACGAGGTTACGCCGCGTGAAGCCCAACCCCCATCATGGCCCGCCCATAATACCATAACCCGCACTGGAAGACGGCCCGCATGGTCGCCGCCGCACCGGAAGAGAGCTTCGAGCGCATGCCGAATCCTCGACGCCGTGCCGAGTTACCGCGCAGCCGGAGCGCTCCCGCCCAAACGTCACATCCAGTTCCGGCGTCCCGACGGCGGCCTCTACGCCGAGGAACTGCTCTCAACGCAGGGATTCGAGAGTCTCTACTCTCTGCTCTATCATCTTCGTCCACCAACCGCCACGCTCGACGTGCGGGCGTGGAACCGCGCACGGCCGCAGTTCGCTCCCAACGAGCCGCTGCGTAACCGGCATTTTCGGACGCAACGCATCGCAGCGCAGGGCGACGCGATCGAAGGACGCATCGCTGTTCTCGGCAACGCCGACGTCACGATCGCCGTGGCCGAGTTCGAGTATCCGATGTCGTACTTCTATCGAAACGTACGCGGCGACGAACTGCTCTTCGTGCATCGGGGCAGCGGTTACCTCGAGAGCCCGCTCGGCCGCTTGGACTATCGGGCCCACGATTATCTCATCGTTCCGGTGGGGATCACGTATCGCATCGTTCCGGTCGAGCGCACTCGTATGCTCGTCTACGAAACCTCTGGTCCCGTGCAGATCCCGCGCAAATATCGCAACGAGTTCGGCCAGCTCGCCGAACACGCACCGTATTACGAACGGGACTTTCGACCGCCGGTGTTGCAGAGCCCCGTCGACGACGTCGGTGCGTTCGAAGTTCGCGTCGCCGGGAAGGAGCGCAACGCGATCTACACCGTCGCGAACCACCCGTACGACGTCGTCGGATGGGACTGCTACTGCTACCCGTATGCATTCAATCTCGACGAGTTCGCGCCGATCACCGGCAAGCTGCACCAGCCGCCGCCCGCACACGCTACCTTCGAATCACCCGGTGCGGCTTTTTGCGCGTTCGTCCCGCGTCTCTTCGACTATCACCCGCTCGCAATTCCCGTGCCGTACAACCATTCGAGTGTCGATTGCGACGAAGTGCTCTACTATGTGAGCGGCAACTTCATGAGCCGGCGAGGCGTGGAAGAGGGTTCGATCACGTTGCATACCGCCGGCGCTCCGCACGGTCCCCAACCCGGCGCGGTGGAGCAGTCGCTCGGAAAGACGTCGACCGACGAGATCGCAGTGATGGTCGACACGTTCAAGCCGCTGCACATCGCGCAGGCGGCGAGCGGCGTCGAGGACGACGAGTACTATCGCTCCTGGCTCGAGGTGCCTGCGACGACCTAAGGAACCTAAGGCTCGATTCGCCCGCTGCAGCAACCGAATCCGAGGCGCACGCCGTTGCGATCGCACCTGCCCGTCAGTGTCACTTCGTCTCCGTCCTCCAAAAACGCACGCGATTCGCCGTTCGGTAAACGGATCGGCTTGGTGCCCCGCCATGTGAGCTCGATAAGGCTGCCATAGGACGTGGGCTCCGATCCCGAGATCGTTCCCGATGCAAAGAGATCGCCGGCGCGAATGCGTGTACCGTTGCTGCGAACGTGCGCGAGCTGCTGGCGCATCGTCCAATAGACGTTTCGCGCGTTCGTCTGCGATATGACGGCGGGCGCCATTCCTGCGACGCGCATCTCCTCACTTTGCAGCCGAACGTCGAGAGCGACGTCGAGCGCGAAATCGTCCTCGATCTGCAGGTATGACGGTGGTACAGGGTCCTGTGGCGCCGGCCGCACGCGAAAGGCGGCGAGTGCGTCCAGCGGAACGACCCATGGCGAGATCGTCGTCGCAAATGACTTGCCGAGAAACGGCCCGAGCGGTTGATACTCCCATGCTTGGATGTCGCGCGCGCTCCAATCGTTGACGAGGACGAGCCCGAAGATCGCGTCGTCGCCGGTGACGAAGCCGAGCTCCAGCTCGATGTCGAGCATCGTCGAAGGGCCGAAATCGGGGCGTTCTGCGTCCGGCGCCTTTCGCTGACCGCTCGGCCGGCGGATCGGCGTACCGGAAACGACGATCGTACCCGAGCGCCCGTGGTAGCCGATGGGCATCCATTTCCAGTTCGGCAGCAGCGGCTCCGAACCGGGCCGGAAGATCTTTCCCAGATTGCGCGCGTGCTGTTCGGACGAGTAAAAGTCGACATAGTCCGCCACGGCCACCGGCATGCGCATCGAAGCAGCTGCGCGCTCGACGAAAAGTTCGGCGTCAACCGGAGCGCCGAGCATGGAGCGCACGCGAGCGCGTACGGCCGCCCAAACGTGAGGTCCTTGCGCGAGCAGCGGGTTGAGGTTCTCCGCTTCGAGGACGCCGGGTTCGCAGACATCGTGGAAGGCTCCGCTGCGCGACGCAGCATGGAGATCGAAGATGCGCTCGTCGAATGCGACGCCAAGATGCACGCTGCCGTCGCGCGAGAAGGCACCGTACGGCAGATTCTCGATCGGAAAGTCGTTCATCGCGCGGGCAGGATGCCGAGCCGAGTCAAGTCTTCGACCGGCTCGACGAAACTGCACGAGCCGAACGCGAGGAACCTTTCGCGGCGCACGCATGCGAGCTGCTCCTCGCTGGCGAGGACCGTACCGCGCCACGCGAAGCCGCGATGATCGAAGAGAAAGTTCCCCGGCTCTTCTTCGGCCACGATTTCACGCAGCGCGGCAGCATCGTACGCGGGCGCTGCGCATGCCGCCGCAAGAACGTTGAGAAAGCCATGCATGACGAAGCCGGCCTGCATGTTGAAGTGTCGCACCGGATGGTGAAGGCCTGCAGTCGCTTTGAAGGGCACGTGCGCGTGCGCGAAGGCTCGAACGACGCTTGCGACTTCGTCGACGGACGGGGTCGCCTCCGCCGCCGGGCCGCCGCAGCGAATCTTCGCGGTAAATCCAGCCTCAGCAAGCGCGTCGATGCCCTCCGCGAGGAGCGCGGAGTTCAAGCCGCGTGGGAACTCGACGGCGACGGGAAGCCCTGGAGCGAGTTGCTCCAGACCCTTTCGTAACGCTCGCACGGCCGTGCGTACGCTACCCACGTCATGACCGCCAAGTGGCAGCAAAACCTCACACGTCTCGGGCTTTACGCGAATGCCGCCTTGGACGCGCGTCTGCCCGTCCAAAATCGCGGTAACGGCGACTCGTTCGCCGTCTCCAAGCGCTTCATCCAGCGCCGCGAGGCTCGCGGCCGGCACGACGAATCTGCCGAGCATCCAGGCGTGCGGGCTCGCGCTGCAGCGGCGGTACTCTCGGGCGGCAGCCTGGATGGCCAGTTGAGCCGGCGGAAAGAGGCCGGCGTAATCGACGATCCGCGCGAGCGCGACGCGCGCCGCTGCCGCAGCAGTGAGCGATTCAGGCATGCCGCGCACCTTTCGACAGGGCACCCCGGGACGCTTCGCAAAGGCAGCGTGAGATGAATATGGCCCAGCAGACGAAAGTCCACCCGCTGGCGCACATCGACTGGGACCACGTCGAGTTCTACGTCGGGAACGCAAAACAAGCGGCACACTTCTACATGTCCGCCTTCGGCTTCGACCAGACGGCGTATGCAGGCCCGGAGACTGGGGTGAAAGACCGCGTCAGCTACGTGCTCCAGCAGAACGACCTGCGATTCGTCTTGACGACGAGCTTGGTTCCCGATGGCCCGATCTCCGATCACGTGCGCCTCCACGGCGACGGCGTGCACGACGTCGCGATTCTCGTGCAGGACGTGCGTGCAGCGTGGAAGGCGGCGCTCGACGGTGGGGCCGAGCCGCTCCTGGAGCCCACCGTGTACGAAGACACATCCGGCAGCCTCATTCGCGCAACGATCAAGACGTACGGCGACACCGTGCATTCCTTCGTCCAGCGCGACGGCTACCGGGGCATCTTCGCTCCGGGCTTTATTGAGCTGCGCCGATCGCTGCCTTCACGCAAGCCGGGCTTGACGGCAGTCGATCACTGCGTCGGTAACGTCGGCTGGGGCGAGATGGACGCATGGGGCGAGTTCTACGCGAGGGTCTTCGGTTTTTCCCAACTCGTTTCGTTCGACGACCGGGACATTTCAACCGAGTACACGGCGCTACGTTCCAAAGTCATGACGGATCCGCGCCATCAGGTGAAGTTTCCCATCAACGAACCCGCGCGCGGCAAGAAGAAGTCGCAGATCGAGGAGTACCTCGATTTTTACCGCGGTTCCGGCGTGCAGCACATCGCCATCCGCACCAGCGACATTGCAGAGACGGTTCGCGCCCTCTCCGCTAACGGCGTCGAGTTTCTCGACACGCCGGAGAGCTACTACGACATGCTCGCCGAGCGCGTGGGACGCATCGACGAAGCCGTCGAGACGCTGCGTGGCCTCAAGATTCTCGTCGACCGTGACGATCGCGGCTACATGCTGCAGATCTTTACGAAACCGCTGCAAGATCGCCCGACGCTCTTCTTCGAAATCATCCAACGCAAAGGCAGTCTCTCGTTCGGGAAGGGAAACTTCAAGGCGCTCTTCGTCTCGATCGAACGCGAGCAGGAGCGGCGCGGCACCCTGTGAGCGCGACGCTCGTCCGCGTCGACGCGGTGATGCTCGAAGCGCGTGCAGCGGAGCTGGCGAAGCGCTCGATCAAGACGTCGGCGAAGCTCGCCGGCATCGACATCGCGATCCGGTGCACGGATCTCACGACGCTCGAAGGAAAAGATTCCGAAGGCCGGGTGCGCTCGCTCTGCGCCAAGGCCCGCATGCCGCGTCCGGGATGGAGCGGGATACCGAGCGTCGCTGCGGTCTGCGTCTATCCGAATCTCGTCGCCGTCGCGAAAGAAGCGCTCGGGGGAAGCGGCGTCAAGATCGCATCGGTTGCGACGGCCTTCCCCAGCGGCCTCGTCGACCTCGACGTGAAGCTTGCCGACACCGCACAGGCGATCGCTGCCGGCGCGGACGAGATCGACATGGTCATCGACCGCGGCGCGCTCCTCGCCGGACGCGATCGGCTTGTCGCGGACGAGATCGCTGCGATCAAACGGCTATGCGGCGACGTGCATCTCAAAGTGATCCTCGAAACCGGAGAACTTGGCAGTTATGAGATGACGCGCCGCGCGAGCGATCTCGCACTCGAAGCCGGAGCCGACTTCATCAAATCCTCGACCGGCAAAGTCGGGACGAACGCAACCTTCCCGACCGCGCTTCTCATGTGCGAGGCGCTGCGGGACTTTTACCGCAAGACGGGTCAGCGTCGCGGCCTCAAGCTCGCCGGAGGCATCCGCACGACGAAGCAGGCGTTGACGTATCTCGTCATCGTGAACGAAACCCTCGGTAACGCATGGCTTCAACCCGATCTTTTCCGTCTCGGTGCGAGCTCGCTGCTCGACGATCTGCTCATGCAGTTCGAAAAAGAGCGCACCGGACACTACGCCGGCGCAGACTACATACCGAAGGACTGATCATGACTGCATTTACCTACGCACCTGCGCCCGAGCGCGTTCGGCCGCGTCTGCGCGAACGCTACGGGCTCTTTATCGGTGGCCGCTGGACCGCGCCGGAAGACGATCGCTTCATGGAGACGATCAACCCTGCCGACGAGACGCGCATCGCCGACGTCGCGTACGGCAGCACGGCCGATGTCGATCGTGCCGTTCGCGCAGCACGCAAAGGATACGAGCGCTGGAGTGCGTTGAAGCCGGCGGATCGAGCGAAGTACGTCTATCGGATTGCCCGAACCATTACCGAACGCTCTCGCGAGCTCGCCGTCCTCGAATCGCTCGACGGCGGGAAACCGATTCGCGAATCTCGCGACTTCGACGTTCCTGCATCGGCGGCACACTTTTTCTATCACGCCGGCTGGGCCGACAAGCTGGAGTGGGCGATCCGAGGAGGAGCGTCGCCGCAGCCCATCGGCGTCTGCGGGCAGATCGTGCCGTGGAACTTCCCATTGCTCATGGCCGCATGGAAGATGGCCCCTGCGCTCGCGTGCGGCAACGCAGTCGTCCTGAAACCGGCGGAGACGACGCCGCTGACGGCGCTCGCATTGGCCGAGATCATTGCGCAGGCCGATCTCCCGCCGGGTGTCGTGAACGTCGTTACCGGGGACGGCGCTACCGGAGCCGCCCTCGTCGACCACGCCGGCGTGGATAAGATCGCCTTCACAGGCTCGACTGAAGTCGGCAAACGCATTGCTCGGAGCACCGCGGGCAGCGGCAAACGATTGACGCTCGAGCTCGGCGGCAAAGCAGCGAACGTCATCTTCGCCGATGCGCCGATGGATCAGGCCGTCGAGGGCATCGTGCAGGGGATCTACTTCAATCAAGGACACGTCTGCTGTGCCGGGTCGCGCCTGCTCGTTGAAGAGAGCGTCCACGACGAGGTCGTCGACCGCCTGACGAACCGCATCCGGACGCTGCGCCTGGGGGATCCGCTCGACAAGAACACCGACATCGGCGCCATCAACTCGCGAGTCCAACTCGACAAGATTCGTGAACTCGTCCACAGCGGCATCGAGCAAGGAGCGACGCTCGTGCAGGCCGAGTGCGAGCTTCCCGCTCGCGGCTTCTTCTTTCCCGCATCGTTCTTTACGAACGTGCATCCTTCGCATCGCATCGCGCGCGAGGAGATCTTTGGGCCCGTGCTCTCGATCATGACCTTCCGCACGCCGGATGAAGCGATCGAGAAGGCAAACAACACGCCGTACGGACTCTCCGCCGGCGTCTGGGCCGCCGAAGGGAGCAAAAACATGTGGGTCGCGCAGCATCTCCGTGCGGGAGTCGTCTGGTGCAATACATTCAATAAGTTCGATCCGAGCTCGCCGTTCGGTGGTTATAAAGAGTCTGGATTCGGGCGTGAAGGAGGCGTACACGGACTGCATGAGTACCTCACACTGGCCTAGCGAAGCTCTCAAGCGTTTCGCACCGGTTCTTGCGGCGGTTCTCGTCGCGGCGACGCTCGCTGCCTGCGCGCGCAGCGGGACCGCAACCACCTCCGTCAACCCGAACAACCTACGCATTATCGTTCCGATCGATCTCACGACGCTCAATCCGATTCTGGCGCAGAATCAGGTTGAGTCATCGGTCGACGGCCTCATCTTCTCCAAGCTCGTGACACTCGACACTCATGCGAAGCAGATTCCCGATCTTGCCGCGGTCGTGCCGACGCTGCAGAACGGCGGTATCAGTAAGAACGGCCTCACGATCACGTACCACCTGCGTCACGGCGTCACATGGCAGGACGGTACACCGTTCACGAGCCACGACGTCAAGTTCACGTGGCAAGCGATCATGAATCCCAACAACAATGTCGTGTCGCGCAAAGGCTTCCAGGACGTCGCATCCATCGACACGCCGGACCCCTATACCGTCGTGCTCCACATGAAGCACGTCTACCCCCCAGAGATCGACTACTTCTTCGGGGAGAGCGACAGCCCGATGGACGTGCTGCCCGCGCATCTGCTCGCGCAGTATCCCAACCTCAACCAGGTCCCATTCAACGCCGCGCCAGTCGGAACCGGCCCGTATCGCTTCGCACGATGGCTCCGCGGCGACGAAATCGTGCTCGAAGCGAATCCGAACTACTTTCGCGGCGCGCCGCACATCGCACAACTCACCATCCTCATCGTTCCGGACCAAAACACCGCCTCGACACTGCTGCAATCCGGCGAAGCCGACGTGGAGTTCGAAGTGACGACCGTCGCTTACCACACGCTCGTCATGGATCCACGTCTCGTCGGATCGATCCCGCCGGGGCCTTCCTACGACGCCATTCTCTTCAACACGCAACGTGCGCCGCTGACCGACGCGGCCGTCCGCCGCGCGCTCGTCTACGCCATCGACGACAAGAGCATCATGCGCGATACCGAGTACAACCTCGTCTACCCCGCGGTTGCCGATCTGACCCGCTTCTCATGGGCCTACGACCCGAGGCTTCATCCAACGCCGTACGATCCCGCGAAGGCCGCAGCGACGCTCGATGCCGACGGCTGGCATGTCGGCGCCGGCGGCATTCGCGAGAAGAACGGGACGCCGCTCTCACTGCAGCTTGTCTACGGCCAGGGCAGCGCCGCCGCCCAGGACATCGTCGAAGAGGTCCAGCAGATGCTGCGCAAAGTCGGCGTTGCCGTTCAGCTGAAGAGCTACGCGTATGCAGAGCTCTACGCTGCGGCAGAAAACGGCGGGATTCTCAATGGCGGCAAGTTCGACATGACGCTGTATGCCTGGATTTCCGGCGCCGATCCCGACAACTCGTCGAACTGGACCTGTGGCGCGATTCCGCCGAACGGCAACAACGTGTCGCGATACTGCTCGCCGGCCATGGATGCCGCTCAACATCTCGCACTCTCAACGTTCGACCACTCCGTGCGCAAGCGCGCGTACGCGACGATCGAATCGTTGCTTCTCCAAGACGCGCCGGCTGCATTTCTCTTCGACGCGCCGATGCGCTACATCTACGTCCCGCAGCTCAAGAACTTTACCCCTAACGGCATTAGTGAAGGATGGAACGCTCAGGAATGGCAGCTGTAGCCACGAAGACCCCGGTGACCGTTGCGTATGGCGACGGCATCGGGCCCGAAATCATGGACGCGACGCTGCGCATCCTCGACGCTGCAGGCGCTCGGCTCGACATCGAACGTATTGAGATCGGCGAGTCCGTGTACAATCGCGGGTTGCAGAGCGGTATCGAACCCTCATCCTGGGAGGCATTACGCCGCACGAAGGTCTTCTTGAAAGCACCGATCACGACGCCGCAAGGCGGTGGCTTCAAAAGCCTCAACGTGACGGTTCGAAAGACGCTCGGCATGTACGCGAACGTGCGGCCCTGCGCATCGCTGCACCCGTACGTCGCCACGAAGAACCCGAACATGGATCTCGTCATCGTGCGCGAGAACGAGGAGGACGTGTACGGCGGCATCGAGCACCGGCAAACTCAAGACGTCGTGCAGTGCCTCAAGCTTATCTCGCGGCCTGGCAGCGAGCGCGTCATTCGGTACGCCTTTGAGTACGCACGCGCGCACGCGAGCAAAAAAGTGACCTGCTTCACGAAGGACAACATCATGAAGCAGACCGACGGTCTCTTTCACGAGACCTTCGACGAGATCGCCAAGCAGTATTCGGAGATAGAAAACGAGCACTGGATCGTTGACATCGGTGCCGCCAAGATGGTCGACACGCCCGAAGCTTTCGACGTGCTCGTCATGCCCAATCTCTACGGCGACGTGCTCTCGGACGTCGCGGCACAGATGACGGGATCCGTCGGCCTCGCCGGCTCGGCAAACATCGGCGACCACTGCTCGATGTTCGAGGCGATCCACGGCTCGGCGCCGCGGCGCGCCGGGCAGAACCTCGCCAATCCGTCAGGCTTGTTCCACGGAGCGCTTCTCATGCTCTCACACATTGGTCAAGGCGACGTCGCCGAGAGCGCGCACAATGCCTGGTTGCGCACGATCGAAGACGGCGTCCATACCTACGATATCTTCGAAGAGGGGGTATCCAAGCAGAAGGTCGGCACACGCGAGTTCGCCGCCGCGGTCGTCGCTCGTCTAGGGCAAGAGCCACAGCATCTGAAGGCCGCCCGATACGCCAAGCAGGCAGAGATGCATCTCGCGCTGCGTCCCGAGCGCACACGCAGCCACAAAGAGCGGGTGGGCATCGACGTCTTCATCGATGCCCCTGGCGCGCATCCCGATACGCACGCCGCGCAGATTCGTCGCCTTCCCATCAACGGCGCGAAGCTCACGGTCATAGCGAACCGCGGCACGAAGGTATGGCCGCACGGCGATCCCGACACGTTCTGGAGCGACCACTGGTCCTGCCGCTTCGAGTGCGACAGCGAGTCGTTCAGTGGCAAGGACGCGATGCAGATCGTCGGGGCGCTCGATGCCGCGGGCTTCGACGTCGTGAAGACTGAGGGGCTCTTTACCTTCGACGGCGCACGTGCGTTTTCGCTCGCCCAAGGTCAATAGCTCGGAGCTCCCTAGATAGCGGCCAGAACCCGCCCGACGATCGCGATGCGTGGAACGCAGCCGAAGACGTGAGAGTCCTCTGAGTTGTTGAGATTGTCGCCCAGGACGAAGTAGCAGTCGCTCGGGAGCCGTGCAGGCCGCGGCCATTCGTCGGGGAGCGGGACGTCCGCGATGCTGCGGTCGAGGGGAACGGCGTCTACTTTGATCGTATCGTCGTGGACCGCGAGCGTGTAATCCGGATAGGCCCGGTTATGCCAGCCGCGCGGCCGCTCGCCGTTCGTGAAGACGCCGTCACCCTTAACCGCGAAGGCGTCGCCGGGTAACGCGACGATTCGCTTGACGTAGAGGTGGTTCTTCGGCAGGAGCACGGCGACGACGTCCCCGATGCGCGGCTTGCGCGTGCGGTACGCGCTGAAGTCGACGATCGCGAACGCCCCCTTGCGAATCGTGGGAGCCATTGCATTTGCATCGATACGCACGACCTCATACGCGTCGCCGCGGGGAACCGTCAATGCCGCGGCGGCGTCCGCATACCCATGGCGCACGATCGGCATGCTCGTCCAGCCGGCGTAGGCGGAAACGAACACCGCTCCGACGAGCACGCGCGCAGTCGCGGCACCCAAGACGGGCAGCGCATGCACCGCCTCCGCAGCGCCGAGCGCGAGAATCCCGACTCCTATGCGGACGTTCCACGTCGAACGTTCCATCTCGGAGATCGCGCAGTGCGAAAGCCAGACCCATGCGCGCCACAGAACCAGCATGGGACTAGTCTAATACGAGCGCTCGCGCTTGCGCAGCCGCCCGGCGAAAAATGGGGGAAAGGTCCCGAAACGCGTAGAGTCTAGCGTCCCTTGCGAGTACCGTCACTCTGCGACGTCAGTTCCGGCTCGAGGCGATCGATGAGATCCTGCATATCGTTCGCGTGCTCTTCTTCCTTTTCCAGGATCGACTCCATGAGGCGGCGCGACGTCGGGTCGTTGTCGGCGAAGAACCGTATGATCTCGGTGTAGGATTCGATGGCGATGCGCTCAGCGATGAGATCTTCGCGAATCATGTCGACGAGGTTTTCGCCCTCTTTGTACTCCGAGTGGCTCCGCGCCGCCAATCCCTGTGGATTGAGGTCGGGCGCCCCGCCGAGCTGCGTTATCCGCTCGGCGATGCGATCCGCGTGATCCTGCTCCTCGGCCGCGTGGGCAAGAAACTCGGCCGCTACGGCATCCTTGTTCAGCCCCCTGGCCATGAAGTAGTGCCGCTTGTACCGCAACACGCAGACGATCTCGGTTGCTAACGCCGTGTTGAGGATGTCGCACGCCAGCGCAGGATCGCCGCGGTAGCTCTCCGTCACCGCGCCGCGCTCGATGTTCTCACGAGCGCGGCGGCGCAACTCGCCTACGTCGCTCAAAAAGGGCCGTTTCTCTGCCATCCTCGACCTCCTCTTCCCCGGAGACTCCGTTCCCGTAGCCCGCTTCAGGCAAACGACGGTACGGGCACTTTTCGAGGGCTCCTGCCATCGAGCGTCGTAGCTCGCCTTCGTGTCGAAGAACGGCAACGTGCGGCTCCCCGTACGCAAGATGTACAAGCTCTTCATCAACGGTGCGTTCGTCAGATCGGAGTCCGGGCGGAGCGATCCGTTGAGTGACGGCAAGGACTTTGCCGTCAACATCGCTCGCGCGTCGCGCAAAGACGCCCGCGACGCCGTGGTCGCCGCTCGGGCCGGTCAGCGCACGTGGTGGAACACGCCCCCGGGAACGCGCGGGCTCGTACTCTATCGGCTTGCCGAGATGATGGAGGCGCGACGAGCCGAGCTCGTCGAGCGGGTGCACGAAGGCACCGGCTGCTCTTCCACGGATGCGATCGCCGAGGTCACGGCAGCTGTCGACCGCACGATCTGGTACGCAGGGTGGTGCGACAAATATGCCGCGCTCCTGTCCACCCGCAATCCGGTCGGCGGCCCACACTTCAACTTTTCTACGCCAGAGCCGATGGGCGTCGTTGCGGTGCTCGCACCGGATACGCCGGTGCTCCTCGCGCTGGTCTCCGTTGTGCTCGCTCCGATGGTGGCCGGAAACTCGGTCGTTGCCGTCGCGTCCGAAACGGACCCTCGCACGGCTGTCGTCTTTGCCGAAGCGATCGCGACGAGCGATCTTCCGCCGGGCGTTTTCAATCTTTTGACGGGTTCACGCGCCGAGATTGCGCCGGTGCTCGCGAAACACATGGACGTCAATGCCATTGCCTACGACGCCGAAGACCCGGTACTTGCAAGAGAACTGGAAGGTGACGCTGCCGAAAACGTCAAGCGAACGCGCCCGCGCGCCGCGCGAACTCGCGACGAGTGGTTCTCGTCACGGGCGCAGAGTCTCGACGACATCGAGAACTTTTCAGAAATCAAGACCATCTGGCATCCAGCCGGGGTCTAGCGGGGAGCCTCTCTGAGTTACCGTCAACCGATGCATCGCCGTTTTGCGAATGCGTTGGTCAACAATGAGTTCGTCCTCTATTACCAGCCGGTCGTCGACCTTCAAACCGGTGAAATCATCGGCTGCGAAGCGCTTTGCCGCTGGCCGCATCACGACAACACCTTCACGCCGCCCGACACGTTCATCCCGCAAGCCGAAGCCTCGGGCTTCATCGTACAACTTGGCGAATGGGTGTTGCGAACGGCTGCGGAGCAAGTCCATGCGTGGCACCATCGCTTCGGCGTGCCGATCCTCCTCGAGGTAAACCTTTCTGCACGCCAGTTCGTTCATTACAACCTCGTCCGTTCGATCGAGACGATTCTCGAGAGCGTGCAGTACCGGCCCGAACTCCTCGAGTTCGAAATAACCGAAACGGTTGCGATGACCAACGCCGACGATTCCATCGGCATCATGCGCCAGCTCAAGAATCTCGGCATCGCGCTGGCGCTCGACGATTTCGGCACGGGCTACTCGTCGCTTTCGCATCTCAAGCGCTTTCCCATCGACAAGCTCAAGATCGACAAGAGCTTTGTCCGTGACATCCCCAGCGACGGGAATGACCTCGCGATCGTCTCCGCAATTATCGCGATGGCGCACGCGCTCGGCCTCAAAGTCCAGGCCGAGGGCGTCGAAACCGAGTCTCAGTCAGAGTTCCTGCGCGAATGCGAGTGCGAGCTCGCACAGGGCTTTCTCTTCGGGCGGCCGCTTCCGCCAAGTGAGTTCGAGGAGCTCTTCGAGCGCTATCACGAAGGCGGACTCGTTTTCAAAAACTAACGAAGGCTCCGCCAGGGTCCCCAAGGCGCACGGCGCCATGAGGCCCCGTGCGCCCTGCGTACGGGGGCGCGGAGTCGAGCGCAGCGAGACATGGAGAGGTGGCAGAGCGGTTGAATGCACTCGCTTGGAAAGCGAGCAGAGGTGTTGAGCCTCTCGGGAGTTCGAATCTCCCCCTCTCCGCCAGATACGCGCAGCGGGGGCGCGCAGGTGCGCAAGCACCGAAGCGCTTTCCAAGCGTAGGGTTCCCACGTGCGCGAAGTGCACGCTGGGAGCGTTCGAATCTCCCCCTCTCCGCCAGTCACAAAGGCGCTAGTCGCGCCAGAACTCGAGTGATGCGCGAGCCTGGGCAACGAGCATCGCCGAGCCGTCGACAACGGGTCGGCCGACGCGTTCCCCCAGGATCGCCCGCTCGCCATAGTTCGCATCCATCACGAGCGGCGTCATGCGGCACGCGGTGAGAACCTCAGCGGGAAGGTCGGCATCCGGAGGAAGTGCGGCGAACACGGCGTCTTCTATCCGACCCCCCTCGTAGCACAACGAGCCGACGGTTTCGCAGAGGCGCTGTGCCTTTTCCGCGCAACGTCCCCATATCCACAGTCGCGCCCCCTCTTCCGCCAACTGCATGACGGCGGCGCGTGCGGTTGGACCCGTGCCGAGCACGAGAATTTCCCGCCCTCGCAGCGAACCGAGGTATTCTCGCAAGGCCGAGACGACGCCGATGCCGTCGGTCGTCGTTCCAAATGCATCCTGTTCAAAACGGATCGTGTTCGCTGCGCGTGCACGCTGTCCGGCGATCGTGAGACGCTCGCACGCTGCTGCCGCTTCTTCTTTCAGCGGCGTCGTCACGTTGCAACCGGCGTACCCTGCGTCACGCAAGCGCGCGAGCGCGCGTCCCGCTTCCCCCGCAGGGACGCGTATCGCTTCGTACGTCCCTTCGATTCCCAGATCGCGCAAGAGCTGCGCTTGGATCTGCGGACTGCGGCTGTGTTCGACCGGATCGCCGATGAGCGCGAGCTTCATCGGCGGTGCGAAAGCATCAACCGTTCGAAAAAGCGGAACACGTTCGTGATCGCATGGTCTTTCGGTTCGAGCGGCTCGGTGAGAATCGTGTGCAAACCGCAGAGCTTCCCTCCGAGGACGTCGGTGAAGAGTTGGTCGCCAACGACGGCGACTCGCCGCCGCGGTAGCTGCAGCTGCTGCAAAGCGCGCACAAATCCGATCGGCAGCGGCTTACATGCGTTCGCAACGAACGGAATACCCATCTGCGCGGCTACGTGGGTCACCCGATCGGAGAAGTTGTTCGAGAGCATGACGAGGCGCAAGCCGCGGTCTCGCGCTTCGCGGACCCACGCGAGGTGCTCCTCGGCGATCTCGCTCCCTCCCCACCCGACGAGCGTGTTATCGAGGTCGAGAATGAGTCCGGCTATTCCGGCCGCCTCCAGCTCCTCGAGCGGCACCTCTGAAAGCCGCGGCGCGAAGCGATCGGGACCGAACATCCGCCGCCTCTTGCACCGGGTATCCCCGGTATCCTCGGTTCTCTCCACAACCCGCTCCGCGGCATCCCGCATGTATCGACAGCCAGCCCACAAGGATTCCACCGGCCGACCACAATATCTTGTGGTCCTCGCGGAAATATGCCACAATGGATGCCCCAAGGAGCGTTGCGCATGAAGTTTCGCCGGACCTATTCCGCACCGAACGAGCCGTACTGCGGCTTGACGTTCTCCGCGCGAACGTCGCGCATCGTCGACCCCGACGGCTCGGTCATCTTCGAAGCCGCCGACGTCATGGTTCCGTCGGGCTGGAGTCAGGTCGCTGTCGACGTCCTTGCGCAGAAGTATTGCCGCAAAGCCGGCGTTCCGCGCGCCCTCAAGCGCTTCGAAGAGCCAGGAGTACCGGCGTGGTTACAGCGTTCCGTCGCCGACGACGAAGCACTCGCGAAGCTGCCGCGCAGCGAGCAGTTCGGCGGCGAAGGCGACTCTCGAGAGGTCTTCAATCGTCTCGCCGGTTGCTGGACCTACTGGGCCTGGAAGCACGATTACTTCGATGCCGAGGACGACGCCCGCGCCTACTACGACGAGATGTGCGCCATGCTGGCGCGCCAAATCGCCGCACCGAACTCACCGCAGTGGTTCAACACTGGCCTTCACTGGGCGTACGGCATCTCAGGTCCTGCGCAGGGACATTGGTTCGTCGATCCTGGCACGCAGGAGCTGACCCGGTCCGGCAGCGCGTATGAACACCCAGCGCCGCATGCCTGCCTGCCGTACTGGGCACCCGTCTCAACGCCCGACGGCCCGATCCCCATCGGACAGATCGTCGATCGTAAGCTTTTGGGCCTTGAGATCTACGACGCCCGTGGAACGACACGTGTCGTTGCAGCCAAGCGCACCGGCATCAAACCGGTGCTGCGCGCGCACCTCGCCAACGGCTCCTTCATCGAAGCGACTGCCGATCACCGCGTCTTCTCGCAGCAGGGCAACAGCGTGCGGTGGCGTCAGCTCGGCGACTTGCAAACCGGCGACGTCCTCTTCGCACGTGCGGGCATCGATCCCGCGCCGCTGCCGAGTCTCGCTCGCGAAGGGCAGGCCGCCCTCGCGACGGCCGTGCTCGACATTCACGCCGTGGACATTCTAGCGATCGACCAGCTGCCGCAACCGATTCCCGTCTACGACATCGAGACCGAGAGCCATACGTTTCTGACGAACAACGTCGTCGTCCACAACTGCTTCATTCAGAGCGTCGACGACGATCTCGTCAACGACGGCGGCATCATGGACCTCTGGGTGCGTGAAGCACGTATCTTTAAATTTGGAAGCGGCACCGGCTCGAACTTCTCCAAGCTGCGGAGTTCCGGCGAAAAGCTCTCCGGCGGCGGCACGTCGTCGGGCCTCATGTCCTTCTTGCGCGTCGGCGACCGAGCGGCCGGCGCAATCAAGTCCGGCGGCACGACGCGTCGTGCGGCGAAAATGGTCGTGCTCGACCTCGACCACCCGGACATCGAGCAGTTCATCAACTGGAAAGTCCGCGAAGAGCAGAAGGTCTCGGCGCTCGTCGCCGGCTCGATCACGATCGAGAAGCACCTGAACGCCATCATACGCGCAGCTCACGACCCAACCGTCAGCGAGAACGCTCGTTTCGATCCGTCCCTAAACCCGGAGCTGCGCAACGTCCTGCGCGCCGCGGTCGGCGCCGGCATCCCATCAGCGAATATCCAGTACGCGCTCGATTTCGCACGGCAAGGGTATACGTCGCTCGAGATCGACACGTACGACGTCAACTGGGACGGCGAAGCCTACGGCACCGTGTCGGGTCAGAACTCCAATAACTCCGTGCGCATTCCCAACGAATTCTTCGCTGCGCTCGACGGTGGCGGCGCGTGGGACCTCGTTCGCCGCACCGATGGCGGCGTTGCGCGTAGCGTTCCCGCCGCGCAGCTCTGGGAGGAAGTCGGCATGGCTGCTTGGCAGTGCGCCGATCCCGGCGTCCAGTTCGACACGACGATCAACGAATGGCACACGTGTCCCACCGACGGTCGCATCAATGCCAGCAATCCGTGTGTCACTGCCGAGTCGCTCGTCCAAACGTCGCAGGGCTGCGTCGAGGTGCGACGCCTGCTCGGACGTCCCTTTGTTGCCCTCGTCGACGGCGAAGAATCTCCGTCCGACGAACGCGGCTTTTACTGCACCGGCATGAAACCCGTGTTTCGGCTCCTCGACGCTGCGGGAGAGACCCTTTTACGCGCCACGGCCAACCATCTCGTTCGCGTGCTCGACGACAGCGGCGAGATTTGGCAGCCTATCTCGCAGCTCGAGCCCGGGACGAAGCTCGTCCTTCACCACGACGCGCAGAACCGTCACGAATCGGTCCGACGGTTACGACGCAGGGGGATCGTCGGCCACGAGCTGCGGCAGTTCGCTTCAGCCAGGGCCGAGCGCGACACGTTCACGACACTCTCTCGCCCGTACGTTCAACTGCGTTCCATTCGCTTCGACGGTGTGGAGCAGGTCTACGACTGCACGATCCCGGGGAAGGCTGCCTTCGATGCAAACGGGCTCTACGTGCACAACTGCTCGGAATACCTCTTCCTCGACGATACCGCCTGCAACCTAGCAAGCTTGAACCTCGTCACGTTCGAGAACGAACGCGGCGAGTTCGACGCAGCGCGCTTTGCCGAGGCATGCCGCATCTGGACGTTCACGCTCGAGGTGTCGGTTCTCATGGCGCAGTTCCCGAGCCGCGTCATCGCGCAAAAGTCCTACGACTTTCGCACGCTCGGTTTGGGCTACGCCAATCTCGGCACGCTCCTCATGCGCATGGGCCTGCCGTACGATTCGCTCTACGCGTTCGACTGGTGCGCGGCGATTACGTCGCTCATGACGGGAGCTGCCTATCGTTGTTCCGCTGAGATGGCGCAGCAGATTGGAGCGTTCCCGCGCTACGCGCAGAACGCCGGCGACATGCTGCGTGTCATGCGCAACCACCGTCGCTTCGCCCATCAGGCGAAGAGCGAAGAATACGAAGGCCTCACGATCGCACCCGCCGGGCAAACGCCGACACTCTTCACGCAGAAAGTGTGGGAGCTCGCGCGCACGACGTGGGACGAAGCTCTCGCTATTGGAGAGGTTGCCGGATATCGCAACGCGCAAACGACCGTGATCGCCCCTACGGGAACAATCGCGCTCGTTATGGGCTGCGACACGACTGGCATCGAACCCGACTTCGCGCTCGTGAAGTTCAAGAAGCTCGCGGGCGGCGGCTACTTCAAGATCGTCAACGAGTCGGTCGAGCATGCGCTCCGGCGCCTGGGATATCCCGACGAGCAGATTGCGGCGATCGAGACGTACGCCAAGGGCACGGGAACGCTCGAGGGCGCACCACACGTGAACCGCGCAACGTTACGCGCCAAAGGCTTCGACGACGAGGTGCTCGCGCGCGTCGAGGCAGCGCTGCCGACGGCCTTCGAGCTGCCGTTCGCCTTCAACCGCTTCGTGCTCGGCGACGAGTTCTGTACGGCGAAGCTCGGCATCAGCGCCGAGCAACTCGGTGACTGGAACTTCTCGCTCTTACGCGACGGGCTCGGCTTCTCTTCCCAACAGATCGAAGAGGCATCCGCGCATATCTGCGGGCGCATGACGCTGGAAGGCGCGCCGTATCTCAAAGACGAGCACCTTCCCGTGTTCGACTGTGCGACGCCGTGCGGCAAGTACGGGACGCGTTTCATCCGGCCGCTTGCGCACGTCGATATGCTCGCGGCAGCGCAACCATCGATCAGCGGCTCCATTTCCAAGACCATCAACCTTCCACAGACGGCGTCGATCGCGGACATCAAAGAGGCGTATCGATACTCGTGGGAGCGCATGGTGAAAGCCGTCGCCCTCTACCGCGACGGGTCGAAGCTTTCGCAGCCGCTCGCAGCGTCGTACGATTTCGGCGGCGAGACGGACGTCGACGATCATTCGACGATCGCGCAACCGTACGCGCAGCCGCTGCAAATCGCTGAACGCATCGTGTACCGCTACATCGCGAAGCGCCGGCGTCTTCCTGAGCGGCGCAGCGGTTACACGCAAAAGGCGATCGTCGGCGGCCATAAAGTCTATCTCCGCACCGGCGAGTACGAGGGCGGCCAGCTCGGCGAGATCTTCATCGACATGCACAAGGAAGGAGCCGCCTTCCGCTCGCTGATGAACAACTTCGCGATCGCGATTTCGCTTGGCCTACAGCACGGCGTCCCGCTCGAGGAGTTCGTCGACGCGTTCACCTTCACGCGCTTCGAGCCCAACGGCCCCGTCGTCGGGCATGACCACATCAAGATGGCGACGTCGATCCTCGATTATATCTTCCGTGAGCTCGCGGTCACGTATCTCAGCAGATACGAACTCGCGCACGTGCAGCCGTCGATGGAGATGGATGCCATGGGCCCGGAGACCCGCGACGACGAGTACGTCGCCGAGGAAGAGGGCGAAGTCAACGTACGCCCAGTAGGCGTCGCGGAGCGCCTCCATCCGGTGAGCGAGCACCTCCACCTCGGCGGTACCACACACGGCCACGCTGCAGCGCCCGAAGCACCGGCCCACGTCGCCTCGCCGCTCTCAGCCGCCACTGGAGTCGCCACGGCCACCCGAACGCAGCAGGTCACAGCTGCACGCGCGAAGGGCTATACGGGCAACGCGTGCCCCGAGTGCGGCCAACTCACAATGGTGCGCAACGGCAGCTGCGAGAAGTGCGACTCCTGCGGCGCAACTTCGGGGTGCAGCTAAAAGCCCCGGATTTTCATCAGATGTTACAATTCACCGTCTAATGATCGTGCTTAGAAAGCCGTGATTAGATGGGGTTGTTGGCGATGGACCAGCGCCCCCATCTTCTTTCCAGCAGTTGCTTTTTTGGTGGAACGTAACGCAGGATGTTACAGTCGTAACGTCTAACGTTACTCTCATGATGGCCGATTTTCCGGGCTCAGCGACGGCTCTGATTCCGTCCGGCGTCACGTTCCTAGACCCTGGGGAGCGCGTCTTCGAGGCGATGCTTGAGGGCTGGAAGCGTCAGCAGTTGAGCCGTCACCTCAAGACTGACACATGTAAAGACCGCCTTCGCGTGGCCCGAGATTTCCAACGTTTCACGAACGAGTACCCCTGGAAATGGTCGCACCAGGACTTCACCGACTACGGGGCATCACTTCATGGCCGGGTCGCAACGTCAACCTTCCGGCATTATCAGAACTCGATACGGCTCTTCGATGAATACATTTGCGACGCGCGCTACGGATGGCCTGAACAGTGCCGCCGGCTTTTCGGATGTTCGCCGACCGTCATCTGCGATCAATGGAATATCGCGGAGCACACCTCGGACTTCGAAGGCAAGGCCGAGCGTAGACCG
>DAHUYK010000078.1 GCA_027315245.1 Vulcanimicrobiota bacterium | reverse complement strand
GAACGTAGTGAGCGGAGTCGAAGGACGAAGCAACGGCGCACCGGCCGAACGTGCTCCCTCGACTTCGCTCGCATTGCTCGCGACGCTCGGGATGACAGGAATGCTTCCTCGACTTTGATTAGCCGCCGTAGCGCCGGCGGCGCTGGCCGAACGCCTGCACGGCATTCGTGAAATCTTGCGCGGTGAAGTCCGGCCACATGATGGGCAGCGTCATGAGTTCGGTGTACGCGAGCTGATAGAGCAGAAAGTTAGAGATGCGATAATCGCCGCCGGTTCTCACGAGCAAGTCCGGGTCGGGGGCGTGCGGCGCATACATGCGCGCTCGCAGCGCCTCTTCGTCGATGTCGGCGGGACGGACGCGACCCGCGGCAGCGTCGAGCGCGATCGACCGCACCGCTCGAAGGATCTCTGCGCGACCGCTGTAGTTCAGCGCCAGCGTCAGCACGAGGCGATCGTTTCCCGCGGTGCTGCGCACGAGATCGCGCACGCCGGCTCGCGCCGGAAACGCGAAGGCTTCGAGGTCACCGATCGCCTCGACGCGCACGCCCTGCTCGACGAGCGACGCCCGCTCGGTACGCGCGCAGGCCGCGCAGAGCTGCATGACGACGTTGATCTCGCTCGTCGTCCGCGCCCAGTTCTCCGTTGAAAAGCCGTAGACCGTGAGACGGCGCACGCCGGCGTCGATCGCTCCCCGCACGGCTTGGCGCAGCGCAACCACGCCGCGGCGGTAACCCTCGGCGACCGGCACGCCCCGTTCGTGCGCCCAGCGGCGGTTGCCGTCCATGATGACGGCGACGTGTTCGGGGACTTCGGCGAGCGAGACGGCATTCAGCATCTTTTACTTTGTACTACAAAGTGAAGGCCGGCGCAAGCGGCGTGCCAAACTTGTCCGGCGCATGAACCAGGGCTACTATCGCTACCCGGCCATCGCAGGGGACCGGATCGTCTTCGTTTGCGAAGACGACCTCTGGAGCGTCGACGCCGCAGGGGGCATCGCGACACGGCTGACGGTGAGCTTCGGAACGTGTTCGTTCCCGCGTTTCTCGCCCGATGGCCGACGGATCGCTTTCACCTCGACGGACGAGGGACACCCCGAAGTCTACGTTATGCCGGCCGAGGGAGGCCAGCCCAAGCGACTCACGTTCCTCGGCAGCACGGTGGCATGGACGACCGGCTGGAGCGAAGACGGCGACGAGGTTCTCTTTGTCGCGAATCCAGGCGCCTGGTACCCGAACGAGACGCGGCTCTTTGCCGTCTCGGCCGCCACGGGCATCGTTCGCGAGCTACCGCTCGGCCATGTCAAAAGCGCGAGCCTCGGAGGGCGCGGCGCGATGGCGATCGGACGCAACGCCTCCGATGCTGCACGCTGGAAGCGATACCGTGGAGGAACGGCGGGTGAAATTTGGATCGATGCATCGGGGGCCGGAACGTTCGCGATGCTGCCACTGCCGGACGGAAATCCGACCTGGCCGATGTGGATTGCGGATCGCATCTTCTTTCTGGCGGATCACGAAGGAATCGGCAATCTCTATTCCTGCGCGCTCGACGGCGGAGACGTGCGCCGGCACACGCGCGAGAACGAGTACTACGCGCGCTTTCCTTCCACCGACGGCAGCCGCGTCGTGTACTGCAGCGCCGGACGCATTCTCCTCTACGATGTGATCGCAGACGAGACGAAGGATATCCCGATCGACACGCCGTCGGCCGCTCCGCAGACGACGAGACGCTTTGAATCGGCAAGCGAAACGCTCGAACACGTGGCGCCGCACCCCGACGGCACGAGCCTCGCGCTCATCGCGCGCGGCCAACCGCTCACGATGCCGCTCTTCGAAGGGGCAGTCGTCGCGCACGGCACGGGAAGCCGCGCGCGCTATCGCCTCTGCGAATGGCTGCACGACGGCAAGCGCTTCGTCTGCGTCACGGATCGCAACGGGTACGAGCAGATCGAACTGCACGATGCCGCTGCAGCACGTCCACCGTCGCTTTTGACCGTCGGCGACATTGGGCGCATTACCGAGCTCGTCACGTCGCCGGCGCGTGACACGATCGCGTTTGCAAATCACCGGTACGAACTCTGCATTCTCGACGCCTCCGACGGTCAGCTGCGCACCGTCGACAAGAGCCCCGCGCAACGCATCGCCGATCTCGCGTTCTCTCCGGACGGACGCTTTCTCGCGTACTCATGGTCCCCGGTCGCCGGAACGTCGATCATACGCGTCGCAAAAGTAAAGTCAGGACGCATCCACGACGTGACGCCGCCCATGCGCGACGATCGTTCGCCGGCGTGGGATCCGCAAGGCCGCTATCTCTACTTCATCTCTACACGCGACTTCAATCCGGTCTACGACGCCCTGCAGTTCGACCTGAGCTTTCCTCAAGCGCACCGGCCATTCGTCGTGACGTTGCGTGCGGACGTGCCGTCACCGTTCGTGCCGAAGCCTCGTCCGCTGCACCGCGATCACGATCATGACCACGAGCACGAGCATGAGCACGACAGAGAGGACCGCAAGCGCGCGAAGGAGCCCAAGAACGACGTCGTCATCGACTTCGACGGCATCCAAGGGCGCGTGCTTGGATTCCCCGTCGAGGAGGGCGATTACCAGCAGATCGTGGCGACGGACGAACGTGTGCTCTTCACGCGGTTTCCCGTGCAAGGCATCAAACCGTTCTCTCCGGCCGACGACGAAGACGAGACGTGCGGTTCTCTTCTCGCGTACGATTTCGAACAACAGCGAACGGCGACGATTGCCGGCGACGTCGGAGATATTCGTCTCGGCAACGACGGCCGCACGCTGCTCTACCGGTCGCAGCGACGGCTGCGCGCGATCGACGTACAGGGCGACCTTCCGGAGAACGACGACGAGCAGAAGCCGAGCCTCGAACCGGGGCGTAAGAGCGGATGGATCGACCTCGAGCGCGCGATCGTCGAAGTCGTTCCGCGGGACGAGTGGGCGCAGATGTTCCGCGAAGCATGGCGGCTGCAGACGGAGCAGTTCTGGGTCGAAGACATGAGCGACATCGATTGGGACCGCGTCTACGACCGGTATCGCGCGCTCCTCGACGCCGTTCGTACCCGAACCGAGTTGTCGGACCTCATCTGGGAGATGCACGGTGAGCTGGGTACCTCGCATGCGTATGAATGGGGCGGCGACTTTCGCGAACCGCATCAGTATCAACGCGGCTTTCTCGGCGCGGACCTCGCGTGGGACGAAACGCAGGAAGGCTACCGCGTCGAACGGATCTATCGCGGCGACTCTTGGAACCGGCTCGTCGATTCGCCGCTTGCCGAGCCCGGCCTCGACGTCGACACCGGCGACGTTATCCTCGCAATCGGCGGACGCCGTTTGTCCCAAAAGCGTACGCCCGAAGAGCTGCTCGTGAATGCAGCCGGTCGTGAGGTGACGTTGACGCTGCGGCGCGGACGCAATTCGGAACGCAACGTCCTCGTCAAGGCGCTTGTGAGCGAAGCGCCCCTGCGCTACCGGGCGTGGGTCGAGGAAAAGCGCAGATACGTTCACGAACGCAGCGGCGGCCGCGTCGGCTATCTGCACATCCCCGACATGGGTCCGTGGGGCTTCGCTGAGTTTCATCGCGGCTACTTGAGCGAGTTCGATCGCCGCGGCCTCATCGTGGATGTGCGTTACAACCGCGGCGGACACGTTTCGTCGCTGCTGCTCGAGAAGCTCGCGCGCAAGCGCGTCGGTTACGACATCCCGCGCTATGGTATTCCCATGCCGTATCCGCCGGAGTCCGTCGACGGCCCGATGGTCGCGATCACGAACCAGTTTGCGGGGTCCGACGGCGACATCTTCAGCCACTGCTTCAAGCTCTACAAGCTCGGGCCGCTCGTCGGCAAGCGTACCTGGGGAGGCGTCGTCGGCATCGCACCCTATCACCATCTCGTGGACGGCACGCTCACGACGCAGCCGGAGTACTCGTTCTGGTTTACCGATGTAGGATGGTCCGTCGAAAACTACGGCACCGACCCCGACTACGAAGTCGAGATCGCACCGCACGACTACAGTGCAGGCCGCGATCCCCAGCTCGATACGGCGTTGACACTCATGGAAGATGCGCTCTCGCGCAGCGTTCCCGTCCGCCCCGATCTCACGACGCGGCCGTCGCTTCCGCTGCCCAACCTCGCATGACGAAACGCCTACCCTGGATCGCAGCAGGCGCAACGTTCCTGTTCCATCTCGTCGCGAATCCCCACTACGGGTTCTTCCGCGACGAGCTCTACTTCATCATCGACGGTCGCCACCCGGCGTGGGGTTATGTCGACGTGCCGCCGCTCGTGCCGCTCATCGCTGCCGGCTCGCAGCTCTTCGGCATCTCGCTCGTCGCGTTGCGAGCGACCGCCGCGTTCTGCGCGGCGGCAGGGGTCTTCGTCTCGTGCCGGCTCGTGCGAGCCTGGGGCGGCGGCGCTTTCGCGCAAGCGCTCACCGCAATCGTCGTCGCGCTCACGCCCGTGCTCTGCGCGTTCGGCGAGAAGGTCGGGCCCGACATGATCGGGTTGTGGCTATGGCCCCTCGCAGCGCTCTTCGTCACGCGTGCGATCGAAGAGAATCCTCGTTGGTGGATCGCTGCCGGAGCCGCGCTCGGCATCTCGTGCGAGGCGAAGTACAGCGTCATCTTCTTCGGCCTCGCACTCGTCGTAGGCCTTGCGCTCTCGCCGTCGCGACGCGCGATGCGCACGCCATGGTTTCTCGCAGGTCTAGGTCTTGCCGCGCTTGTCGCGCTGCCGAACTTCGTCTGGCAGGCGGTTCACAGTTTTCCGATGTGGGAGCTTCTGCGCAACGCGCAGATCACCGGAAAGAACGTCGTGCTGTCGCCCGTTGCGTACGTGCTGCAGCAGGTGCTCATCACGAATCCGCTGCTTGCGCCGCTGTGGATCGCCGGTGTCGTCTGCGCTTTCTTACGCAGGCGACTGCGATGGGTAGGCTGGACCTTCGTTCTACTGCTCGCGATGATGATCGCACTGCACGGCAAGAACTACTATCCCGCCGACGTCTACCCAATGGTCATCGCCAGCGGCGCGCTGGCGGTCGAACGCTGGACGCAGCGCGCAATGCTCGTGCGCCCGCTCGTCTGCGCGGCCGCCGTCGTGCTCGCGCTCTGGATGATTCCGCTTGTCGAACCGATTCTTCCCGAGGCAACGGTCGCCGCATATCAAACGGGAATCGAGCGCGCTCTGCACGTCAGCGCTTCAAGCGAAAAGCATCGTCCCGTCGCCATCGGCCAAGATTTTGCCGACATGCACGGCTGGCCTCAGCTCGCGGCCCTCGTTGCCCGCGTCTACCACTCGCTTCCGCCCGCGCAGCGCGCGCAGGCAGCGATCGTTGCGAGCAACTACGGTGAGGCAGCGGCGATCGATTTCTTCGGCGCCGCGCAGCACCTGCCGCCCGTGCTCTCCGGGCACAACAACTACTGGCTCTGGGGCACGCACGGCTACAGCGGTAACGTCGTCGTCGACGTGGACGGCGACTGCGGAGCAAGCGCGCACCTCTTCCGCTCAAGCAGGGTCGCGGCGAGGTTTAACGCGCCGTGGATTATGTCGTACGAGCAGAACATCCCCATCATGGTCTGCCGCGGGCTGCGCGTACCGCTCGCAAAGATATGGCCGTCGATGCGAACGTACATCTGAACTGGGTATAACGGTTGCTCCAAGGACCGCGGCCCGATTTAGCCCGCAGGAGGAGCACCACATGATTTGGAGCGACGGCCGCTATTCGGCCATCACGAGGCCCTACTCGCAGGACGACGTGCAACGCATTCGCGGCAGTGTTCGCGTCGAGCACACGCTCGCGCGACTCGGCGCGGAGCGCCTGTGGCGGCAACTCCACGAAGATGAACCGACCGTTGCGCTGGGCACGCTCTCCGGTGGTCAGGCGGTGCAGGCCGCAAAAGCTGGCCTGGGAGCAATTTACTGCAGCGGGTGGCAGGTTGCAGCCGATGCGAACGCAGCCGGCGACGTCTACCCCGACCAAAGCCTCTACCCGGTGAACAGCGTTCCACAGCTCGTGGAGCGCATCAACCGGGCGTTCATGCGGCTGGACCAAGTCGAATCGCTCGAGGGCAATGGCGGCGCGCATTGGTATCTGCCGATCGTCGCCGATGCAGAGGCGGGGTTCGGCGGCGCGCTCAACGTCTTCGAGCTCACCACGGCGATGATCGTCGCCGGCGCGGCGGGCATTCATTTCGAAGACCAGCTCTCGTCGGAGAAGAAGTGTGGGCATCTCGGGGGCAAGGTGCTCGTACCGACGCAGGAGGCGATTCGCCATCTCGTCGCGGCGCGGCTCGCAGCAGACGTCACGGAGGTCCCGGCGGTCATTATCGCTCGCACCGACGCGAACGGCGCGCATCTCGTCACGAGCGACGTCGATCCGGACGACCACATTTTCCTGACCGGCGAGCGCACGCCTGAGGGATATTTCCGGATGCAGGGCGGCATCGATGCCGCGATCGCTCGCGGGCTCTCGTACGCGCCGTATGCCGACATGCTCTGGGTCGAAACATCGGAACCGGATCTCGACGAAGCGCAGCACTTTGCGACCGCCGTTCACGAGCGTTTTCCCGGCAAGCTTCTCGCGTACAACTGCTCGCCGTCGTTCAATTGGAGAGCGAAGATCGACGACGCCACGATCGCTGCCTTCCGCGACCGGCTGAGCGTCATGGGATACAAGTTTCAGTTCGTCACCCTGGCAGGATTTCACGCCCTCAACTATGGGTTCTTCACGCTTGCGCGCGACTTCCGCAAGCGCGGCATGAGCGCTTACGCCGATTTCCAGCAGCGCGAGTTCGCCGCCGAAGCGGACGGCTACACGGCGACGCGTCACCAGCGCGAGGTCGGGACCGGGTACTTCGACGAGATCGCTCGCATCGTGAGTGAGGGACGTGCATCGACCATCGCCCTTGAGGGTTCCACGGAACGCGCGCAGTTCGACGGCGCCGTCGCATCGCGCTAGATGAACGCTGTGAGGCAGCCGGCTGCGCTCGACAGCGACTTTCTCTCGTTCTACGAACCGCTTCACGATCGGTTCGAGCCCGAGCAGCGGCGCCTCGTCGCAAGACGGCAGCAACGCCTCGCTGACGCGCACGCCGGCACGCTGCCATCGTACGCACCTGCCTCCGACGCGACGACGCGTCCGTGGAGTATCGATCTTCCCGACTGGTGCAGCGATCAGCGCAATCAGATGACGGGTCCGGCCGACGATGCAGAGCTCGTCGTCAAGATGCTCAACGCGGGCGCGCCCGGCGTGATGCTCGATCTCGAGGACTCGATGGTGAACACGTGGGAGCACACGCTGCGCGGACACGAGAACGTTCTCGCGGCGCTGTACGGAGAGCTGACGTATTGCGACGCCAAGCGCGGCACCGTCGGCATCGTGCCGAGCACGACGGTGGTCTGGACGCGCGTGCGTGGGCTGCATCTGCACCAGCGCGGCGTGCTGCCCGGTGCGACGAGCGCCGCACTCTTCGACCTTGCCCATCTCGTGCATCGCGTCGACCGTTCACGCCTGCGTCATCCTCTCTGCATCTACATCCCGAAGTCGGAGTCGGCGCAGGAAGGCGCGTGGTGGGCCGCAGCGTTCGATGCGTTAATCGACGCAAAGGGTTGGCCGGCAGGATCGATCGTCGCGATGGCGCTCGTCGAATCGCATCCCCTCGCCTATGCAATGGAAGAGTTCCTCCACGCGTTGCGGCGCTACGCCGTCGGCCTGAACTTAGGGCGGTGGGACTACATGGCGAGCCTCGCTCACTACACGTTCGAAGATTCGCGCTGGCTCCTGCCCGACCGCAACACGATTCCCATCGACGTGCCGTTCTTCCAGCGCTTGCGTACGCTGTTGCCCGAGATTTGCCACAAGCACGGCGCCCTCGCCATCGGCGGCATGACCGCGCTCTACCCGAGCCGCGACGATCCCGCGCTCAACGCGCGCGCGCTCGACGTACTCGCGCGCGACAAGCGCAACGAGGCGTCGTGCCTCATGGATGGCGCATGGACCGGCCATCCCGATCAAAATGCGATCGCCATCGAGCAGTTCCCCGCGCCCAACCAACGTTCGCGGCGGCCACATCTGCAGAGCACGCGCCCGGATCTGCGTCCCGCGCCACAAGGCGTCGGGACGACGACGCTCGAGGGAACGCGCGCCGCGGTGCGCACGGTGATCCGTTACCGCAACGGCGTGCTCGAAGGCCGCGGCGCGAGCCTGCTCGACGGGTACATGGAGGATCTCGCGACCGATCGCATCTACCGCTTGATGATCGCACAGCGCATGCGCCATCCCGGGCCTGCGACGCCGGCATCCCTTTGCGCGCTCTTCGACGACGAACTCGAGCGCCTGCTCGCCGACGCTGCCCTTGACGACGCCGCGCGCGAACGCTACCGCCGCGCCCGTGACATCGGCGAGGAGATGATCGTCAGCGGCGCCTTCGACCCTTCGTAACGAAGCACGATGCGAGATGGTCGTCGACGACGCCGACCGCCTGCATGAACGCGTAACAGATCGTCGGTCCGACGAACGTGAAGCCGCGCGCGCGCAAATCGTTGCTCAGCGCCTGCGCCTGCGGCGACGTGACGGGAATCTCGGCCTGGCGCCGGGGGCGCCGCCTTCTCTCGCGGTTCGCAAAGCGCGCAAGGTACGCGTCGAAGGAGCCGCACTCTTTGCGCACGCGTAGAAATGCACGCGCGTTCGTCACGGCAGACGCGACCTTTGCGCGGTTACGCACGATTCCGGGATCGCAGAGGATGCGCGCGAGGCGCGCCGGCGTGAAGCGCGCGACACGCGCAGGCTCGAAGCCGGCGAAGAGTGTGCGATAGCGATCGCGCTTGCGCAGAATGGTGAGCCAGCTCAAACCCGCCTGCGCTCCCTCGAGGACGAGAAACTCGAAGAGGGCGCGGTCGTCGTGCAGCGGCCGGCCCCATTCGTCATCGTGGTAGGCCACCATCTCCGGCGTCGTCGCCCACGCGCAGCGCGCGCGCTTACGCATCTTGACTCGGGTCGATGGCATCCAGCACGATGGGGAAGACGCGTCGCGCGAGCGCGACGCTCCGAAGCGGCTCGATGACGTCGTGCGACGGCGGCATGCCGCGCAGTTCGATTTGCTCGACTGCAGCACCCGCCGTCTTCCAGCGCCGCAGCGTGCGCGCGATGGCGGCGTTGCTCACCGATGCCTCTCCCCGATTCGTCACGAGAACGATGCGGTGGGCAGCGGGCAGG
>DAHUYK010000076.1 GCA_027315245.1 Vulcanimicrobiota bacterium | reverse complement strand
GCCTCGTCGAGGATGAGAATGCGCGGATCGCGCAACAGCGCCCTCGCGATGGCGATGCGTTGACGCTCACCGCCTGAAAGCCGTACCCCCCGCTCGCCAACCTGCGTCGCATAGCCCTCGGGAAGCGACGTAATGAACTCGTGAGCGTTCGCTTCCTGCGCCGCGAGCGTCACCTCGTCGTCGCTCGCATTTAGCCGCCCGTACTTGATGTTCTGGAAAATCGTCCCGCGCAGGAGCTGCGGGTCTTGCGGCACGATGCCGATGACCCTTCGCAGGTCGGCAAGTTTGATCTGCGCCACGTCGATACCATCGATGCGCACGGCGCCTTCTTGCGCTTCGTAGAAGCGCGGCACCAAGTTGACGAGCGTCGTCTTACCGGCTCCGGAGCGCCCGACAAGCGCAACGACCTCTCCCGCCCCGATGTCCGCGCTGACGTCGGAGAGCGCGGGTGGCTCGTTCGCCCCATAGGAAAACGTAACGTGCTCGTATGTTACCGCGCCGCGCGGCCCGTCGAGACCGACGGCGTCCGGGCGGTCGGCGGTCTCGACGGGAAGATCGAGAATTTCAAAGACGCGCCCGGCCCCGACGATCGACTTCGCAAGATCGCCGACGAACGCAGCGAGTCTGTTCAGTGGGTTGGCCAGATTGACGAGCAAGAGCCAGTACTGGAAGACGTGCGCGGTCGTCAAGCGCCCGACGAGCACTTCGCGTACCGAGAGCCACATGATGATGACGACCGCCGTCACCATGATCGTCGATACGACGAGCGGCTGCGTTTGGATGAACTGCGTCAGCTTCATGTACGCGCTGAAGAACGCTTCGTTCGAATGGCGGAAACGCCGAATCTCGTACTCCTCGCCGCCGAACGCCTTGACGACGCGCTGCCCGGCGAGGACCTCCGTGAGATTCGCAGAGAGGTCCGCCACGCGTTCCTGCGTGTGCACGGTGCTGGCGGCGATCAATCCCTGGAACTTCGAGACGGCGAAAGAGACGATCGGCGCGACGACGACGAGGGTAATCGTCAGGAGCCAATCGAGGTAAATCATCATCGCAAAGGAAGAGACGAACGTCACGACGGCGACGACGAACTGCGGCAGCGACACGCTGACGGCGTCGGTCATGAGCTGCAGATCGTTGCTGAAGCGTGCGATGAGTTCGCCTGGACGCCAGCGGTCAAACTCTCCCAGCGGTAGGTTGAGGACGCGCGTGAAGAGCGCGACGCGCCAGCGCGCGATGAGATGCTGACCGCTCCAAGCGGTGAGATACGTCTGATAGTACGTTGCGAGATTTGCAAGCAACTGCGCGACGAACGTCGCCGCGAGGCCGACGTACAAGATGCCGACGTCCGGTGCGTGACCTGGGGGCGGCGCGAGAACGCGGCCAATGATCGCGCCGAATGCCCACGGCGCGACGAGCGTCAGAACGCCAGCCAGCGTTCCGAGGACGAGCGCGACGCTGATACGCCCGTAGTAGGGGCGCGCTTCGCGGGCGAGTCGTTCGATCGTAGCGCGGCGCGTCATGCGCACGGGAGCTTAACCCCGGAGCGCCGCGGAACCCTCTTCGGTCACGTGCTCGGAGGCCGTAAATGCGTGATAACGCTGAAGAAAGGCACGCGCGGCCGTTGCGTGGTCGACCACGGGCGCCGGATAGGTGCTTCCTTCGTACAGGGGCAGCATCGGAGCGCTCGAACCGTCGCGGCCGAGCGGCACATGCTGCAGTTCGGGTATCCATCTGCGCACGTAACGCCCGTCGGGATCGATGCGATGCTGCTGTCGCAGCGGATTGTAGATGCGAGGGTGCTGCACGAGATCGGCGCCGACACCGGCGATCCATTGCCAGTTGCCCGTTGCGACGGCGGGGTCGTCTTCCACGAGCAGCGCGTCCCAGGCATCGCGTCCGACACGCCAATCGAGACCGAGGTCGAAGCAGAGAAACGACGCTGCAACGGCGCGCACGTGAGGATGCATCCAGCCCGTCTGCACGAGCTGGCGCATGCCGGCGTCGACGAGCGGGAATCCCGTCTCGCCGGCACGCCACGCGCGCAGCGCTGGGTGTTCGGCTGCAGATGCAAAGGCTCGCATCCGCTCTTGCAGCGGCAGCTCTTCCGTTTCGGGATGAAAGTACGATAGAGCGAGAAAGAAGTCGCGCAACGCCAGCGAGCGCGCGAAGAGCCGCAGCGATCGCCGCTCCTCGCTCAGCAAGAAGGGGTTCTCCAGCGCTTCACGCGTCGCTCGTACGACGGTTCGCATCGAAACGACGCCGAACGACAGCGGCGCGGCAAGGTGAGACGTCGCGTCTTGCGCGGGGGCGTTCCGCGCGGCTGCGTATGCGCGGGCGTCGCCCTGGAGAAAGCGCGAAAGCCGCGCAAAAGCATCCGCCGGCGTCGCATCCGGGACGGCTTCGCCGCTGCCCAGCTCGTCGTCCGACGGCAACGGCTCCGACGCACCCGACGCCGTCGTGAAACGAAGGAAGATAGGGACGTCGTATGATGCAACGCTCGTCTCGCGCCACCGGTCGAAGTAGGGCGCGAAGGAACGGTATCCCGTCGTGCCGTCGTCGCGCTCGATCCCCTCGGGGGGTATCGCAGCCGCGTCGTGAACGCACTGCGCGACGTACCCAGCCTCTTCGAGCGAAGTACGCAGGGCTTCATCGGCCCGCATCCCGGGCGCGTCGTAACGAGCACTCCAGACGACGCCGCGCGCACCGGTCTCGCGTAGGAGCGCGTGAAGCGTTCGCTCTACATCGCCTCGCCGCACGACAAGCGCGCTGCCGCGCTCGCGAAGCGCGGCGTCGAGCGAGCTGACGGCGCGCGCGTAGAATGCCGCGCGCCGAGGCGAGCGCCGCATCCGTTGTACGGTTTGTGCGTCGAGCACGAGCACCGCAAGCACCGCGCCGTGCTCTGCCGCCGCAGCGAGCGCGGCGTGGTCTTCCAATCGCAGATCGCTTGTGAAGCGGCAGAGGATCACTGTGCGAAGATACCGCTTGGCAGCGAAACGTTGAGCCGGTAATCGACGACCGCTGCGTCGATGTCGGCGGTATAGCCGGGTTCGTCGATGTGGCCTTGCTGCGCGACGGGGAGCTCGTCGCCGTCGATGACGCCGTACTGCTCAGTCATCTCAGCGTATCCGCCATTACGATAGTTCCAACGTAAGCGCGCAATGAGCCCGGTGCGTTCATTGACCTCGACGTCGATGCTCTCGACGTTTCCCCGGGTGCGCGGAACCAAGTGCAGCCGCGCGCTGCCGCCGTTCTCGTTCGTCTCCGTCACGGCGAACGTTTGTGGCCATGCAGCTGGGCTGACGATGCGGGGGTAGAGGTTGGCGAACTGATGCGCAACCGCGGGAAGACCGCTCGTCACGACGAGCTTCTCGTCGTTCGGCTCGCGGCGATAGATCGTGCCGGCGATCTCCGTCTGCACGAATGGAAAAGACGTAAGACGGATCTTCGCGTGCAGCGTCGCGGTGTACGTCGCAAGGCCGGGGTTGACCGCGGTCATCTTATCGAGAAGCGCCGAAAGCGCGAGCCCTGCAATCATGCTTGCGCAGTCATCGCAGCGTCGATCTCCTCTCGCACGCCCGGATCTCCCTCCTTCGGGCGGCGCGTCCGCAATGCGCCGATGGCTGGTGGCGAGCCGATGCGTCCGAGCGCCCAGGCGACGTGGCCGCGCACCATGGGATGCGGATCGTGTTCCAGCGCGTCGGCGAGTGCGGGCACCGCCGCGCGATCGAGCAGGTTGCCCAGGGCCACCGCTGCGTTACGCCGCAGCACCGCCGCGCCGCGCCAGCCCATTGCGGTCGGCTCGTAGTCGCGGCGATACTCGCCGCTGCGCAGGCGCAAGAGGCTCATCAGGTCGGGCGCCGCCGTACGCCGGCTCACCGGCTCGAAAGCGGGCCCGCCGGCGATTGCCGCGCGCTGCGTCGGCGGACAGACCCACTGGCAAAGGTCGCATCCCCAGACCCACGTTCCCACCAACGCGCGCATTGGACGCGGTATCCCGTCCGTCCGCTGGGTGAGATCGGAGATGCAGCGCGTCGCATCGATCGTGTAATCGCCGCGCAGCGCACCGGTCGGACACGCGTCGACGCAGCGCGTACAACGTCCGCAATCTTTGCGCAGCGGAGCGTCGGATGCTAACTCGAGCGCGGTGACGATCTCTCCCAGAAATGCGAAGGAGCCTGCCTCCGGCGTGATGAGGTTCGTGTGCTTTCCGACCCACCCCAGCCCGGCACCGGCCGCAAACGCGCGTTCCGCGAGCGGCTTCGTGTCACACACGACGGCCGTCACGTGTGCGCCCGCGTACGCGTCGATGCCCGCTGCAGCCTTCTCGAGCATCGCGACGAGCGTTCGATGGTAGTCGAGCGACCAGGCGTAGCAAGAGACGCGGCCCTCGAGCGGCGCGCGTACCGGTTCTCGCGTTGCGTAGGCGATTGCAACGCAGATGACACTGCGAGCGGATTCCAGGACCGTACGCGCGTCGACGGCACGAGCTGCTCGCGCTTCGTCGTACCCCCACGTCGCCACGTCGCCCCGGGCGAAGGAGCGGCGCAGACGCACGCGCGTCGTCTCGCCGGCATCCGCAGAAGCGACGCGAATGCTGCACGGGCCGACCGCCTCGCGCACGATAGCGAGGACGGCCGCCTTAGAGCGTCGCGAGGGGTCCGTCATCTCCCACCGGGAACGCGGCGTCGATGGCCGCGACGTCGTCGGCGTTGAGCACGAGCGAGCCTGCGCGCGCATTCTCCTCGACGTGCTCGATCTTCGATGCCTTGGGAATCGTAAAAACATTGGGCTGACGCGTAATGAACGCGAGCATGACGCAACGCGCCGTCGTCGCGTGCTTGGCGGCGATGCGGCCGAGCACGCCGTCCGGCCGAACCGCGTCGCGCGGGAACGCGCCTCGGCCAAAGGGCGTGTAGGCGACGACTGCAACGCGCGCAGCGCGTGCGGCGGGCAGCAATCGGCGTTCGACACCGCGTTCGCGCAGATGATAGAGCACTTGATTGCAAGCCAGAGGCACCGCGCGCAGGTACGAGGCGGCGCGCTCCATCTCGCCGGGCTCGAAGTTGCTCACGCCGATGAAGCGGGTCTTGCCCGCTTCGACGAGCCCTTCGAGCGCGCGCATCGTCTCCTCGAGCGGATGTTCCGATGGCCAGTGCAGGAGGTAGAGGTCGAGGTAGTCGACCTTCAGCCTGCGCAGCGAACGCTCGCACGCGGCGAGCGTGCCCTTGAACGTCGCGTTCGATGGCAGCACCTTGCTTGCGACGAAGAGGGCGTCACGCGGGAAAGGTGCGATTGCTTCGCCGAGAATTTCCTCGGCTCGTCCCGCACCGTACATCTCGGCGGTATCGAGATGCGTCATGCCGAGTTCGATCCCGCGGCGAAGCGCAGCGATGGCCTGCGCGCTCGCAGCGCCTCGCTCGGGGATGTCCCACGTGCCCTGTCCGATGATGGGGACGCCGGCGCCGGTAGCGCCGAACGGCCTGCGCGGCATTGTCTCGCTCGTCAAAAAAATCCGAACTCCTCGTGGCGGGCGGCGTACGTTAAAAGGCCTCCGCGCAGATGCCGCACGCGCGTGAAGCCAGCGTCGCGCATCCGGCGCACTGCCCAACGCGACTTCGCGCCGACGCGGCACGCAACGACGTACCGTCGAGCAGTGTCGAGTTCGTGCAGGCGTGCTTCGAGTTCGCTTGCGGGAATGAGCACCGCGCCGTCGACGCTTCCTAGCACCCGCTCGTGCGTTTCGCGGACGTCCAGCAGCGTCCAGTCACGCAGGGCTGCATCGAGTTGCTCGGCGTCGACTTCTTCCAAGGCCGGATCTTCTGCCTCCTCGTACGCCATCTCGCGTGCATCGAACACGGTTGGTTCGTTCCCGCAGAGCACGCACTGCGTATCGCGTTCGAAGCGAACTTCGTGTGATTGCCCTCCGAGGGCGTCCACGAGGAGGAGGCGTCCGACGAGCGGAGCGCCGATGCCGAGCAAGAGCTTGAGCGCCTCGTTCGCTTGCCATGCGCCGACGATTCCGGCAAGAACGCCGAGCACGCCTCCCTCAGCGCATGTCGGCACGCTCCCGGCGGGCGGCGGCTCCGGATAGAGACAGCGGTAGCACGGACCCTGGCGAGTGAAGACGCCGATCTGCCCTTCGAAGCGGAAGATCGACGCGTGCACGTCTGGCTTGCTTTCGAGATAACATGCATCGTTCACGAGATAGCGGGTCGGGAAGCGGTCCGTGCAGTCGAGAACGACGTCGTAGAGCGCCGTAATCGTTCGCGCGTTGCCTTCGTCAAAGCGTGTCGCCAGTGCATCCACGGCGATCTCCGGGTTGATGGCTTGAACGCGATCCGCGGCAGCGAGCGCCTTCGCGCGGCCGATATCCGCGTTGGCGAAGATCGTCTGGCGCTGCAAATTCGTCTCGTCGACGACGTCGTCGTCCACGATGCCGATGCGCCCGACGCCGGCTGCTGCAAGGTATTGCAGCGCGGGCGAACCGAGGCCGCCCGCACCGACGACGAGAGCACGCGAAGCCGCCAGGCGCTTCTGTCCAGCCAGACCGACTTCGGGGATGAGCAGATGACGGCTATAGCGACGCAACGTCTCTCAACCACTGGAGCACTGCGCTCCGGGCCTGCTCGGCGGCATTCGTGTGATTGCTCGCGACACGCGCTAATCGCTTGGGTTCGGGAGCCCGCTCGTAGAGTTCGAGAACGCTCCGCTGCGTCACCATCGCGTCCTGTTCTGCAAGAACGAAGAGAGCCTGACGTCCGGCCAGGAGCGGCATCTTTGCGTCGAGTCGTTCGTCCATACCGGCAAAGAGCGCCGGAAGCGATGCGCCCTCGACGTACGCCGCGCGAAGATCGACGGTGAAGTTCTTCTGTAATGCTTCCAGGGCCACAGGGCGACGATAACCCGTCGCGATGGCCACGACGCCGCGCACCGCAGGATCGGTTCCCGCAACGACAAGTGCCGTCTGCGCACCGAGGCTGTGGCCGAGCACGAACGGGTCGCTGCAACGCTCGCGCGCAACGCGCACGACCGCATGCATCGCGTCGAGCGCGTCTTCGAACGTATCGAGACGGCCACCCGAAGCGCCCAGCTTGTGCCCAGGCAAGTCAAGGCTGAAGAGATCGACTCCATGCGCAGCGAGAAAAGCACAGAGGGGATCGAGATTCTGCTTCGACGACGAATAGCCGTGTGCCGCCACGATAGCGATGCCGCGCGCGCGGCGCGGGGAGTAGTGCAGGTAGGCGATGTCGTTTCGATTGGCTCGCACGCGTTCCAGCGCGAGGTTCACGACACGTTCTCGCGCCAGCGATCGCTGCCGTCACGGTAGCGTTCCTTCTTCCAGATCGGCGCGCGGCACTTGAGCGCGTCGACGGCCTGCGCGCAGGCGGCAAATGCGGTCGCGCGGTGCGGCGCCGCGACGGCGACGACGACTGCCACCTCGCCGACCGCGAGCCGGCCTTCTCGATGCGACATTGCGATGCGCAGGTCGCCATGCCGTTCTTGCACTTCGCACGCGATGCGTTCGAACTCGGCAACCGCCATCGGCGCATGGGTCTCGTACTCCAAGGCCTCAACCGCGCGTCCGTCCTCCGCCGTCGCGCGCACGACGCCGATGAACGTGACGATGCCGCCGTACTTCTCGTCCCGCACGCAGCGCTCCACGTCGCCGACGTCGATGCGCTGCGCTGAAATTGCGAACATCATCCTCCACCACTCGGCGGCAGGAGCGCCAGTTCGTCGCC